>CAUJEE010000183.1 GCA_963169215.1 Actinomycetota bacterium
GCTCGCGCCCGTGCCGTGGCCGAGAAAGAACTCCCGGATGCGGTGAATGCGCTCCAGGCAGGCGACGACCAGGATCAGAGCGCAGCCCATCTCGCGCCGTTCGACACTGGCACCAATGACGAACTGGCCGAGATCGCAGCCAGCTTCAACGCGGTGCAGAACGTGGCCCTCGACCTGGCCGGCGAGCAGGCCACCGCCCGGCGCGTGGTCTCCCAGAACCTGACCAACATCGCCCGCCGCAACCAGAACCTGCTGGGCAGAACCCTCGGCTTCATCTCCTCCCTGGAGGAAGGCGAGCGCGACCCGGAGGCGCTCGACAACCTGTTCCGGCTCGACCACCTCACCACCCGTATGCGACGGAACGCGCAGTCGCTGCTGGTGCTCGCCGGCGCCGAACCAACCCGCCTGTGGTCGCCGCCGGTGGCCCTCGGCGACGTGGTGCGAGCGGCGTTGTCCGAGGTGGAGAACTACGGCCAGGTCGAGCTCGCCGAGCTCGGTGAGGTCGGTGTCGTCGGCTCGATCGCCAGCGACGTGGCCCACTTGCTCGCCGAACTGCTGGAGAACGCCACCAGCTTCTCGCCGCCCACCAGCCCGGTGACGGTGGTCGGCCGGGCGGTGCCCGACGGCCATCAGCTGGCGATCTTCGACTACGGCCTGGGCATGACCCCCGAAGAGTTGGCTGACGCCAACCGGCGCATGGGCGAGGTGGCGGCCTTCGACCGGGAGACCACGAAGATGCTCGGCTTCCAAGTGGTCGCCCGACTGGCCGACCGACACGGCATCAAGGTGATGCTCACCACCACACCCGGCGGCAGCGGGGTGACGGCGGTGGTGCGTCTGCCGGCATCGATCCTCGAGCCGATCGCTTCACCCGGCACCGGCGTGGGTCCGATTCCCGCCGATGTCGGTGAGCGGCTCAGCGAGCCCCTTCCCACGGCGACGGCGGGGGCACCCCGCGGTGACGGGTCGATGGCGACCACTGCGGTGCTTCCTCCCGTCGAAGCTGCCGCGCCGGCCGCGGCCGCTCCAACGGTGTTCGATCAGTTGCCGGATACCGATTGGCCGCCCGTCCCGGCCGCGGACAGCGCTCCGGTGGAGCCGACGATCACCGACGCCGGACTCACTCGTCGAGTCCGTGGCGCGCAGATGCCCGAGCTCGGCACGATGCCGACCGACACCGGCCTGCGTCCCGCCGACGACGTGCGTAACACCCTCGCCAGCTTGCAGCGCGGCATCGACCGCGGGCGTCAGCGCGGCCCGGAGTCGTAGTTCACCGTTCGCACGCGAAGAGGAGAGGTACCAATGGCATTGTCGGAGAAGGCGAGCAACGTCAACTGGTTGATGGCCAACTTCGTGCGCAGCACACCTGGCGTGGAGCAGGCCGTGGCCGTGTCGTCCGACGGGTTGTTGATTGCGCTCAGCGCGCAGCTGGAACGGGCCGCGGCCGACAAGCTTGCTGCGATCATCACCGGCATGCGTGCCCTGGCCCACGGCGCAGCGGGTGAGCTGGCCAAGGGCCCGGTGATGCAGGTGCTCGTCGAGATGTCCGAGGGCTATCTGTTCGTGGCGGCCATCGGTGGTGGCTCCACCGTCGGGGTAGTGGCTGCGCGCGACTCCGATCTCGGCCAGGTCGGCTTCGAGATCGCGTTGCTCGTCGAGCGGGTCGGGGCGCAACTCACACCGGCGCTGATCACCGAGCTGAAGAACTCGCTCGTCGCGGTGTGACATGAGCGACTCGTTCGACCCGGACGACACCGCGCAGCTGGTGCGCCCGTTCCTCGACAGGAAGCGGCTGATCAAGCCGATCCCCGAGGGCGATCACCCCCAGCCGCAAGGGGTGCGGGCCTATGCGATCACCGGCGGGCGGGCCCATGCGTCCGCCCCGCTCGAGTTCGAGACGATGCTGCAGACCACCGCTGCCGGACGCGAAGGGTTGACAGCGCAGAGGTTCGAGCGCGCCGACATCCTCCGCCGCTGCCAGAGCGAGCCGCTGTCGGTGGCCGAACTGTCCGCTCTGATGCGCATCCCGATCGGCGTGGTGCGCGTCGTGGCCGCCGACATGGTGGCCGAAGGGCTGCTCGAGTCGTTCCAACCGAGCACGAACGTCGCCGACGACGTGCTCCTGATCACGAGGTTGATCGCCGGTGTCCGTTCACTCTGAATCCCCCGCCCGTACCGCTTCCGGCCCGATCCCGGTGAAGATCGTCATCGCCGGCGGGTTCGGTGTCGGCAAGACCACCTTCGTCGGCGCGATCAGCGACATCGTTCCGCTCACCACCGAAGCGGCGATGACCACCATCGGTGAGGATGTCGACGACCGCGGCTCGGTCGACACCAAGACCACCACCACGGTGGCGATGGACTTCGGGCGGGTGGCAGTCGACGACGCAATCGTCCTGTATCTGTTCGGTACGCCGGGGCAGGATCGCTTCGGCTTCATGTGGAACGACCTGATCCAAGGTGCCCTCGGGGCCGTCGTACTCGTCGACAGCCGAAGGATCGAGGACTCGTTCCCTGCGCTTGACTACTTCGAGCACCGCGATCTGCCGTTCGTGGTGGCGATCAACCGCTTCGGGGGCAAGATGTACCACACCCTCGACGAGATTCGCGAGGCGCTGTCGATCGCCGAGCAGGTGCCGGTAGTGAGCACCGACGCCCGTGGTCGCGTGCAGGTCAAGGAGACGGTGCTCAGCCTGCTCGATGTCGTCCTGCAGCGGGCGATGTCCAAGGCCAAGACCAACTGATCGTCTGGCAGTGGGTGCTGCCATCCGATTCGGCGATCTGGTCAGAACAACTGCAACTGTTCCCAAGTGATGGCCACATCGCTCACCGTCTGCCAGGTGAGCCGGCCGCGACCACCTGGTCGGCGCACTTCGACGCGTTCGGGGCGCAGGCTGCGGGCGTTGCCGTTCGCGTCGTAGACGGTGATGCTGCCGTCGACGGCAACACCGGACATCTTGCCGGTGTACCAACGGCCCGTCTCCCCGCGCCGAAATCGCACCGGTTCGCCCGGCTTCAGCCCGAGGCGGTGGATGGTGGCCGCGTCGATCATCGCCGCGCGGCGATCCGCGCCTGCAGCTTGCGCATCCCCGCGATCCAGCGGTCGGGATCGGCTGCCTTGCGCTGGAAGTAGTCGAGCACTTCCGGGTGGGGAAGGATCAGGAAGCGCTCGGCGGAGATTGCCTCGAGCACCACTTCGGCGACTGCTGCCGGCTCCAGAACCGTTCCGGCCGAGCGCACGACGGCACTGGAGATGCCTGCGTCGGGGGAATCACCGGCGCGCAGCATGGCCGTGTTGACCCCTTGCGGGCACAGGCAGCTCACCCGCACACCGGCGTCGCCATAAGTGATCGCGAGCCACTCGGCGAAGGCCACGGCGGCATGCTTGGTGGCGGTGTAGGGGGCCGATCCGATCTGGCTGAGTAGCCCAGCGGCCGATGCGGTGGAGCAGAAGTAGCCCTCGCCACGCGCCAACCACACCGGTAGCAGGTGCTTGGCTGCCCAACGGTGGGCGTGCACGTTGACCGCGAAGGCTGCCATCCATGAAGCCTCTGGGGTGGTGATCGGGTCGGTGCCGCCACCGATACCGGCGTTGGCGAAGAACAGGTCGACCTCGCCGAAAGCAGCTCTCGCCTCCTCGATCAGCGCGACATTGCCCTCCTCGGTACCGATGTCGGCAGTGACGGCGAGCGCGCTGCCCGGGCGCGACTGGTCGAGACGAGCCGCCAACTCGGTCACTCCGGCGGTCTGCACGTCGGCCACGACCACCTTGGCACCGGCTGCGTGAAAGCGGGCGGCGAGGGCCGCCCCGATTCCGCCGGCGGCGCCGGTGACGATGGTGTGCTTGCCGTCGAGATCCATGCCGGGATCGTAGGCGAGCCCGATACCATGCCCGGTGGAAGTGACGCGCGCGAGGTACGTTCGCGTTCAACACCGCCACGAAGGAGACACCCCGATGACCGAGACCACCGAAGCCATCGTCACCGAAGCCGTGCGAGTGATCGACAAGGCCCTCGGTCAGATGATGACTCGTGAATTGGTGTCGGCGGGGGAGGTCACCGACGTGTTGCTCGACGTGCGTTCGCTGCTCACCATGCCCCCGGCGCAGGGCACGGCAACGGGTGGGGCGGCAGCCGACAAGGTCGCGGCCACGGTCTGAGAACCTGTCGTCGCTGCCATCTTGGCGGTCACCCGGCGACAGCGGCCAGCGACTTGAACGACTTGACCAAACAGGCGCGCAGCATTTCCGGTTCGGCTACCGCGGCGCGATCGATGTTGACCGCCATGTCGAGGCTGTGGGCGTAACTGAGCAGGGTGAGGTTGAACGCGACGCCGAGCAGTGGGCCGATCGGGTAGTTCTCCAGCACTTTGGCCCCTGCCAGGTAGAGCGGCTCCCGCGAACCGCGGACGTTGCTGGTGGCGAAGTCGACAGTCTGCGCCTGCTGACGGGTGATGCGTGAGATCAACGCCGTCGGCAACGTCGCGGTGACGGCGGCGACCGTGTCGAGCGAGACCGCCTGGCTGGAGTGGCGGGCCTCCTCGGCGGCGGCGTGGATGGCCGCGAAGCGTTCGTCGATCGGCATCGGGCCGGTTGGCACCAACATGCGCGCCAACGAAAATGCGTTGGTGCCCGACTGTTCGGTGCGCGTGCTCACTGCCATGCTCGCCCGCAGCTCGCCGACCGGTGCGCCGAGGCGGCGGTGGTAGGCGCCGGCCGCGTCCGCGGCGGCAGTGAGGAACGCGGTGTTGAGGGTGCCGCCCAGCTGCTTGGCCGCGCGGCGGGTCTCGTCGAACGGGGCGCGTAGCACCTCGATCCGCCGCCGCAGCGAGCGGGCGGTCCACAGCGGCGAGCGGGCCGCGTCGGTGTCGCCGAGTTGCGCCAGCACGTTGCGCACGGTGTCGGCGGCAGCGCTGCCGGTGTCGGAAATACCGCTCGGGTCGGCGAGCAGGTCGCGCACCTGCCGGAACAGCCCGAGCGGTAAACGCAGGCTGCCCGAGACCAGCTCGCGCCACAGATCTGGCGGGGTATCATCGGCCTGCTCGGTGGTCATCTGCTCGGGTTCGAGCGGCGGCGGTTCGGGTGCGTCGCGATCGAGGTCGAGGAACTGCATCGCCAGCTGAACGCCGCCTTCGCCGTCGACGATGGTGTGATGCAGCTTCTCGATGAGCGCGCCCTTCCCGCCGCGCAGCCCGTCGACCACCCAGAACTGCCACAGCGGTCGGGTGCGGTCGAAGCTGTCCCACGCGATCAGGTTGGCGAGATCGAGCAGTTGACGCATTGTGCCCGGCTTCGGGAGGGCGATGTGGCGGAAGTGGTAGTCGATGTCGAAGTCGGGATCGTCGACCCACATCGGTGCGGAGAGGTTGGCCGGCACGGGCTGCACGCGCTGGCGCAGGCGACGCACGACCCACGTCGCCCGCTCCATCCGCTGGCGCAGTCTGGCGGTGTCAGGCAACCGGTCGACGACGGTGACGTTGGCGAAGGTGCTGGTGAGGTGGGGGTCCCTGTCGAGACGCCACATCAGTCCTTCGGCATCGCTCATCTTGCGGTCGAAGCGGGGCAGGTCGGCCATGAGCGGCGAGACTACCGCCGAGCGTGGCCGTGGCTGTGGCGTTGCCCGTGGTGTTGGTCGTGGCGTTGCCCGTGGCGCTGGTCGTGGCGCTGGTCGTGGCGCTGCTCGC
>CAUJEE010000184.1 GCA_963169215.1 Actinomycetota bacterium
CCACGCGTGGCCCGGGCATGCCCAGGCGCAGGCCGATCGCGGGGGCAGCGAGGGCGGCCAGCACGAGCACGCCGATGGCCAGCGTGCGGCCGGGCTTGCGCAGCGCGCCGGCGGTGAGCTTGGCCCAGCGACTCTCGGCCGCGATGTCGGGGTTCTCCTCATGGTGCGGGTTCTTGTTCTTGCGCGTGCGCAGCACGCGGTCACCGAGGGCCACCAGCACCGCGGGCAGCAGGGTGAGCGATGCCAGCGCCACCGCCACCACCGACAGGATCATCCCCAGCGCCATCGAGCGGAACACCATCACCGGCACCACGAACACCGCGGCCAGCGAGAACACCACCGTGAGCGCCGACAGGAAGACGGCCTTGCCTGCGGTGCCCAGCGTGTTGGCCACGCCGTCGATCGCGTCGGCGCCTTCCGCACGCTCCTCGCGGTAGCGGCTGACGATGAACAGGCTGTAGTCGATGCCCACGGCCAGGCCCAGCATCATCGCGAAGTTCATCGACCACACCGACACGGGCATCTGGTTGCCGAGCAGATGCAGCGACGCGAACCCGGTGGCGATACCTGAAACGGCGAGGATGAGGGGCAGACCGGCGGCGATCGCGCTGCCGAACGCCACCAGCAGCAAGAGGATGCTCGGCAGGCCGGACAACAGCTCGGCCAGGTGGAGGGCTTCCTCGTTGCTGTCGTTGAAGTCGCTCCACATCGACCATTCGCCGGTGACCTCGGCGACAGCGCCCTCCGGCAGTTCGATGTCGGCGACGTACTCGCCGAGCGCGCCGGCGTTCTCGGGCAGGTCGGCATCGACGTCGCCCTCGAGCGCCACCGGCACGAGTGCGGTCATGCCGTCGCGGGCCAGCAGCCCCGCCTCGGCGGGCATCGTGCGCGGATCGGTGGCCCCGAGCGTGCCGGGGGCATCGGCCAGTTCGGCGAGCACGGTGTCGAGCCCGGCGGCCCCATCAGCCAACGGCGTGTCCTGCTGGTACACCACATAGGCGACCTTGTCGCTCATCTGAGGGAAGTCGAGCCGCAACTCATCGCGCACCTTCTGCGAGGTGCTCCCCTGCGCGTCCCAGCCGGCACCCGACAGCGCCCCGTTCAGCGTGATCGCCAACGGTGCCGCGCCGAGGGCGAGCAGCAGCCACACCATCATCACGAGCTTGCGCCGCTTGGCGCTGAAGCGGGCGATCCGCGACAGCAGGCCAGGCTTGCCCTCATGGTGGTGGCCACGCTCGAGGTCGGGGTGCGGAACGGGGTGGTCCAGGTTGGCGTCAATACCCATGGGGGTATCATATACATACCCCTAGGGGTATCGCTACCCCTTCAGTGACTTCTTCAGCACCTTGCCCATTGCGTTGCGTGGTAACTCGTCGACGAACACGACTGCCCGGGGCCGCTTGTGGGCATTGAGCTGGTCAGCGACGTGCTCGATGAGTTCGCGCTCGCTCACGTCGTCGGCCACCACGAAGGCGACGATGCGCTCCCCCAGGTCATCGTCGGGCAGGCCCACGACGGCGACCTCCTGCACGGCCGGATGACCGAGCAGCACCGATTCCACCTCGCCCGCGCCCACCTTGAAGCCGCCCGTCTTGATGATGTCCTGCGACTGGCGTCCGACGATGCGGTGGAAGCCGCCGGCGTCGATGACCGCGGCATCACCGGTACGGAACCACTCGCCGTCGTAGCAGGCGGCGGTGGCGTCGGGCTTGCCGAGATAGCCGTCGAACATCGTGGAACCGGCGACATGCAGCTCGCCGATCGTCTCGCCGTCGTGCGCCACCATCGCGCCCTGCTCGTCCACCAGACGCGTGTCGACGCCGGCGATCGCCACACCCACCCAGCCAGGTCGGCGCTCACCGTCGGCGCGGGCGGAGAGGGTGATGAGCGATTCGGTCATCCCGTAGCGCTCCACCGGCGAGTGCCCGGTGAGCCGCTGGAGCTCGGCGAACACGGGCACCGGCAAGGCCGCGCTGCCAGAGACCAGCAGGCGCGCCCGGCGCAGGCGCTCGGCCGCGGTGGGTTCGGCGCACACCCTCCCCCAGACCGTGGGCACCCCGAAGAACAGGCTGCCGCCGCCATCAGCCGCGTCCGCGTACGCCTGAGGGGTGGGTCGCCCGGTGTGCACCAGGCGGCTGCCCACCCTGAGCGCGCCGAGCACGCCCAACACGAGGCCGTGCACGTGGAACAGGGGCAGCCCGTGCACGAGGACATCGTCGGGCGTCCACGCCCAGGCCTCGGCAAGACCGTCGAGGCCTGCGGCCAGCGCTCGCCGGGAGAGCACCACACCCTTCGGCAGTCCGGTGGTACCCGAGGTGTAGACGATCAGCGCCGGCGCATTGGCAGCCGGCTCGGAAAGCCTCCCGGGGCCGTGAGCGTGGGGCGAGAGGGGCACCACCGGCAGGTCGTTGTGCTCCCACGACGGCTCGCCCAGCAGAAGGGTGGCACCAGAGTCACGCAGGATGTGCTCGCGCTCACGTTCACCCGAGTCCGGCGGTATCGGAGCGATCGGCACTCCCGCGGCGAGCGCAGCGGTGATCGCGACCACGGTGGAGAGTGTCGGCGTGGCTTCGACAGCGACCACCGCAGCGCCCTGGATCGAGCGTCCGATTGCGTGTGCCGCACCGGAGAGGGCCTCCCACGAGATCGAGTCACCCGCGACGGAAACGGCGTCGTTGCGGTCGCCCCTGGCGCCGGCGAGTGCGGGCAGGAGCACGTCGGGAGTCGCCACAGTCGGAGGCTAGCCCGCGCTGTTGCTCCGGAGCCTCGGCCGCAGGAGGCCACAGTCGTCGCCAGTTCACCTCTGTCGGACGCGTCAACGGCCCGAGGCGAGGTCAGACCCCTGACGTGTCGTCGTAGCACTCGATCGGGTTGACTCCGAAGCCGGCCACGGCTCCGGCCTCGACGTTCACCGCGAGGAGGAAGTACGAACGGCCGTGTAAGAAACCATCGAAGTAGCGGTACCCGCTCTCGTCAACGAGACGAGCGAGGTCTGCGTCGGAGGACCCCACCTCAAGGGTTCCGTCGAGCACCACCTCGACGAGCGGGGCGACCGGGCCGCCAAGGAGCGGCACCGTGCGGAACGTGTCGACCACCCCGACTGACCACCCTTCAAGGTAGTCACTGTTCTCGTACCCGGGACTGACAACGACAGGGGCACGGCCGAAGGAGAGGGCGATGTCGCCCCACCACACCGTTCGACTCTCGGCGTAGAGATGGCAGTGAAACGACTCGGCGACCGGCACCCAGCCGGAGTCAGCGCTGGCCGGCCCGAGCCGTCGCTCCATCTCCATCACTGCCACGTCAGCATCGGTGGGGCCGATCGTGAACCCGGTAAGCGATGCATCGTCGACGGATGCGTGCACGACCGTGGCCCTACCTCCGACGATGTCGGTTGCCGCGACAGCTTCCGTTGTGTTCACGGTTTCGATAGTGGTAATGAGAACTGGCGCAGTTGTCGGCACCGAGGTGGATGCGTCGGAGCAGGCGGCCATCATCGTCAGCAGCGACGCGAGTGCCACCGCCGTCCGAAGGTTCCGCCTGGATCCCATGACTCGCACGCTACCACGACGTGCGACAACCCTGATCCCGGCCTGATCGGGGACCTTGAGCGGTGGTACGTTCGTCGGTGCATGTCGTCCTCCCCCGCCTCCACCAGCCGGTTCGCCCTTGCCGTCACGGCGGTGATCGCCGCACTCGCCATCGCGTCCGCGCTGGCGATCATCGACGGGGTGGAGCACGTGCTCGTGGCCGCCCCGAAGGTGCTCTACGTGGAGTTGTTCGCACCGGCCATCGCGATCACGGCCATCGTCGATCTGATCCGCCGCGCACCCAACGCCGGAGCCCACTACCGTGCCCCGCTCGGCGCAGTTGGTCTCCTCGCCCTCGCGTGGTACCGCAACGAGGTGATCTCCGACTGGCGGCTGGTGCTCGCCGTGGTGCTGTACATCGTGGTGATCGCGGTCGCCGTCGTCGACCGAGTGCGCCCTCGCGCGCACAGCTGAGCGGCGACACGCCGCGATCACACCGGCCGGATCAGATCACCTCGACCACGCCGGCCTCGATCACGGTGTGCACCAGCGGCACGCCCGGTCGGTAGACCAGGTGCACGTACGAGGGGGCATCGAGCAGCACGAGATCGGCCCGAGCGCCGGGTGCCACCCGACCCACATCGGTGCGCCGCAGCGCCTCGGCCCCGCCGAGGGTCGCGGCCTGCACTGCCTCCTCGGGCGTCATCCTCAGGTCGCGCACGGCGAGCGCGATGCAGAACGACATCGACGTGGTGTAGCTGCTGCCCGGGTTGCAGTTCGTGGCCAACGCGACAGTTGCACCGGCATCGATCACCCGGCGGGCGTCGGGGTAGGGCTGGCGGGTGCTGAAGTCCGTCGCCGGCAGGAAGGTGGTCACCGTGTCGCTCGCCGCCAGCGCGGCAATGTCGTCGTCCGAGAGGTAGGTGCAGTGGTCGGCCGAGGCGCAGCCCATCTCCACCGCCAGCTGCACGCCCGGCCCATGACCCAGTTGGTTGGCGTGCAGCCGTAACCCCAACCCGGCCTCGCGACCGGCGGTCAGCACGGCGCGGCACTGGTCCGCGTCGAACGCACCGACCTCGCAAAAGGCGTCGATCCAGCGCGCGTGCGGGGCGGCCGCTGCCAGCATCTCGCCACACACGAGCGCCACGTAGTCGTCGGCGCGGCCCTCGTACTCGGGCGGCACCAGATGGGCACCGAGAAAGGTGGTCTCGGGGGTGATGCCTCGCGCAACCGACAACAACCGTTGCTCGTGCGGCACCTCGAGCCCGTAGCCCGACTTGATCTC
>CAUJEE010000185.1 GCA_963169215.1 Actinomycetota bacterium
CCCGCATCCTGCGCTAGACGGAACGATGCCCTGGCGGAACTCGGCCTCCATCAGCGGAACGATGTCCTGGCGGCCCAACCACCTCCACCCCAGCGGAACGATGTCCTGGCGGGCAAGAGTTAGTTGCCCCTCGCCCTGACCGGCCGTGTGCACCCCCGCACGCCCCGCTTGCCCCTCGCCCCGTACCCCTCGCCCCACCCCGTGGACGCGCCCGTACCGGCTCGCGCACCGTGGCGCTGCGAGCCGGCTACCCGTTGGTGGGTTGGGGCGTCAGGCCGCCGCCTTCGTTCGTGGTCGTGTGGCCGCCGCACCTTGGGGCGGGCAGTGCACGATCGTGCCGTCGATCAGCCGCAGGCGCAGGTCGTGGGCATCACCGAGCACGGTCACCCCTGGCCGGTGTTTTTCGGTGTGGTGGTGGCGGCACCACATCACCAGGTTGCGTAGATCGGTGGGGCCGTCGTCGTCCCAGGCGAGCAGGTGGTCGATGTCGCACCACGCCGCCGGGATCTTGCAGCCGTCCCACCGGCAGCCTCCGTCGCGCACGGCGAGCGCTCGGTACTGGGCCTCGGTTGCATAGCGCACTTCGCGCCCGAGGTCGATGATCTGCGAGCCGGCGAGCAGCACCCGCTGCAGGTTGGCCTGCTCGGCGAGTAAGCGGACGACGTGGGCCGGCACCGGGTCGCCGTGGGCGGTGGCCCCAGGCTCGTCGCTGCGACCGGTGTAGGTGTCGGCCGTGGCGATGATGAGGAGGGTGGGCTTCTCGCGGCCACCTTTCACTTCCCCCTTGGCGTGGGCCACAGCCAGCTGCACCAGGCCGTCGGCCATGCGCTGCTCGGTGGTGCGCCCGTCGGCCGCGCACGGCTTGCCGGCGACATTCGAGATCGAGTTGGTCACTTGCCGTAGGTCGTGCAGCGGCAGCACGGCGAGCAGTTGCCCCATGCCGTCGCCGAGGTTGCGGGTGGTGAGCGAGCGCTTGTCGCGCCGACGCTGCTCGGCCTGCTCGGGTGTCTCGGTCGAGTAGGTGTCCTTCCACTTGTCGGCGGCAGCCTTGGCCTCGCGCGGGTCGGCGCCCTTGCAGGCATCGACCAACTCGTCGACGTCGGCTTCGCTGGCGCCTGCCGGCCGGTCGGTGACCGCACCCGACAGCGACTCGGCGGTTGCCGCCGACAGCTCGCCGTCCTCGGCGGCCTTCTTCAACGCGTTCGATGCCTTCAGCGCCGCGCCCAGCCGCACCCGCGAGGCCGCGTCGCCATGCGAGGTCTTGGTCTTGCCCGCCAACCAGTCGGCCATGTCGCGCGCCCCGCTGCCATCCCACATGCGGCGCTGATCGGCCTCGTTCACCAGGCCCGAGTGGATCACCTTCAATCGGTCGATATGACGTTGAATGCCGACCACAGCGTCGCGCAGATCGACATCGAGCAGACCCGACGGCGGGAACATCGCCACCCCGCACACGGCGAGGTCGAGGAGTTCGAGGGCGTCGTTCATGAAATGAACTCTATCGAACATACGTTCGATTGTCAACCCTGTAGGGGAGATTTCTGTTCTGCTCACCGATTGCCCTGGCAAGGTTCCCCTGGGCGGCGACGACGGAGCGAGTTCAACCCCGGCGCTCGTGACTTGTCAGCAACGGCGATTTGAGTCAGGGGACACCGGGGTAGCGCCGCAGGTCCTTCACGTCGTGATAGATGCCGTCACCCGCCGCAAGCTCGAGGTCGTAGGCGAGTGCGGTCGCCGCGATCCAGCGATCAGCGGTGTGCGCCTTGCCGTGGATGGCATGGCCGCTTCCCTTGGCCCACACGGTCAGGGCGACGAATGACTCCTGCACAAGCTGCGTTACCTGAATGGTGCCGAGCGCTGCGATCTGCGCGTGAAGCACGGCGGTTCTTGTTGCACCCCACTTGTAGAGCAACGGCCAAGCGCGAAGCTCAACCTCTGTTTGGACGGCGATCGCGATCGTGCGGCCCGCCAGGGCTGCTGCCCACGTCTGTCGTTGAGGACTCCCTGCCGACCCGGCGAACACCTTGGAGAACACGTCGGTGTCGATCAACACCAGGTTGGTCATATTGACACCTGTGTCGTTCAACCGCGGATCTCCGCCAGGAAGTCGTCAATCTCCCGATCGGCGATGCCTGTGATCGCGCCGGGCACGACAGCACCACCTACGCCCACCCCGGTTCCGGAATCCACAAACCAGTCGGCGGGAAGAACCTCGTGGACCAACACGGGCTCGATGATGCGGATCACGCGTCCCTGCTCGCGCTCGGCGACACCACTCGCAACGACGCGCTTCCCGATGAGCTGTGCCGCTGCGTCGACATCGACGACATCCTCCAAGGTGACGTCATGTCCGACGTCATCGCGTACACGGAATCGGCGGGCCCGCAGGTCGACCTTGTCGAGGTGTCCGGTCATCGTGATGCGGTCAGTGTCGCGTTCCTCCACAGGCCTCCAGACGCGAAGATCGAAGCTACCGACGTCAACAACCTGCCAGGGCGTCAAGGGTTCACCGACTCCGCGGTAGGCCGTCACGCTCTTCGCTCCGCTGGCCCTCACTTGATAGGCCACCTTGCCGATCGCCGCCTTCACGGCAGCGTCGGCCCATGACGGTGAGCTGTTGGTGGCGAGCGCGACGAACACCTCTTCGAACCTCTCTGCAACCCTCTCCTCGTCGCCACTCGGCAACAACAGAGACCCGCTGTCGCCAAGATGCATCTCCAGAACGGTGGAGCCAGACTCGATACCGGAGAGGCGAAGCTCGCTCATGCGGTCGATCGCTCCCGTTGAGCGCCCGCGTCCCGTCTGCCCGCCGATCTGGCGGGCGATTCGAGTCGCTGTCAACTGCAGCGCGTCGGCGATGTTCGCCAGGTCGCGCAGGGAGATCTCACCGCTAGGAGTGGAGAGGCCCTCTAGACGGAACGAATACGCTCGGCTCGACATCTTCACCACCTCCTCTGGTCTGCTAACGGTAGTCAACCAGCGGGATGTGACGGACGCGCAGGGCACTACTCAGGGCCGCACGGGTCCGACGCCCGCCTACAGTTGCCATGGACGAGGGAGGGGAAGCGGCGTGATCACGGGTGAGTTGAAGTCGAGGATCGATGCTGTCTGGAACGACTTCTGGTCGGGCGGCATCTCCAACCCGCTGGAGGTGATGGAGCAGCTCACCTACCTGCTGTTCATCAAGGGCCTCGACGAGCAGCAGACCCGCGAGGAGAACAAGGCGCAGCGCACGAACAGCACGATCGAGCACCCCCTCTTCCCCGCCGGCGAGTTCAAGCCGGACGACGCCACGAAGGGCCGCGCGTACGACGACCTGCGCTGGACCCGGTTCAAGAACTTCAGCGCGCAGGACATGTACGAGGTGGTCGACCGGTACGTGTTCCCGTTCATGCAGGCCCGCTCGGCAGACACCACGCACGCGCAACACATGAAGGGCGCACGGCTCACCATCCCCACGCCGGCGTTGTTGCAGAAGGCGGTCGACGGGCTGGATGCGATCCCGATGCAGGACCGCGACACCAAGGGCGACGTGTACGAGTACATGTTGTCGAAGATCGCGACCGCGGGGCAGAACGGCCAGTTCCGCACGCCGCGCCACATCATCCAGCTGATGGTGGAGATGACGGCGCCCACGCCCACCGACACGATCTGCGATCCGGCCAGTGGCACGTGTGGGTTCCTGGTGGCGGCGGGCGAGTTCATCCGCGACAAGCACCCCAACGCCTTGCTCGACCCGGTGCAGGCCAAGCACTTCCACGACGGGATGTTCCACGGGTACGACTTCGACAACACGATGCTGCGCATCGGCTCGATGAACCTGCAGCTGCACGGTGTGCAGAACCCGGCGATCGTGTACCGCGACTCGCTGGCGCAAGACCATGCGGGCGACATCGAGAGCTACAGCCTGATCCTGGCCAACCCGCCGTTCGCCGGCTCGCTGGATTACGAGAGCACCGCCAAAGACCTGCTTCAGGTGGTGAAGACGAAGAAGACCGAGCTGCTGTTCCTAGCCCTGTTCCTGCGCCTGTTGAAGCCCGGTGGGCGGGCGGCGGTGATCGTGCCCGACGGTGTGCTGTTCGGTTCGTCGAAGGCGCACAAGGAGCTGCGCCGGATGCTGGTGGAGGACCACAAGCTCGACGGCATCGTCTCGCTGCCCTCGGGTGTGTTCAAGCCGTACGCCGGAGTCTCCACCGCGATCCTGCTGTTCACCAAGACCAACTCGGGCGGCACCGACCAGGTGTGGTTCTACGACCTGCAAGCCGACGGCCGCAGCCTGGACGACAAGCGCACCCCGCTGCTGGCCGACGACAAGCTGAGCGCCACCGCCACCCTCACCGCCGACGAGCACGCCAAGAACAACCTGCCCGACGCCCTCGCCCGCTGGCGCGACCGCAATGGAAGCGAACGCGACCGGGCGCGCACCGACCAGTCGTTCTGTGTGCCCAATGCCGACATCGCCGCCAACGACTACGACCTCAGCATCAACCGCTACAAACAGATCGTCCACGACGAGGTCGAGTACCAGTCACCACTGGTGATACTCGACGAACTCGCCGCCCTGGAAGCCGCGATCCAGCAAGGCATCCAAGACTTGAAGGTAATGCTCGCGTGAAGCTTGGCGCGATCTTCGTCGACCACGCGGCCGGGTTCTGGGGGACCGTAGCCGGCGGCAACGAGGAGAACGTCTTCGTCGTCCGCAATGGCGACCTTGCCAGCGACGGGACGCTGAAGAACAACCTACCTTTGCGCTCGTTCTCCCGGGCGGAGGTTGAGAAGAGTCTGATTCGATCTGGAGACATCCTGCTCTCAACTTCGGGCGACTGCGGCAAGACGGCGTATGTCGCTGATGTTCGACAACGCACGTGCGTCTCGAATTTCATCCGACGGCTTCGGGTAGACGACCGTGTCGCCTTCCCCCGGTTCGCCTACCACCTGCTGAGAAGTCGAGAGATCCAAGACGGCTTCAGGCGCTTCACCCGCGGCACAACGCTCCAGAATCTCTCTCTTTCAGGCGCGTTCAACGCGCTTGAGGTGGCTCTGCCGCCGATCGAGGAGCAGCGACGGATTGCGGCGGTGCTGGATGCGGCCGACGCGCTCCGAGCCAAACGCCGCCAGGCCCTCGCCAAACTCGACACCCTC
>CAUJEE010000186.1 GCA_963169215.1 Actinomycetota bacterium
TCGTCGCCGCCGGCGACGACCCGGCCACGGTTGCCGCGCGCATCAACGCCACGGTCGAAGGCGTGCAGGCCCTCACCCGCCAGCAAGCTGTCGACGGTGCCCCCGGGGTGAGCAGCGTGCGTTCCAGCTTCGCCGTCGTGCTCGGCCTGTTCTACCTGGTCGTGCCGCTGGTGACCGGGCTGTTCTTCCTCATCGTCACCTTCCAGAAGGCCTCCGCGCTCACGTTGCTGCGGGCCATCGGCGCGCCCGCGGGTGTGCTGGTGCGCGGCCTGTTGGCACAGGTGGTGGCGGTGACCGCGGCCGGCTCGCTGGTGGCGTTCGGGCTGTACGCGGGCGCGCTGCAGGGCGTGCAGAACCTCGGCCTGCGTGTGGAGGTGCTGCCCGCCGCGCGCACCGCGGCGGTGGTGCTGGCACTGGCCCTGCTCACCTCACTGGTGGCGGTGCGGCGCGTGCTGCGCATCGACCCGATCGCGGCCACCACCGGCGCGGGGGTGCACCTGTGAGGCTGCCGCTACGCGAGATGCGCCGCACCCCCAGCCGCTTTCTGGTGGCGACGGTGGTGCTCGCCTTCCTGAGCACGCTGCTGTTGTTCCTCGGTGGTCTGCTCGACGGGCTCTATCTCGGCTCGACCGGAGCCATCCGCGCCCAGCAGGGCGACGTCATCGTCTACTCGGCCAGTGCCCGCGAGTCTTTCTTGCGCAGCCGCATCACTTCCGAGCTGCGCGCCGAAGTCGCCGTAGCGCCCGGTGTGAGCGAGGTGGGTGGCCTCGGCTTCGTGCTGCTCGGGGCACAGGTGCCGGGCGAGAGCGAACTGGCCGACGTGGCCGTCGCCGGCTACGAGCTGGCGCCCGCTGGTGTGCCCGCACCTCCGGCCGACGGCGAGGGGGTGGCCGACAGCCGGTTGCAGGACCAAGGGGTGGAGCGCGGCGACACCATCCTGGTCGGCCCGGCGGCGACACCGATCACCGTCGTCGGCTTCGTCGACGACACCGCCTACCTGCTGCAGGGGTCGGTGTGGGTCAACCTCACCACCTGGCGCGCGGTGCAGAACGCCAACCGGCCCGACGCGACGGTGACCGACGAAGTTGTGCAGGCGCTGGTTGTGCGCGGCGAGGGTGGCCCGGCGGCGCTGGCCGACGCGATCGACAGCGCCACCGACGGCGCCACTTCCAGCCTGTCGATCGACGACGCAGTACTCGCCCTGCCAGGGGTGAAGCAGCAACGCGACACGTTCAACCAGATCACCTACACCACCCTCGTGGTGGTGCTCGCCGTGGTGGGCCTGTTCTTCAGCCTGCTCACCATCGAGCGCGTCGGGCTGTACGGCGTGCTGAAGGCGATCGGGGCCACCACCACGCGGCTGTTCGTCGGGGTGATGGTGCAGGCGGTGGTGGTGGCCGTGGTGGCCTTCGCCCTCGGCTCCGGGCTGGTGCTGACGGCCGCCGCGGCGCTACCGGCGAAGGTGCCGCTGCAGCTGGTGCCCGGACGCTTCGTGTTCACCTTCGTCGGAGTGCTCGTCGCCGCCGTGCTGGGCAGTGCGATCTCGCTGCGACGGGTGACCCGCATCGACCCCGCATCGGCGATCGGGACGAGTTCGTGAGGACCATCGTGAGGACACCACCGTGAGAACCATGACGACGACCATGACGACGACCATCACGACGACCATGACGACGACCATCACCATCAGCAGGAAGGGAGCGCCGCGATGAGCGTGCTCGACATGCGCGACGTGCGCAAGGTGTACCGCAACGGCGGGGACGAGATCGTTGCCCTCGATCATGCGACGCTGCAGGTCGACCACGGCGAGATCGTCGCCCTGCTCGGCCCGTCCGGCTCTGGCAAGACGACGCTGTTGTCGATCGCCGGTGGCCTGCTCGCGGCCACTGCAGGCAGCGTTGTGGTGAACGGTACCGACATCACCGGCCACGACAGCCGCGCCCTCACCCGCTTTCGCCGCGACAACGTCGGCTTCGTGTTCCAGTCGGTCAACCTGGTGCCGTTCCTCGACGCCGAGCAGAACCTGCTGGTGGTCGACGAACTGGGCGGCGGCAAGGGTGGCAAGGCGGCCAAGGCGCGCGCCCGGCAACTGCTCGACGAACTGGGCCTCGGCCAACGGCGGCGCAACCTGCCCGCGCAACTGAGCGGCGGCGAGCGCCAGCGGGTGGCGATCGGGCGGGCACTGTTCAACAACCCGCGGCTGGTGCTGTTCGACGAGCCGACCTCGGCGCTCGACACCAAGATCGGCGAGCAGGTGATGGAGTTGATCCGCACCGAGATGAAGGCCCGCGACACGGCGGCGGTGATCGTGACCCACGACCGGCGGATGACCCACTTCGCCGACCGCACGGTCGAGATCGTCGACGGCCGCCTCGTGCTCGACGGAACCTCGCCATTCGGGCCACGGCTGCTCACCGAGCCCCACGAACCGGCGGCGCCGGTCCGGCGCGACGAGATCGACGAGCTCCTCGTCGTCGCCCGGTTCCTGCTCGGCCCCGCACGCGGCACGCGGCTGATCCACGACGCCCACGGGCTCCTCGCCTCGGCGCTTCCGCCGCTCCCCCGCTACGAGCCCGCCGATCGAGGTCGGGTGGTGGGCCGCCGGGGCCGGACGCCGTCAGCCGGCGGGTGAGCCGACGTCGGCGGCGGCCACCCGCTTGGCGGCGCGGCGGCGGAGGAGCCAGCCGCCACCGTCCACGATCACCTGCACCAGGACC
>CAUJEE010000187.1 GCA_963169215.1 Actinomycetota bacterium
TCAAGGGCGTCTTCGCGGCCGAGATCGTCACCCGCACGATGTCGCTGAACTGATGTCGATCGCCCGGTCGGGCCCGGCTCGCGCCGGTAACCTGACCGGGTGCCCGCCTTGTCGACCGTCGTCTGGGCCGCCGGCGGAGTATTGCTCGGGTGGGTCCTGTGGAAATCCGGCATTGCCTTCCTGCGCACGATGGGCGCGCCACAGCCCGAGCCGCCGCCCCCCGGCGAGATGCGCAAGCTCAACGTCAGGTACCGCTGTCAGGTGTGCGGGCTGGAGATCAAGCTCACCCTGGCCCCTGACGAAGACCCCCCGCCGCCGCGCCACTGCATGGAGGAGATGGTGGTCGTCGCCCCACTCTACGAGTGAGCAAAGCCGGTTGTCCACAGTCTGTGGACAACGACGGGCATAACTACAGACGTGTAAGTCGCCGGCTTCACAGGGCGAGATGCAGGCGCAAAGCCTCGTCGAGCGCGTCCTGCAGTTCGGCGGTCATCGCCCCTACCCGGGCGCCGACGCGTTCGACAGCGATCGAGCGCACCTGTTCGGCTTGCGCTTTCGAAGTGTCGGCCAGACCGGTGGCTTCAGCCGGCAGCAGTACCTGGAACGGGTAGACACGATCGGTGTTGGAGGTGACGGGGACGACCGTCACCACCCCCCGACCGAGACGCTCGGCGGTGGTGTTGGCCCCGTCGTTGCTGACGATGACTGCCGGTCGCTGCTTGTCTGCCTCAGCCCCGCGCACGGGTTCCAGGTCGACAAGCCTGATGTCACCGCGCCGCATTGGCGAGCCCGTCGGCGGCAGTGGTTTCCCACAACGTGCCGTCGTCACTCGTGGCCCACGTCTCCCACGCGTCCTCGTAGGCCGGTCCGAGTTGCGAACCGCGCAGCAATCTCACCGCCTTGAGCAGCACGGCTGAGCGCGAGCCGAACCCTTCCCGCTCGGCATAGGCGTCGAGGAATTCGACATCCGCATCGGGAAGACTCACGCTGACCTTCATACTGCGATGCTACCCCAAGTAATACCTTGATGCTACCGCGAACCGGACTCGGCTATCTCCACTTGGTGGCGGTGAACAGGCCGGCGAGCATGAAGCCGAGGCCCACCAGCACAGGAGTATTGGTGTTCTCGAAGGCAGGCACCACGTAGCGCAGGATGATCGCCACCACACCGAGGGCGATGAAGCTGAACACCAGGATCGGTATCCACTTCGGGCTCTCGTAGAACTCCTTGGGAGTGGGCGGGGTGTAGCGCGACGACTGCGAGACGGAGCTGTCGTGGTGCTTTTCCTCGCGGGCGATCGAGGGGGCGAGGGTGGGTGCCTGGCCGGGCTTGGTGCCCTTGGGGGTCACACGGCCGCTGGTCTTGCGTTTCGGGGGAGCCACGGGCGCACAGTGTAGGGCGACGGCACCTCCACGATGCACTCGCCGCCGCAGGTCGCGGCAGCAAACCATTCGACAGCGCGCCGGCGCGCGAGCCAGGCTGTGGTGGTGCCGCGGGTGCTCGTCATCGACAGCTACGACAGCTTCGTCTACAACCTGGTGCAGTACCTGGGCGAGTTGGGTGCCGAGCCGGTGGTGGTGCGCAACGACCAGGTGACGGTCGAGCAGGCGCTGGCCATGGCCCCCGACGCGGTGCTGCTGTCGCCTGGGCCAGGCCGCCCGGAAGAAGCGGGCATCATCTGCGCGGCGATCACTGCCTGCGGCGAGCGCGGCATACCGCTGCTCGGGGTGTGCCTCGGCCATCAGGCGATCGGCCACGTGTACGGGGCTGCCGTGGTGCGCGCCCCGCGATTGATGCACGGCAAGACCTCACCGGTCGAGCACGAAGGGCACGGCGTGTTCGCCGGCCTGCCCAATCCACTCACCGCCACCCGCTACCACAGCCTGGTGATCGACCCGGCGACGGTGCCCGCCTGCTTGCAGGTCACCGCCCACAGCGACGGCACGGTGATGGGAGTGCGCCACCGCACCCTGCCGATCGAGGGTGTGCAGTTCCACCCGGAGAGCATCCTCACCGAGGCCGGCCACCAACTGCTCGCCAACTTCCTCGCCCGCGCCGCCTGAACCCGCGTCGCGAAGCAGCCGTCACGGGGAGGTCGAGGATGTCGGGGGCGAGCTCGACGAGGTCGTGGTCGACTCGGTGGTGGTCGTCGCGGCCACTGCCTTGCCCACCTTCAGCACCACCGTCGTGCCCTTCGCGACCGAGGTACCGGCCACCGGGTTGGAGGAGATCACCCGTCCGGCCGACGGGTCGCCGGCGGGCACGTTCTGGTAGGTCACGCTGGGCACCAATTCGGCATCGATCAGCTTGCCGCGGGCGGCAGTCTCGGTGAGGCCCTCCACCGGCGGCACTATCACCGGGGCGGGGCCGGTGGAGATGTAGAGCGTGATCGGGTCGCCCTTCTTCACCACCGCGGTGGCCGCCGGGTCGGTACGCGTCGCCGAACCGGCGGGCACGGTGTCGCTCGCTTCGTTGACGAGGGTCACCTCGAACTGATAGCCGTCACCCGTGAGCAACGTCTCCGCCTCGGTCTGGGTGAGGCCGTTGACGCTGGGCACGATCACGTCGCCCGCGCCCAGCG
>CAUJEE010000188.1 GCA_963169215.1 Actinomycetota bacterium
CCCGACAGCGCCGAACCGTCGGTGAAGTGGTACACGACAGACAGCAGCGCCGGGTACCCCGGTGGCCATCGGGCCGACGGTAACCCTTCCAGGGTGCCATAGACCTCTCCATCGGCGATGTTCGTCGCGTTCAGGTGGTAGAAGATCGAGTCGTTGAACGAGAAGCCGTCGCGGCTGGCCCACAGCACCCAGGCCAGGCGCAACGCGAGACCAACCCCGAACAGTGCGAGCAGACGACGACGTTCCAACGACACGCAGGGAATGTAGTTGAGCCCGGCAGCGCCTACCGAACCACCCGATCACTTGCCGGGCACCGACGGCATCGTCAGGCGAGGGCGACGAGGGCCGCGTTGGCGATCTGCTCGGGTAGCAGGTCGAATTCGCCGTACAGGTCGGCGATGGTTCCCGACTGGCCGAAGTGGTCGACCCCGACGGGCAGCACCCGCTGACCGAACACCGAGCCCAGCCAGGCCAGCGAGTGGCTGGCCGCGTCGTGCACGGTGACGATCGGCGAACGCCGCTCGCGGCGCGGGATCAGCCGCGCCAGGTGCAACCCCTCCATGTGCGCGGGGTGGGCCTCGCGCGCGGCGAGCTGCAGCTCGTCCCGCCACTGCCTGTACAGCCGGTCGGGCGAGGTGAGGTCGAGCACCGTCACGTCGACCCCTTCGGCGGCGAGCGCGGTCGCGGCGTGAACTGCCTCGGGCAGCACGGCACCGCACGCGGCGAGCACCACATGGGCGCCCTCCACCACCGGCGCGGCCGGTTCCACCAGGCGATAACCGCCGGCCAACACCCCCGCCCGCAGTGCGTCGGCACCCAACCGGTCGCGAGCTGCGATGAACGGCGTCTGGTCGATCGGGCGGGTGCTGAGGCGCAGGTACAGGCTGTCGCCGTCGGGGGTGCCAAGGCGGACGATGCCGTCGCACAGCAGCCAGTCGACCGCCTGCGCATAGCACGGTTCGGCATAGGTGAGACCGGGCAATTCCAGCCCGATCGACGGGGTGATCGTGCTCTGGTGGGCGCCGCCTTCGGGCGCGAGGGTGATGCCCGCGGGAGTGCCGGCCACCACGAACCGCGCCCCGTTGTAGAGCGCATAGATCAGCGCGTCGAGCCCGCGGCACACGAACGGGTCGTACACCGTGCCCACCGGCAGCAGTTGCTGGCCGTGCAACTCGTGGCCGAGGCCCAGCGCATGCAGCGCGAGAAACAGGTTCATCTCGCTGAGACCCAGCTCGATGTGCCTGCCGCCAGGGCCCTGCTGCCAGCGCAGCAGACGGTCGCCACCGAGGTAGTCGGGCTGCTGCTCGTGGTGGAACACGCCGTAGCGGTTGATCCACCCACCGAGGTTGGTGCTCACGCTCACGTCCGGCGACAGAGTGATGATCCGCTCGCCGACGCCCTCCACTGCCCCCAGGCCGAGGAGCACCCGCCCGAACGTCTCCTGCGTGCTCACCGGCTTGCCGGCGATGGGCACACCCACTTCCGTCGGCGCCGGCACCGCCGGGCGCGGCGCTGGGGCGACGTTGTTCACCAGCGCCCCGGCGGCGAAGCAGACCCGACCGGCGGGTGTGTCGGCCGGGAAGCGATCCCACTCCGTGTCGGCGGTGAGGCCCAACTGTGTGCGCAGCGCGTCGAGCTGCGCCGGTGAGAGCAGCGCCGAGTGGTTCAGCGGATCGCCGGCGATGGGCAACCCCCACCCCTTCACCGTGTAGGCGAACACCACACTCGGGCGGTCGCTCTCCTCGTCGCACGCGCGATAGCTGTCGAGCAGCAGGCCCAGGTCGTGACCGCCGAGGTTGTGCACCAGCGGCCCCAACTCGTCGTCGGGGATGTCGGCGACGAACCTGTGCACCGACTCGTCGGCGTCGGCGAGGAACGCCTCGCGCAGGTCGCCGTCGCGCCGCGCGAACAGCGACTGGTAGCGCTCGTTGCTCATCTCGTCGATGTGCCGCCGCAGCGCGTCGCCGCCGGGTCGGGCGAACGCCTCCTGCAGCAGGTGGCCGTACTTGGCCTCCACCACATGCCACCCGGAGCCGGCGAAGAACTCCATCAACTTCTTGATCTTCTGCCCGGGAATCACCCGGTCGAGGCTCTGCCGGTTGGCGTCGACCACCAGCATCACCTTGCCCAGGCCGTCGAGCGCGGCATCGGCGATCGCCTCCCACACGTTGCCCTCGTCGAGTTCGGCGTCGCCGACGAGCGAGACGAATCGCGCCGCCGGAGTCGCGCCGAAGTGGGCGTCGATGTAGCGCCGGGTCATCGCTGCGAACAGCGGGGCCACCACCCCGAGACCCACCGAGCCGGTGGAGAAGTCGTTGACGTCGGGGTCTTTGGTGCGGCTCGGGTAGCTCTGCAGCCCACCGTGCTCACGCAGGCGGAACAGGTAACTGCGGTCGAGTTCGCCCTGCAGGTACTTGATCGCATGGAACACCGGCGCGGCGTGTGGCTTCACCGCCACCTTGTCGTCGCCGCCGATGTGCGCGAACCACAGCGCGGTCATGATGCTCACCATCGACGCGCTCGACGCCATGTGCCCGCCGACCTTCACCGCGAACTCCGCTTCGCGGCCCGCCGGGGCAGCGAGCGGTCGCTCGTGGTTGGCGTGGTCGACCATCCGCACCGCGAGCCACAGCACACGGCGCTGGATCTCGTCGAGGGTCGCGATGTCGGGTCGTTCGTTCACCGGCCCACCTCGCGTCACACCTGGGCCAGGCCCAGTTCCAGGTCGCGCACCAGGTCGTCGGGGTGCTCGATGCCCACCGACAGCCGCACCAGGCCGGCGGTGACCCGCAGCTTGTCGCGCTCGTCCTCGGGCACATCGCAGTGGGTCATCGTCGCCGGATGCTGGGCCAGCGACTCGGTACTACCCAGGCTCACCGCCAGGCGGAACACCTTCAGCGTGTCGAGGAAGCGGAATGCCCCCGCCTCGTCGGTGTCGAGCCACAGCGAGATCATCGCCCCGCCGGCCAGGCACTGGCGGCGGAACACCTCGTAGCCCTTGTCGCCCGGGCGCAGGTGCCCGAGGTACGACAGGTCGGCCACCTTCGGATGCGAGCGGAGGAAGTCGGCCACCTTGCGCGCCCCGCACGCCTGGGCGTCCATCCTGATCTTCATCGTCTCCAGGCTGCGCAGCAGCAGCCACGCGGTCCACGGGCCGGTGACGCTGCCGTGGAAGGTGCGCATCACGCGGACGGGGTCGATCAACTCGCGGTCGCCGAGGGCGATACCGGCGATCACGTCGCTGTGCCCGCCGATGTACTTGGTCGCCGAGTAGAGCACGATGTCGGCGCCGTGCTGCAGCGGACGCTGCCACAGCGGCCCCAGGTAGGTGTTGTCGACCACCACCGGCACACGCCGGTCGCCACCGCCGATGTGGTGCGCCGCGGCCGCACACTGCTCTATGTCGCACAGCGCGTTGGTGGGGTTGGCGGGCGTCTCGACGTAGATCATCGCCACCCGCCCCGGTGCCCGCTCGGCATGGGCGACGATCTCGTCGGCCGTGGCCTCCACGTCGAAGGCGA
>CAUJEE010000189.1 GCA_963169215.1 Actinomycetota bacterium
TCAGCTCGCGTTGTCCGTCGCGGCGCACCACCACCGCCAGCCGCTCGCCATCGACGGTCTCGAACTCGAAGCGTGTACCGATGCCGGGCAGCGAGGTCTCGAAGATGTCCATGACCCAGCTTCGCGCGCCGGGCGATGTCAGCCGGTGGCCATCCGGGTGACGATCCGGCGCAGCAGCTCGGGTGAGGTGGCCATGTTCAGTCGGGCGAAGCCGTGGCCCTCGACACCGAAGCTGGGCCCCGGGTTGAGGCGCACGCCGCGACGGGCGAACTCGACGCTCGGGTCGTCGCCGAACCCCAACCGGCGACAGTCGAGCCACGCCAGGTACGAGGCCGCCGGTGGTGTGTAGTCCACTTCCGGCATCATCTCGGCGAGCAGGTCGGCGAGCAGCAGCCGGTTGTCGGCGAGCACAGCCATCACCGCCGCCAGCCACTCGTCGCTGTCGCGCCACGCGGCGGTCGCTGCCGCCACACCGGCGAGATTGGTGGAGCCGAGCAGGTGGTCGGGCAGCGCACGCACCCGCGCGAGCGCGGCCCGGTCGCCGAAGTGGGCGATGGCGTAGCGCAGCCCGGCGATGTTGAACGCCTTCGACGCGGCAGTGATGGTGACGGTGCGCTCGGGCGCGATCAGTGCCATCGGCACATGCCGGTGCGGGGCGAAGGTGAGCTCGGCGTGGATCTCGTCGCTGAGGATGAGCAGGTCGTGACGTTCGGCGACCGCGGCCAGGGCGCGCAGTTCGGTCTCGTCGTGCACGTGGCCGGTGGGGTTGTGCGGATGGCTGAGCATCATCATCCGCGCCGGGGCCGCGGCCAACTGGCGATCGAGGGCGTCGACGTCGAACCCCCAACCGGTGGGCGACTCAGCGTCGCGCTCGGCCGGCATGGGCACCACCTCACAGCCGGCCTGGGCCAGGCTGCGCAGGAACGGCGGGTACACCGGGGTGGGCACCACCACCCGGTCGCCCGGCTTGGTGGAGGTGTGCAGCACCACCTGCAGCCCCTGCACCACCTCGGCGAACTCCACCAGCGCGTCGGACGCGACCTGCCACCCGTACAGCCGCCGACACCGCTCGACGAACGCCTGCTCGGCCGGCGAGCCACCGCTCACCCGCCGCCAGTCGGGATAGCCGAAGTCGCCCCCGTCGGCGAGGGCGGTCAGCGCGTCGCGTACCGCCGGCGGTGGCAGGAAGTCCATGTCGGCCACCCAGGCAGCCAACTCGCCGGGGTGACGGGCCCACTTCTGCCCCGGCTTGGCGCGCAGCCAGTCGAGCGACAGCGAACGCAGGCCGTACGGGTCGCCGTCGGGAGCGGGCGGCGTCATGTCAGGCCGTCACCCACTGATGGATGCGGCGGATGCCCTCCTCCATGTCGGCGTCGGCCATCGCGAAGCTGAAACGCGCGTAGCCGGGCGTGCCGAAGGCCTCGCCGGGCACGAACGCCACCTTCGCCTCCTCGAGGATCGCGTCGGCCAGCTCGAGGGTGGTGTTGCTCACCGTGCCGTTGGGGCCGAGCGGGCGGCCGAGCAGATCGTTCACGTTGGGGTAGCAGTAGAACGCGCCCTGCGCGGCGATGGCGTGCACGCCGGGGATCTCGTTCAGCATGCGGTGCATGGTGGTGGCCCGTCGGCTGAACGCTTCGCGCATGGTTGCCACCGCCGACAGGTCGCCGGTGACCGCGGCCAGCGCCGCGGCCTGGGCGACGTTGTTCACGTTCGATGTGCTGTGCGACTGGAAGTTGATCGCGGCCTTGATCATGTCGGCCGGGCCGATCACCCAGCCGACGCGCCACCCGGTCATGGCGTAGGTCTTGGCCACGCCGTTGACGATCAGGCACTGCTCGGCCAACTCGGGCACGACGGTGGGCATCGACACGAAGCGGTTGTCGCCGTACACCAGGTGCTCGTAGATCTCGTCGGTGAGCACCCACACCCCGCGCTCGACCGCCCACCGCCCGATGGCGGCGACCTCCTCGGGCGAGTAGACCGCTCCGCTCGGGTTGTCGGGGCTGACGAACAACAGCGCCTTGGTGCGCGGCGTGAGCGCGGCCTCGAGCTGCTCGACGGTGGCCTTGAAGCCGGTCGACTCGTCGGTGTCGATCACCACCGGCACGCCCCCGGCAAGGGTGATCGCCTCCGGATAGGTGGTCCAGTAGGGGGCCGGGCAGATCACCTCGTCACCCGGGTCGCACAACGCGGCGAAGGCGGTGAACACCGCGTGCTTGCCGCCGTTGGTCACCAGCACCTGCCCGGGTTCGCAGGCGAACCCCGAATCGCGCTTGGTCTTGGCGGCGATCGCCGCGCGCAGTTCGGGCAGGCCGGCGGCCGGGCTGTACTTGTGCATCTTCGGGTCGCGACAGGCGCGCACCGCGGCCTCGACGATCGCCTCGGGGGTGGGGAAGTCGGGTTCGCCGGCCCCGAAGCCGATCACGTTCTCGCCCCGCGCCTGCAGCGCCTTGGCCTTGGCGTCGACGGCCAGCGTGGCGGATTCGGCGATCGCGGCAAGACGTAGAGATGTGCGCTTCACGGTGGGGGGCCTTTCGTTCGCCGCCGATTCTACGGTGGCACCCCGCGCGGCAGGTTGAGATTTCGTACGCCGCTCTTGGCCACCGTGCATGCCGCGCACGAGACTGGGCAGGTGAGCCCCGACCCGAGCACGATCAAGATCCCGGCCGACCTGCTGCCCTCCGACGGCAGGTTCGGGTGCGGGCCGTCGAAGGTGCGCCCCGAGCAGGTGGCGGCGCTGGCTGCGGCCAACCACACGCTGCTCGGCACATCGCACCGGCAGGCCCCGGTGAAGCACCTCGTCGCATCCGTGCGCGAGGGGTTGAAGGCCTTGTTCGGCCTGCCCAAGGAGTGGGAGATCGTGCTCGGCAACGGCGGCAGCACGGTGTTCTGGGACGTCGCCGCCTTCGGCCTGAT
The DNA here is from genome assembly GCA_963169215.1 of Actinomycetota bacterium. GTDB lineage: Bacteria > Actinomycetota > Acidimicrobiia > Acidimicrobiales > Ilumatobacteraceae > UBA668. The sequence continues at coordinate 2,917 of CAUJEE010000189.1, forward strand.
CCGCGTGCGCTGCGTGCACTACGTGTTCGGCGAGTTCTCCGCCAAGTTCGCCGCCGCCGCGGCGGCGCCACACCTTGCCGCACCGCTGGTGACGGCATGCGAGCCGGGCGCGCATCCGCCGATCAAGCCCACCGCCGACGGCGTCGACGTGGTGGCCCTCACCCACAACGAGACATCCACCGGGGTGTCGATGCACCTCACCCGCCCGGAGGGCGACGCGCTGGTGGTGGTCGACGCCACCTCCGCGGCCGGCGGCCTGCCCTGGCTGCGCGACGAGGTCGACGTGTACTACTTCGCCCCGCAGAAGTGCTTCGCCTCCGACGGC
>CAUJEE010000190.1 GCA_963169215.1 Actinomycetota bacterium
CGCCCTCGGCCGACGCTGCCGCGCTGCATCGGCTGGCGGTACCGGCCACCGACGCCCTGGGGCTGTTGCCGTGCGGCCCGCCGCGACCCGTTGCCGACACACCGACCGCACGGTGGGCGCAACTGGCCACGTCGTTGTCGGCACTGGCCGCCGAGCAGGCGGTGGTGGTCGATGCCGGCACCGGCGCTCCACCGGCGCCGCTGCTCGCTGCCGCCCAGCGGCCGTTGTTGGTGCTGCGACCGTGCTACCTCGCTCTGCGCCGTGCTGTGGCCCAGGCCACCCCGGCCAGCGGCGTGGTGCTCGTCCACGAGCCGGGCCGGGCATTGAAGGCGGTCGACGTCGAGCGCACGCTCGGCGTGCCGGTGGTGGCCGAGGTGTACTACGACCCGGCCGTCGCCCGGGCCGTCGATGCCGGGCTGCTCAGCTCGCGCCTGCCCAACGCTCTGGCCCGGCAGCTGGCCCACCCGCTGCGGGCCGTGGCGTGATCGCGGTCGACTTGGTCGCCGAGCAGTCACCGCTCGGTGGCCTCGAGCGTTGGCTGCACGATCCAACCGTCACCGAGGTGATGGTGAACGCAGGCAGCGACGTGTGGGTCGAACGCGATGGTGCCACCAGCAGGGTCGGCACGATCCGCACCGCCACCCTGCTGGCTGCGATCGAGCACATCCTCACCCCCATCGGCCGCCGCCTCGACCGCTCGCATCCGATGGTCGACGCCCGCCTCGCCGACGGGTCGCGGGTGTGTGCCGTGCTGCCGCCGGTGGCGGTCGACGGGCCGTGCCTGGCGATCCGTCGCTTCGCGGCCACCCCCCTGCCGCTCACCGCGTTCGCTCCCGCCGGAGTCGTCGCCCTGTTGCGCGAGGTGGTGCAGCGGCGCTGCAACGTGCTGGTCAGCGGGGCCACCTCGTCGGGCAAGACCACGCTGCTCAACGCACTTGCCGTCGAGATCGATCCAACTTCGCGCCTGGTCACCCTCGAAGACGTCGCCGAGTTGCGCCTCGCCCACCCCCATGTGGTGCGCCTCGAGACCCGCGATGCGAGCCCAGAAGGTGAGGGTGAGGTGGCGCTGGCCGATCTGCTACGCACCGCGCTGCGGCTGCGTCCCGATCGGTTGGTGGTGGGCGAGGTGCGCGGTGCCGAGACGGTGCACCTGCTGCACGCCATGCACACCGGCCACGACGGTTCACTGGCCACGGCGCATGCCAACGGGCCTGGCGACGCGCTCGCACGCGTGGCGGCGCTGGTGGTGCAGGCCGTGGGCAACTGGCCCGCTGCGGCCGTGATCCACCATGTGGCCGCAGCGATCGACGTGGTGGTGCACGTCGATCGTGCCGCCGACGGCAGCCGGGCGGTACGCGAGGTGGTCGAGGTCGAAGCGGCAGCGGGCATGGCTGCCGGCAACGCCACCGGGGGTGGCGGGCAGTTCGGTGTGCGGCTGTTGGCCGACAGTCGAACGGTGATCGCCGGCCTCACGCGGGGCCGGCGATGAGCGGCGCGCTCGCTATGGCCGCCGCAGCAATGGCGATGCTCGCCTGCGCCGGCGCGTGCCGACGACCGGCCGCAAGGGCGGTCACTCGCGGCAAGCGGTGGCCGGCACCCGGCGCGGCCGCTTCCACACCGCCGATCGACGCAGCTGGGTGGGCCGCGGTGCTCGAACGAGTGGCGGCCGAGGTGCGCACAGGTGCTTCGCTGCAGGCCGCGATCGCCGCTGTCGAGGCGCTACCGGTCGATGCGGCGGGCCTCGCGTCGGGTGGCGGGCCGCTGGCCACCCTCGCGGCCGGCGGCGACGACGCGGCCTACGCGCTGCACGCGCTCGGCGCGGCCCACGACCTCGGCGGACAGGTGGCCGCCACGCTCGACAACGCGGCCGCGACCTTGCGCGAGCGCGACGCGATGCGGGCCGAGGCTCGAGCCCACAGCGCCCCGGCCCGCCTCAGTGCTGGGGTGCTCACCGCCGTGCCGCTGGTGTTCTGCGCCGGCAACTTGGCCACCAGCCCCACGTTCCGAGCCGCGTGGGCGAGCACCACCGGTCTGGTGTGCGCGGCCGTCGGTGCGGCGCTCAACATCGTCGGCTGGCGGTGGATGCGGCGCACGATCAGGCGAGCGTCGGCGTGAGCAGTGCTGCGCTTGCGCCGTTGGCGGCAGTGTTCGCCTGCGCCGCGGTGGCCGCCGCGCTGGCGCCACACCAGGCGCGCGGCACGAGCGGCGACGGCTCGGCGCGAGCACCGGCCACCGGTGGGCGCGTCGCCCGGCGGGCACACGCGCGCGCCGTCGAGCGCCACTACGCCAGTGCCGTCGAACTGGTGGTGTTGGCCGTGCGCGCCGGCTATCTGCCCGCGGCGGCGATCGCCGTGTCGGTGGCGCATGCCCCGCCCACCTTCGCTCCCGCCCTGGCCGAGGTCGCGGCACGGGTCGACAGCGGCGAGCGCTTCGCCGACGCGCTCGGCTCGCTGCCGCGTCTGCTCGGCCCGGTGGTCGGGCCGTTGGCCGACAGCCTGGCCGCGGCCGATCGCTACGGGCTGCCGCTGGCGCCGGTGCTCGACCGGTTGGCGAGCGAGGCCCGCCAGCAGCGCCGCCGCCAGGCGGAAGCGCTCGCCCGGCAACTGCCGGTGCGGTTGTCGTTGCCATTGGTGCTGTGCACCCTGCCCGCCTTCGTGCTGATGGCGATCGTCCCCTTGCTGCTCGCAGCCATCACATCCCTCGCTTCATGAAGGAGCACCCATGAGACGTCTTGCCATCCGCCTGCTCGCCGCCACCAGCGGCGACGAAGGGCAGGCCACCACCGAATACGCGTTGGTGTTGCTCGGCGCGGCCCTGATCGCACTGCTGGTGGTGGGCTGGGCCACCAGCGGCGGCGGCGCAGGTCGTGTCGGCGACCTGTTCAACCGGGTGATCGACAACATTGCCGACCGCGTATGAGCACCCGCGCCGAATCCCGAGGCGCAGCCTGCGCCGACCGGGCCCCTCTGGCCGTCCGGACCGCGCGGGCTGCACGGCCCGACGGGGGGCAGGCCACCGTCGAGCTGGCCCTCTCGTTGCCGGTGGTGGCGCTGATGCTGTGCGCCGTGCTGCAGGTGGCGGTGATCGCCCGCGATCGCGTCGCCGTGCACCTCGCCGCCCGCGAGGCGGCCCGCGCCGCGGCGGTCGCCGCCGATCCGGCGGCCGCGGGGCGAGTGGCGGCCGACCAGGCCACCAGCCTGCGTCCGCTGCGAGTGACGATCACCAGGTCGGGCGGCCTGGTCACCGCCGAGGTGGTCTACACCGACGGCACCGAAGTGCCGCTGATCGGCGCGCTGCTGCCCGACGTGGAGGTGACCGCCGCGGTGACCATGGCCCTCGAGCCACCGTGAGCGCACCGATAGCGTGGCCGATGATGGAGCTGATCGGTCGCCACACCACCCTCGCCGGGCACCCGTTGCTGCACCTGTCGGGTGAGGTCGATCTCGCCACCCTGCCGCTGCTGCACGATCACCTCCACCGGCTGGTGAATCGCCATCCGGCACAGGTGGTTTACATCGACCTCGATGGGTTGGTGGCCCTCGACGACACCGGCATGGGCATGCTGCTCGGTGCCGCCGGCCTGGCCCGCTCGCTGGGTGGCGAAATGGTGCTGGTGTGCTCCGACGAGCGTCTGCTCGCCCGCTTCGCCCTGTGCGGCCTCGACCGCGCCGTCGCCGTCGTGCCCCGCGTCGGCGAACCCCACGACTGAACAGCCCCCGCTCGCTGACTGAAATCGCGGGCAAGAAACCGCGAGGGCCGGCGCGCACGGTGCTCTGGACGTAGCGAGGGCGCCGCCACGGTGCCCCTTCACCAGGAGCACCACCATGAATCTCACCCGCACCATCGTCGCCGCTTCCGTCGCCGCCATCGCCTCGTTCGTGGCAGCACCCAGTGTTCGCGCCGCCGAGCCCACCGACTGCACGCCGTTCCTGGCGCGCCAGGCCGACGGCAGCTTCCGCCTGCAGTGGCCGGTGGGCTGCTCACCAACCCTGCCGTTGCCGTTCGAGCCCGTGCCGTTCGAACCGATCGGCGGGTTCGAGCTTCCCCCGCTCGACATCGACTGTGAGTGGCTGCAGGAGAGCGACCTGAACGTGATCGCCATCGAAAGTGGCGACGAATGGGCCTGGGAGGTCTCCTTCCGCGACACCCACGAAGGGTGGTGCAACAGAACCTTCACCGCCGAGATGGCCGATGCCGACGACTCGGGCGCTGTGGCAGCGGAACTGTTCACGGTGAACCAAGTGGCCGCGCTCGGTCACGGAGGCACGTGGCGCAGCGAGGCGTACCTGCCCTGCCATTTCGTGGCCACGCTCTATCTCGGTGAGGAGATTCTCGCCAGCTTCGCCGACGACCGCGCCGGCGACGACTGCGCCGACGACGCTCCGGTGATGGACATGCCCGAGGACGATCTGGTCGATGCTGCCGCCGACCCGGCACCGGTGGACGAGCCTGCGCCTGCAGCGGACGAGCCGGTGGAGATGGACGAAGGACTCGGCCCGGATGACGAAGCGGGCGAGGCAGGCGAGCCGGAGGAGCCACTGGAGGTGGAGGAGGGCCTCGGGCCGGAGATCCCCGCACCCGGCGCCACCGAGGAAGCAGTACCTGGCCAGGACATGCCCCACACCGGCAGCGACAACACCGCGGCGATGGTGGGTCTCGGCCTGCTGGTGGTCGGTGCCGGCCTCGGCTTCACCGCCTTGAGCCTCACCCGCCGCCGCCACTCCTGATCGCGGGAACCCGGAGCGAGGGGCGCCCACCGGCGGGGGCGCCCCTTGCCCGCGCCCGGCACCGCTGGATCAACCCCGCTGTCTCAGCGACGCGGCCGGCGAGCGCCGCGGCGGTCGAAGGTGCGCTCGTGGGCCTTCTGTTCGTCCTCCAACGCCAGCTCCTCGGCCACCAGCCGCTTCATGCTGTCCAGGCGACGCGGGTCGACCACACCGGCGGCCACGGCAGCAGTGACCGCGCACCCCGGCTCGTCGTCGTGCTTGCAGTCGCGAAAGCGGCAGTTGTCCATCAGCGCGAACACGTCGGCGAACGCCCGCTCGATGCCGTGCCCGCTGCTCCACAGGCTCACCGCCCGCACCCCCGGGGTGTCGATCAGCCAGCCACCATCGGCCAGTGCCACCAATTCGGAGGCGGTGGTGGTGTGCCGGCCACGCTGGTCGCCCTCGCGCACGTCGGCCGTGGCCTGGCGCGAGTGGCCGACGAGCGCGTTCACCAACGTGCTCTTGCCCACGCCACTCGCCCCCAACAGGGCGAGGGTGCGATTGCCGTCGGCGTAGGCACGCAACAGGTCGACGCCTTCGCCGCTGATGCCGCTGGCCACCACCACGTCTACTCCCGGGGCGACGTCGCCCATCGCGGTAACGGCCGCGGCCGCGCTCGCCGCCCCGGCGGCACCGTCGAGCAGATCGCTCTTGGTGAGCACCACCACCGGCACCGCGCCACTGTCCCACGCCAGCACCAACTCGCGCTCGACCCGCCGTTGGTTGGGGGGCGAGGTGAGCGCGTGCACGAGCATCACGTGGTCGACATTGGCCGCGATGGTGTGTGCCTCGGCGCGCGCCCCGGCGAACGACGCCCGGCGCACGAAGGCGCTGTGGCGGGCAAGCACGTGTTGCACCCGCTCGCCATCGGCGTCGGGTACGACGAAGTCGCCGACGGCGACGTCGGCACCGATGTTGCGCACCCTCACCGTTTCGCCCTCCAGCGACTGCAGCACCGTGCTCCACCCGCGGTCGATACGCGCCACCCGGCCCACACCGGGGGGCGAACCGAGCTCGCGCCAATGCTCCAACGACACCTCGGCGAACCCGAGTCGCAGATCACATCCCACTCCGATGTGCCCAACGGTAGCTTTGGACGCTGCCGGTGCACCCCCTGTTTACCGGCCGGAGGATCACCCATGCTCGCCCGTCTCGCGCGATTCTCATATCGACACCGCAAGCTGATGGTGTTCGGCATCTGGCTGCCGTTGCTCGTCGTGCTCAATGTCGTCGGGTCGAGTGTCGGCACCGATTACCGCGACGAGTTCGAGATGCCGAGCAGCGAGTCGCGTCGCGTCGAGGACGTGTTCAAGTCGATCGGCAGCGAGGAAGATGCGGGGTACACCGCGCAGATCGTGTTCACCGCCGCGCAGGGCGTCGAGCACCCAGACGTGGTGGCGGCGATGACCGAGATGTTCGCCGCGGTCGACGAACTCGAGGGTGTGCGGGTGATCAGCCCGTACACGCCCGACGGCGCCCAGCAGATCAGCCTCGCCGACTCGCCCGCCAACGCGGCAGGCAGCGACATCGCGTTCGCGATCGTCAACGTCACCCAGCGCGAACAGCCTGCAGCCGAGGCTCTGGCCGACGACATCCGCGACATCGGCGACGAAGTGCGCGTCGATGGCCTGCGCATCGAGTACGGCGGGTTCCTGTTCATGAGGGGCGAGTTCCCCGCCTCGGAGTTCCTCGGCATCCTCGCCGCGATCGTCGTGTTGCTGTTGGCCTTCGGTTCGGTGATCGCGATGGGCCTGCCCATCGCCACGGCCATCGGCGGCCTCGGCGTGGGCGCGGCGATCGTCGGCCTGTTGTCGTGGCCGCTGGCAGTGCCCGCGTTCGGCCCGCAGATGGCCGCGATGGTGGGCCTCGGCGTGGGCATCGACTACGCGTTGTTCATCGTCAGTCGCTACCGCGAGCACCTCGCGATGGGCGAAGACCCCGAGACTGCCGTCGTCGCTTCTGTCGACTCCGCCGGGAGGGCGGTGGTGTTCGCCGGCCTGACGGTGATCATCTCGCTGCTCGGCCTGTTGTTGATGGGCCTCGCGTTCATCAAGGGCATCGCCGTCTCCAGCGCGTCGGGGGTGTTGGTGATGATGCTCGCCTCCATCACCTTGCTGCCCGCGTTGATCGGCTTCGTCGGCACCCGCATCCACACCACCACCCGCGCCGCGGCCACCGCGGTGGCGTTGTTCGTGGTGGGCGGCCTCGTCGGCGTGTTCGCCGACACGCTGCTGCTCGGCATCGCCGCCGGCCTCGGCGCGGGAGTGCTGCTCGTGCTGGCCAGCCTCATCCCCGCCGCTCGCGCCCTGCGCCGCCCGATCCGCCATCGCGCCGACAAGCCCCGCGAGCGCCAGTTGTGGTACCGCTGGAGCCGCTTCATCCAGCACCGCCCATGGGTGTCGTTCTTCGGCGGCGTGGCAGTGCTGGTGGTGCTCGCCCTGCCCCTGTTCTCCATCCGCCTCGGTTTCGGCGACACCGGCAACCAGCCCGAGGGCGACACCGTGCGCGAGGCCTACGACCTGGTCGCCGACGGCTTCGGCCCGGGCAGCAACGGTCCGCTGTTCCTGGTAAGCACCGATCCGGCGATGACCGCCGAGGGTGCCGCCGCGGTCGACGCGGCACTGGCCGCCGACGCCGGCATCGCCGCCGCCAGCCCCGGCGTGGAGGTGGCCGACGGGGTGTGGTCGTGGCGGGCGTTCCCCACCTCGTCGCCGCAGGACGAGGCGACCGACCAGTTGGTGCACCGCCTGCGCGGCGAGGTGCTGCCCGCCACCGGGTTGCAGGTCGACGTCGGCGGCTGGACCGCGGCCGGGGTCGACCTGGCCGGCTACTTCGGCGACCGCCTGCCGTGGCTGATCGGGGCGGTGCTGGTGCTCAGCTTCATCCTCCTGATGGCCGTGTTCCGCAGCCTGTTGGTGCCGATCAAGGCGGTGGTGATGAACCTGCTGTCGGTGGGCGCGGCCTATGGCGTGATCGTCGCCGTGTTCCAGTGGGGGTGGGGCCTCGGCCTGATCGGCATCGACCGCGCCGGCCCGGTCGAGTCGTGGGCGCCGATGATGCTGTTCGCGATCGTGTTCGGCCTGTCGATGGACTACGAGGTGTTCTTGCTGTCGCGGATGAAGGAGGAGTACGACCGCACCGGCGACAACGCCACTGCCGTCGCCGACGGTCTGGCCGTGACCGCCCGCGTGATCACCGCTGCGGCGATCATCATGGTGTGCGTGTTCGGCGCGTTCGTGCTCGGCGACGAGCGGTCGATCAAGCTGTTCGGGCTGGGCATGGCCGTGGCTGTGTTCGTCGATGCCACCGTGGTGCGCATGGTGCTGGTGCCGGCCACGATGGAACTGCTCGGCGACCGCAACTGGTGGATCCCCAAGTGGCTCGACCGCATCCTCCCCCGCCTCAACGTGGAGGGTGCCCACCCCCACGACGCCGACGAACGCCAGAGCGAACTCGTCGAGGTCGGCTGAGGCGCCCCTCCTTGACAACAGTTGGCCTGGTCGGTTAGCCCTTTGCCGCCATGTCGAAGCCACTGGTCATCGTCGAATCACCTGCAAAGGCCAAAACCATCGCCAAATTCCTCGGCGATGCGTTCGACGTGCGCGCCTCTGTGGGGCATGTGGCCGACCTGCCCAGCAAGGGTTTGCAGATCGACGTCGACAACGGTTTCAAGCCCACCTACGAGCTCACCGTGCGCGGCAAGGATGTGGTGAAAGACCTGCGCGTGTTGATGAAGGACGCCAGCGAGTTGTACCTCGCGACCGACGAAGACCGCGAGGGCGAGGCGATCAGCTGGCATCTGCTCGAATACTTGAAGCCGAAGATCCCGGTGAAGCGGATGGTGTTCCACGAGATCACCAAGGCCGCCATCGACCACGCGGTGGCCAACCCGCGAGGCATCGACTACGGCCTGGTCGACGCCGCCGAGACCCGTCGCCTGCTCGACCGGCTGTACGGCTACGAGGTGTCGCCGGTGCTGTGGCGGCGGGTGAACCGTGGCCTGTCGGCCGGGCGCGTGCAGAGCCCGTCGGTGCGGTTGATCGTCGAGCGCGAGCGCGAACGCATCGCCTTCGTCAGCGCGGGCTACTGGGACATCGAGTTGCTCACCGGCACTGCGCCGGCGTTCACCGCCACGCTGGTGGCGATCGACGGCACCAAAGTGGCCACCGGCAAGGACTTCAATCCCGACGGCGCGGCGAAGGGCAACGTCGTGGTGGTGAGCGAGGAGCGCGCCGTCGAACTGGCCGAGGCTCTGGCCGGCGAGACGTTCACCGTGCGCTCGGTCGAATCCAAGCCGTACCGCAGCAGCCCGAAGGCACCGTTCATGACCAGCACGCTGCAGCAAGAGGGCGGCCGCAAGCTGCGCCTCGGCGCGGCGCAAGTGATGCGCATCGCGCAGGGTCTGTACGAGCGCGGCTACATCACCTACATGCGCACCGACAGTGTGTCGCTCAGCGACGAGGCGCTCGGCGCCGTGCGCGCCGAGGTGAAACGCAGCTACGGCGACAAGTTCCTCTCGCCCGCGCCACGTCAGTTCGCCAACAAGGTGAAGAACGCGCAGGAGGCCCACGAAGCGATCCGTCCGACAGTGCCCCTGCGCAGCCCCGACTCGCTGGCCCACGAGCTGAACGGCCAGGAACTGTCGCTCTACCGCCTCATCTGGCAGCGCACGTTGGCCAGCCAGATGGCCGACGCGGCCGGCACCACGGTGTCGGTGCGCCTCGCCGCCACCACTTTCGAGGGCGCGGCCGGCACCGACTGCGAGTTCGCGGCCAGCGGCACCACCATCACCTTCCCCGGCTACCGCCAGGTGTACGTCGAGAGCAGCGACGACAGCGACGAAGCCGAACGCGAGGCGCTGCTGCCGCCGCTCACCGAAGGCCAGGCAGTGCCGGTCGAGTCGCTCACCCCCAACGGTCACGCCACCACCCCGCCGGCGCGCTACACCGAGGCGTCGCTGGTGAAGAAGTTGGAGGAGCTGGGTATCGGCCGCCCGTCGACCTGGGCGTCGATCATCCAGACCGTGCAAGACCGCGGCTACGTGTGGAAGAAGGGCCAGGCACTGGTGCCCACATGGACCGCTTTTGCGGTGGTGGGTCTGTTGGAGCAGCACTTCGACGAACTGGTCGACTACGCGTTCACCGCCCGCATCGAGGAAGACCTCGACGCGATCGCCCGCAACGAGCGCCAAAAGCAGGACTGGCTGCAGCACTTCTACTGGGGCGACGAAGCAGACGCCCTGCCCGGCCTGAAGCGCCTGGTGGAGGAGAACCTCGACAACATCGACGCGGCGGCGATCAACACCTTCCCCATCGGCGTCGACGACGAGGGCCGCGAGATTGTGGTAAAGCCGGGCAAGTACGGCCCCTACGTGAAGCGCGGCGACGACACGGCCAGCGTGCCCGACGACCTGACACCTGACGAGCTCACCATCGAGGTGGCCAGCAAGTTGCTGGCCGCGCCGAAGAGCGACCAGCCGATCGGCGAGTGGGAGGGCTATCCGGTGTTCGCCAAGAACGGTCGCTACGGCCCTTACGTGCAGTGGGGCGCGCCCGACAACCTGCCGCCCGGCCTCGACAAGCCGAAGATGGCCAGCCTGTTCAAGACGATGGTGCTCGAGCGCCTGTCGCTGGCCGAAGCGGTCGCGTTGCTGCAATTGCCGCGCACGGTGGGTGTCGACCCGGCCGACGGTGAGCCGATCGTCGCCAACAACGGCCGCTACGGCCCGTATGTGCAGAAGGGCAAGGACTATCGCAACATCGCCAGCGAGGAAGCGTTGCTGACGATCACGCTGGAGGAGGCGCTGCACATCTTCAGCCAACCGAAGGTGTACCGCCGCGGGGGCGGCGCCAACCTGGCGGCGAAGGGGCCGCTGCGCGAGTTCGGCAACGACCCGGTGAGCGGCAAGTCGGTGGTAGCCAAGGAGGGCAAGTTCGGCGTGTACGTGACCGACGGCGAGACCAACGCCTCGCTGTCACGTGGCGACCGACTGGAGGCGATGGAACCCGAGCGCGCCTACGAGTTGCTTGCCATCCGCCGCGAGGCGATCATCGAGAAGGGTGGAGTCGCCGGCCGCAAGGCCGCCGCCACCAAGAAGGCCGCGGCGAAGAAGACCCCGGCCAAGAAGACCCCGGCCAAGAAGGCGACGGCGAAGAAGGCGGCGGCGAAGAAGACCCCGGCCAAGAAGACTGCCCCGCGCCAGCAACCCTGACGCCGCAGTAGTGGGTATGGTGCGCTGCGACATGTCGACCGGCCGGTACATCACGCTCGAGGGAGCCGAGGGCTGCGGTAAGAGCACGCACGCGGCCCGCTTGGCCGAGGTGCTGGGGGCGGTGCTCACCCGCGAAACCGGGGGCACGGCCGTCGGCCAGCGCATCCGCGCCATCCTGCACGACACCGCGGTCACCGATCTGGCGCACCGCGCCGAGGCACTGCTCGCGGCCGCCGACCGGGCCCAGCACATCCACCAGGTGGTCGGCCCCGCGCTGACCGCGGGCAGGCATGTGGTGAGCGATCGCAGCGTGTACTCCACCCTCGCCTATCAGGGCTACGGGCGCGAGTTGCCGCTCGACGAGGTGCGCCACATCAACGCCTGGGCGATCGCCGACAGGTGGCCCGACCTGGCGCTGCTGCTCGACGCCGCCCCGGAGGTGTTGGAGCGCAGGATGAAGGGCCGCCAGCTCGACCGCTTCGAGCAGGAGGGCGACGCGTTCCACCGACGCGTGCGCGACGGCTTTCGGGCGATGGCCGCCGCCGACCCCCAGCGGTGGGTGGTGATCGACGCCGGCCAGGCATTCGAGGTGGTGGCCGCCGCCATCCGCGCCGCGGTGCGCGAACGGCTGGACATCTGATGTTCGCCGAGTATGCCCGCTCGGTATGGGACGAGGTGGTCGGCCAGCCACGCGCCGTCGACCAACTCACCCACGCAGCAGCTGCGCCTGCGCACGCCTATCTGTTCGTCGGCCCGGCCGGGTCGACCAAGCACGAAGCGGCCCGTGCCTTCGCCGCGCTGTTGCTCACCGGCCACGACGACCCCGATGCCCGCGACGCGCGTCTGGCGCTGGCCGGAGAACACCCCGACGTGCGCGAGACCGAACGCGTCGGCGCGCGCATCGACAAGGCGCAGATCGACGACATCATCCGCAACGCGGCGCTGGCCCCGATCGAGGGGGCGCGCAAGGTGATGATGCTGCACGACTTCCACCTGCTCGCCGCCGATGGTGCGGCGCGGCTGTTGAAGACGGTGGAGGAGCCGCCGGCCAGCACGGTGATCATCGTGCTCGCCGACCAGGTGCCACCCGAGCTGATCACCATCGCCTCGCGCTGCGTGCGCATCGACTTCGCCGCCATCACCGAGCCAGTGGTGCGCGACCGGCTGGTGGCCGAAGGCGTGCCTGCCGACCGCGCTGCGCACGCCGCGGCCGCGGCGCACGGCAACCTCACCCGCGCTCGTGTGCTGGCCACCGACAGCGGACTACTCGCCCGTCGCGACGCGTTCGCCGCGGTGCCCTCGCGCCTCGACGGCACCGGGCACACCGTGGTGGCGGTGTGCAACGAACTGCAGGGCCTGATCGAGGCTGCGGCCAAGCCGTTGGCCGCCCGCCACAAGGCGGAGATGCAGGCGCTGGAGGAGCGCATCGCGATCACCGGCGAGCGGGGCAGCGGGCGCAAGCAGTTGGAGGAACGGCACAAGCGCGAGTTGCGCCGTCACCGCATCGACGAGCTGCGCAGCGGCCTGGCGGTGATGGCCGGGATCTATCGCGACGCACTCGTCGCGGGCACACTGGCCCGGCCCGATTCGGCGGTGCACGCCGTGCGCCGCATTCACGACGCCCTCGACGCGATCGAACGCAACCCCAACGAGACCCTGCTGCTGCAGGCATTACTGCTGGAGTTGCCGTCATTGTGAGCCGCTAGCATTTTGCGTCGCGCCCAGATAGCTCAGTCGGCAGAGCATTTCACTCGTAATGAAAAGGTCGAGGGTTCGATTCCCTCTCTGGGCTCCGTTGCAACCTCGAAGGTGAGATCCGTGAGTCTGTTCAAGCGCATCATCAGTAATGAACCCAAGCGCGATCCCGGCGAGCCGACGCTGGCCGAGGCGTGGCACATGCTCGCCCCCGAATACCAAGCCACCGTGGAGGAACGCGGCATCGAGTCGGTGCTCGTGCGCGGCACCAGCCGCGGCCGACCGTTCGTGGTCGACATCTCGTCCGCGGGCAAGTGGAACGAAGCGCTGGTAGAGATGAACTCCGACCCGCGGCGGCGCAAGCCCTATCGCGAGTGGCACACCGAACTGGTCGTGTCGTGCCACAACCCGCGCGGCCTGCAGGGCACCATCCGCGCCTTCACCGACGCCAACAGCCCGGCGTGGGACCCGCGGGCGATGACCCCCGAGAACGGGCGGGTCGTCGTCTGCGACTCGCAGCCGCTGGGCGATCTGCTGTTGCCGCTGGTGCACGATCGGCTGATGGGGCTGTGGCCCGACATCACGCTGGTGGTCGACGCCAACTCGGTGCGCGTGGTGCACGACGACAAGTCGCGCAAGGATCTCGGGTTCCTCGGCGGCAGCGTCATCCACCAGCCGATCGGTTCGCCTGTGCCGTGGCCCGAGCGTGCGCTGGTAGGCCCGCGCTGGTGGCTTCACCTGTTGTGCGACACGGCCGAACGCCTCGACGCCTGACCAGCGCGCCCATCACCGGCGCGCCCGCCAGCTCAGTTGTCAAGCGGCTTCGTCGCGTCCGGAATGCTTGCGCGGAGCGCGCTGAGGAATTCGGACCGGCATTCCGCAATCTCCTGGCGACGCGCGTCGAAGTCATCCAATAGCCATTCATCACCGCCCGCCAGCCAACGGTCAACCTGATTGCAGTTGGCGGCGAGGGGCACGTACAGCTTCATCGCTGCGTTCGCGACTGGCTCGGAGGCGTAGACGGCAAGGGTCGCATTTTCTCCGAAGTAGTCCTTCCACGCAGCCTCATACTCGCCTCTGATCTGCTCGGGAACGTCCTCAGGCCTATCCCACCTTGCAACCTCGCGCGAGCGATCGTTCACCATGTCGACTTTGGCTAGAAACACCGCGCTGACGCGACGCTGAGTGTTCGCCTCGTCGCGAAGCAGCCCCGCACGCGCCTCCGCGCGTCGGCTCTTGAGATCCCGGAGAATCGCGATGTACGACGTGACGGCACCGATCAAGGTTCCGCCAAGAGCAAATGCTCCCACAGTCCACTCGCTGGCCATATTCGCGTCACAGTACATAGGCGGCAGACACGCCGCCACCACGTGAGGGGCGACCTCGCATCACGCCCACTGCCCCAACGACCGCGCCGCGCCTAGCTGACCTCGCGAACATCAGATCCTCCGTTCGCGTCTGCATCCTCAGCGTATGGACAACCATCGGCCGCGCAAAGGGTTGTTCGCCACCTGTCGTCAGGTTGCTTCCACCACGGCGCCGTAGCGCTGTTGGGCAGCCTGCGCCGACGTTCCGAGGAGGGCACCGATGCGCTGCCACGACAGGCCTGCGGCGCGTGCCTTGCTCACGCTGTCGATCAGTTGCTGCTCGCAGCGAGCGCGAGCGACGACGGCCCGTTGCAGGAGGTACTCCTCCACCGGGATTTCGTTGGCCTGGTCAGGGTCGAAGCCCTCGAACCGCCTGGCCAGTTCGTCGGCGTGATCGAGGATGTCTTGGAGGGAGCGGGGCATAGCGGTCACCTGATGAACTTCGCCCTGGCGGGCATGGCGTGAATGATGAAGTCAATCCCCTCGGCATGGCTCACACCGATCTCGAGGGGCTGGCCCGATTGACTCGGGCCGATGAGCATTAGCAGATCGTCGAGCTGAAGCACTCGCACTGGGTGGCGATAGGCGTGGAGGATGTCGCCGTCGTGAACGCCATGCTTGCGTGCGCTCGGCACGATCACCGGCTCCACGGCGTCAACTTATCCTGATGTCGGTGACAGGATAGACCGGCGGGTCGGGGGCTTGCACAACTTCGCCGCCTTCAGGCGGTGGCCCGCTCGCCCGACAGCAGTACACGGCGCAGGGCCACCAGCTTGGCCGCGGGCTCGGCGGCCGCCCACGGGTCGGCGGCCAGGGCCCGCTCGTAGCTGTCCCACTCGCTACGCACCCCGGCCAGGTCGCCACGGCGAGCGTGGGCACGCATCCGCAGCGCGATCAGCTCCTCGTGGCCGGCCAGCACGCGCAGGCCCTGCCCTGTGGCCCAGAACACACCCTCCACGTCGCCGAGCGCGAGGTAGTGCTGGGCCAACTCGATCGCCGCGCCGGTGGCCAGCAGCACCAGCGAGGAGGTGATGCCCTCCGCGTCGGGCCACAGATAGCCGGTGCCGGCGAACGGCAGGCCGCCGAGCAGGGCCACACCCGGGCGCAGCATTTCGACCGCGTCGGCGGCGCGCATGCCGCGCGCTGCTTCGACGCGATCGGCGAGCAAGTCGGCATCGGTCACCACTTGGGGGTGCAGCGGCAGGTCTTCGGTGAGAGTGCGCGGGATCCACTCCTCGTCGTCGGCGGGGGTCGCTGCTCGCGCCAGCGCCCGCCGCGCCTCGCTCACCACGTTGGCGAAGGTCGCATCGCGCACGTCAAGATCCCACAACGCGGTGCGCGCCGCAGTGCGCGTGGGCCGCTCTCGGTGTTGGCTGAGCCACACCACCAGCTCTATGGCCTTCGAGCGCTCGAACGATGCGACCACTCCCTCGCTCGACGACACTTCCACCGGACCCATCACGCGCACCATCAGCGACCACTCGCGCTCGACGAACTCCACTGGCTCGTCGGGCGGACGCATCATGTCGATCGGCACCACCGGCGCGTGCAGTTCGGGCTCGGCATCGGACGCGGCGAGAAGGTCGCGCACCGCGTCCACTTCTGCCGCGCTGATGCCTGCGGGATACACGACCAGCCCGAGCGGGTGCAACACATGCTCGCCATCCTCCTCGCGTAGCGACCAGTGCGCAGTCGGCGGCCAGTCGTCATCGCTGGCGTCGGTCACCACCCCCAGACCCGCGCCGCGACCAATGGCGTGCACGTCGTCAAGGGTCGCGCCGTCGAGCGAGCCGCCCAACGAGACCACGATCGCGGGCTCCCACGACTCGCCACCACGTCCGCTGGTGCGCAACGCGAACGTCGACGTGCCGCGGGCTGACGACGGTGTGCTGCCCAGCGCCATACGCGCCGCCTCCACCGCCGCGTCGGCGGAGTCCATCTGCTCGCAGCGGTACGACGACAACCACTCGTCACCGAGGCCGGCGACGAACACCCGCGCCGCTTCGAGGAACGGCGACACCGCCAGCGAGGAGGCGATGGCGCGCATGATCGGCTCGACGTGGGTCGACTCCACACGGAGCACTCCGGCTGCCTCGATGTCGACGAACAGCTCGCCGCCGCCCATCACGGCGCCGATGTGCATCAGTGCCGGACACGGTTGCTGCACACCTCTCGCCGCCGCGGCCAATTCGGCGATGTCGACATCGGGGCGCAACAACCACACCTCGCGATGGGGGTCGAACGACCATCGCTCATCGTCGGGCACTGCGCTGCCACGCAGGTGCAGACAAACCTCGCCACGGTCACCGAGCACCGCGGCTACAACGACGGCACCCTGATCGGCAATTGGCGGCGCGGCCGCGCGCAGCGCGAGGTCGAGGCGGGCCAAGCGCTCGGGGGCGTCGAGCACGCGCAACAGTGCCTCGGTGCGCACCGCGGTCGGCGTCGGCACCGGCAGCCTGGCGGTGGTGGTGGCCGCCCGCCACTGGCGCCGCCGACGCGCCTCCAGCAGCGACATCGCCCCTGCCGACAACAACAGCGCGGTGCCCAGGCCGGAGGCGAAGGCAACCGTCGTCGAGTCGCCCGACCGCGCGGCCCCGGCACCCGAGGTGGTCGGTGGTGCAGCAGCACCCGACACGTGCGGCATGAGCACGGTCATCCCCGCGGGGAACACTCCGCCGCTCCACATGCCACCTTCGGGAGTCGGGCGTCCGCTGTTGAGCTCGATGATCGCGGTGCGAACCTCCGGCGCGCCACCGAGTGCGGCCGCCAACGAGTAGGGCGTCTCCCGTCCGTTGCTCACCAGTTCACTGTCGGCTGTCGGTGCTGTCGTCTCGTCGGTGGGCGCGGCCGCCGCGACTGTCCGCATCACCTGCGCGTTGTGCACCTCTGCGTTCGAGGTTGTGGCCGAGCGCAGCATCGGCGCCAGTCCGCCGGCCAGCGCCGTGGCCGACACCGACCCGATCGCCACCACCCGCACCAGCATCCGCACCCAACCGCCCGGACCCGACGGCAACGGAGCCGGGGCAGTCGACTCGCGGCGGCAGCGCATGATGCTCCACAGTTCGCCGACGGAGGTCACCGCGAACCAAGCCCACAGCAGGGCAAACACGAGAGCACCGGTGCGCACGACGATCGTGCCCGGCACCCGCCGCTGACTCCAGGCCGCAGTGAATTCGGTGATCGACGGCACTGGTGTGCCCACCAACGACACCACTACCAGCGGCACCACGACCAACACCACCATCAGGGAGAGCAGGGCAATCACACGAGCGAACCAACGGGGGACGCGCATCGCAGTTCCTTTCAGGGGGAGAAGGCCAGACGGGCGATGCCCGTGGCGCGCACGGTGATCGTCTCCCGGCCGCCGAGGATCAAGAACACCGTGCTGCGCCGCTCGGTGATGGTCACCGACACGAAATCGGCGGTCACCACGATCTCCACGTCGGCGGGGGCTGCACCCGCCCGAGTGGCGTAGCTCATCGCCGCGGCCCGCGCCACGTCGGGGCGAAAGCCGCTGACCGGCGTAGCCGTCGCGACGCCCGCGCGGGCGGCTGCTTCGGCGACATTGGAGGCGTGCCGGCGGGCGACCATCACCCGCCCGCCGTCGACGATCAGGCCCGCTCCCGCGAGGACGACAATCACTAGGATCACCATCACCACGCTGATCGCGCCTCTGTCGCGGTCGCGCACCTTCATCGGTGGTACCTGTCGATGGGTTGCGTGTCGCGCACGGTCACCGATCGCTGGCCGGGCACCCACACGCCGGCCAGCGACGAGTTGCGTACCACACAGGTGACGACCACTGTCACCGATCCCCCCTGCCAGCTGCCGGTGGGCGAAGGAACCCAGGTCACCCTTGTCGACGCACCTCCCTGGCAACGGAGGCGCAGGGCCTGGGTGTCGACAGCGGCGGCCGCGGCCGCCGCGCCGCTAGACGGGTTCGGGGCGAGCGACGCAGCGCGGGCCGCGGCCTGGGCCGCGTTGGTGACCTGCACCCCCGCGGTGTGCAGCCGACCGACGTAGCCGATAAACAACACCGCCACCAGGCAGAACACAAGCAGGTACATCATCTCCACCGGAGTGGCAATGCCTTCGTCGTCGCGCCACCGCATCTCACCGCTCCCTTGGTGCGGTCTCGGTCGCACTGACGCGGAAGCCGAACGAGCCGCTGAGCACGCCGGGTGAATAGCCGGTGACCACAACTGACACCGTGTCGCCGCGCGTGCAGGTGATGCTCACCGTCGAACTCCACGAGCCGGCATGGCGCTGCACCATGTCGCGGGCCACGGCTGTCGCCTCGGCGCAGGTGCCGTCGTAGGCCGCGGCGACTCGCGCCCCTTCAGCCGCTGCCTCGTCGTTGATGTTGCGCGCGTGCCAGTAGGCGACCGACTCGAACACGAGCAGCATCACC
>CAUJEE010000191.1 GCA_963169215.1 Actinomycetota bacterium
CGACGAGCCGGGCAGCCTGATCTCGATCCTGCAGGAGTTCGCCGCCCGGCGGATCAACCTGATCAACCTGCTGTCGCGCCCCACCAAGGCCGGCGGTCTCGGCGACTACTGCTTCGTGGTGTACGCCGAGGGCCATGTCGCCGACGAGCTGGTTGCCGACGCGATGCGCGCCCTGCACGCCAAGCAAGGGCACGTGAAGTTCCTCGGCAGCTACCCGGCGGCGGGCAAGCACGCCCACACTGCCCGCGAACACGCCGACGCCCGCTGGCGTGATGCCGACGACTGGGTGCAACAGTTACGTCGCTCGATCCGCTGACTGCTCCCTCTGGAGAGTGGATCGATCGGCGCGAAATGTGTCGCGCTGCCGGGAACCAGCTACTGGATCACCCCCGACGAACTGGCGCTGCTGTTCGCATCGGGCACCACCGCCAGTTCGCCGCCGGGCTACGGATACACGCCGTTCGCGTTCATGATGACCGTGCAGGCCGGCGAGATCTGGCAGTTCGAGCAGATCTGGGTGCCCTGATCGCAGCTCTCGTCGCCGGGCCGATGGTGCGCTGTCGGCTCGGCGGCGGGTTCGCGTCACCGCTGGGCCGATAACGTGGGCCACGGAACGGTGGCAGAGTGGACAATTGCGCGCGCCTTGAAAGCGTGAGGGTGCAAGCCCCGGGGGTTCGAATCCCTCCCGTTCCGCCAGCTGATGAGGCTCCACACCTCCCCGTTCCGCCGTATGGTCACCGATGACGCGCACCTGCCGCACGACCTTTCGAATGGGCGGGCGCCCGCCCAGGTCGGTGACTCGCCGCCTCGTCGGGCGGACACGGCTCATTCGAGCCGACGTGTCGAGCCCCTACTTCGCTGGTCTGTCGGACGTACTTGTCAAAGCCTTCGGCGTGCCGTGGGTGATCGGGCAGGAGCTGGCTGCAGTCGACGGCATCGACGCGGCATATGTCTACGGATCGTGGGCAGCACGGTTCTCAGGCGAAGACGGTGACCGACCGGTCGGCGACATCGACCTTCTCGTGCTCGGCGGACCGGATCGTGAAGACGTGTACGCCGCGGCCAGCGCGGCCGAGCACAGGCTCGGACGGGCGGTACAAGTGATCATCCGATCGGCCGACTGGCTGACCGACGGAAGCGGCACATTTCACGACACCGTCGTCGGACGACCCATGGTTGCGGTGCCGATGGCTACGCGAACGGCTCGGGAGGATCAGTCGCCAGCAGCCGCTCGACCGTCTCGACGACCGTCCGCGAAGTCGTCAGCGCCCAAGCTGCGTCGTCGCGGCTGATCTCCGCGCTCGACGGGTCGAAGTATTGAGCGGCCGTGGCGCGTCCGGCGAAAGCGTTCGAACGTTGGCTTGGCGAGGCCAGGGATCGCCTTCGCGAATTGCCCGCTGACGGCATCCTCGACCGTTACATGCGAGCCCTCGCCACCGGTGGCACGCAGCCCTTGTCGGATCAGCAGTGCCTCGGCGGCCATGCGGTAAGCGTCGTAGGCAGCGGCGAACGCGCCCTCGACATCACCGGCCGCGAGGCCACCATCAGCGGTAAGAAGGCGCCGCGCGGCTCGTCCGATGATTGTCGCCGATGAGTCGCCTGCGGTACTCCCATCGATCCGTTCGAGTCGGCCACGACCGAGCAAGTAGTCGATCGTGGTTCGTCCCTCCGTCGGCGTCGCCATGGAAGTCACCGTATTTGGAGGGTGCCACGCGGCTGCCGGTCACGGACTTGGTGCCGGATCGTCCGCCTGCGTGTCGAGGGCGATGTGGAAGGTGCGCAGCAGTCGCACCAGGTCGTCTCGATCGGCGGGGGAGAGCAGGCCGACGATGGCGCGCTCGTTGGCGGCATGGGCGGCGAGCGCCTCGTCGACCACCTTGCGGTCTCGCCTACAGCAACTGGTTCCGCGGCATCCAACTGCTGCCGGTGGCGACGGCCGCCCGGCTCGCCGATGAGGTCAGAAGGCCCACGACCGCCTCGGCACCCCGCCCCGCGGAAGAAATCTCTCCTCTGTTGCATCCAAGCGGGCGGGTGGCAGCGAAGTAGTGGTGGATCGATGCGATGGTCGCATCGACCTTCACAGGAGGAACCCCCCAATGAACCGACGCCCGATGCTGCGTCTCACCGCTGTGGCTCTGGCTGCGGCAACCATTGTCGCCGCGTGCTCGAACGACGACGACGATTCGTCCCCCGCCACCCAGGCCCCGGCCACCGGGGCTCCCGCCGACACGATGGCCCCCGACACGATGGCTGAAGAGCCGGGCACGATCGTCGATGTGGCGGTCGCCGCCGGCGACTTCACCACCCTCGTCGCCGCAGTGCAGGCTGCCGGCTTGGTCGAGACCCTGTCCGGTGAAGGCCCGTTCACCGTCTTCGCCCCCACCGACGCGGCGTTCGCCGACGCGCTGGCCGCTCTCGGTCTCACCGCCGAAGAGCTGCTGGCCGACACCGAGACGCTGACCGCGATCCTCACCTACCACGTCGTCGCCGGTGAGTTCCTCGCCGCCGATGTCGCCGGCCTCGACGGCCAGGACGTGACCACCGTCAACGGAGCAACCGTCAAGGTGACCGTCGATGGCGGCAGCGTGATGGTGAACGACGCCAACGTGGTGGCCACCGATGTGATGGCCAGCAACGGCGTGATCCACGTCATCGACAAGGTGATCCTGCCCCCGGCCTGATGATCGCCACGGTTGCGGTGCCACGCCCTTGGCAACTCCCCCCACCGAACCTCTCCCCGGTTCGATACGTTGGGGGCGTGCGCACCGAAGTTCCTCCCGGCCACGACGATCTCGACGCAGCAGTCGAGGTCGCGTGGTCGGGAGGCGACGCTTCCGCCCTCGAGCAGGCCTACCGGCGCTTCGGATCGCTGGTGTTCACCTACTGCAGCCGCTCGTTGGGCGACCGTGAGGCCGCCGCCGAATGCACGCAGGACACCTTCGTCAGTGCGTGGAAGTCGCGGGAGCGGTTCGAACCCGGCAAGGGCAGCCTCGCCGGCTGGCTGCTGGGGATCGCCCGGTACCGGGTGCTCGACACCCGCCGCCGCCAGAACCGCATCGCCACCCCGGTGGACGAGATGCCCGAAGGCAACTCGACCGAAGACCACGCCGACGAAGTGGCCCGCCAGTTGCTGGTGGCCCGGGCGATCGAGTCGCTCCCCGAACGGGCCCGCTCGGTGGTCGAGTTGGCCTTCATGTCAGAACTGAGCCACGGCGAGATCGCCGAACGGCTGGAAATCCCCCTCGGTACGGTGAAGAGCGATGTGCGCCGTGCCCTGATCCAACTCCGCACCGTGTTAGGAGGTGAGCCCGATGAGTGAGATCGATGATCGCGACCGGCACGATCTACAACAGTTGCGACAGATGAAGCCTGCCGGCAGTGTCGCCGCCGAGTGGGAGCAGCCACCGGCCGACCTGTGGCAGCGCATCGCGGTGGCTGCCGGTGTGGATCAGCAGGCGAGCGCCCCGCACGGTCCCCCGCACGCCACCCCGACTGCCACCGACAACGTGGTGACGCTCGCCGAGCACCGGCGTCGACGCTGGTCGCTGCCACTGTCGCTGGCCGCGGCAACCGTGCTGGTGGGCGTGATCGCCACCGTGCTGATCACCCGCAACGGTGACGGCGACGAAGTGGTGGCTGAGGTGCGCCTCGACCGTCTCGCCGGCAACGGGTCGGGTACCGCGCAGATGGTCGACCACGACGGGCACATGGAACTGCACCTGCAGACGAGCGACCTCGACGCCGGCGACGGCTACCTGGAGGTGTGGTTGATCGACCCCACCGTGTCGAAACTGGTGTCGCTCGGGCCGCTGCGCGACGACGGTGTGTACGACGTGCCGGTGGGGGTCGACCCGCTCGCCTTCCCGATCGTCGACGTGTCGGCCGAGCCGGTCGACGGCAATCCGGCCCATTCCGGCGACAGCCTGCTCCGTGGCCAACTGCCCTTCGACAGCGCCTGAACCGACGGCGATGAGCGACCTGCGTCTGCATGTGGTGCGCGAGGGCGACCTCGGCACGCCGATCGTCTTCGTTCACGGTCTGGGCACCTCCGCCGACTCGTGGAGCGAGGTGATGGCCCACCTGCGCACCGACCATCGCGTGCTCGCCGTCGACCTGCTCGGTCACGGCCGCTCACCGGCCCCCGACGACCCGGCCGAGTACACCCGCGACCGGGCCTTGGCCGACATCGACGCGGTGCTCGCCACGCTGCCCGAGGCGGCCGTACTGGTGGGCCACTCACTCGGCGGTTACCTCGCCCTCGCCCACGCCGCCACCCGGCCGGGCGTGGCCAAGGGCATCGTGGTGATCAACACCGGCCCCGGCTTTCGCGATGCCGGCAAGCGCGAAGCGTGGAACGACCGGTCGCGACGCAACGCCCATCGCTTCGCGGTGCCGACCGCAGCCGCGGAGTTGAACCTGCAGCACGACTCGGTGGTGATCGACCGGCTGGCCCACATCGAGGTGCCCACGCTGGTGCTGGCCGGTGGCGACGACCGCCCCGAGTACCGCGTCAGCGGCGAGTACATGGCCGGCAAGATGCCTCACTGCCGACTGGTGGTGGTGGAGGGCGGCGGGCACTCGTTGCACGAGC
>CAUJEE010000192.1 GCA_963169215.1 Actinomycetota bacterium
ATCGCCGGCCATGACGGCGGCACCGGCGCCAGCCCACTCACCTCGCTGAAGCACGCCGGCGCGCCATGGGAGTTGGGCCTCGCCGAGACCCAGCAGACTCTGCTCCTCAACGGTCTTCGGGATCGCATCGTGGTGCAGGCCGATGGCCAGCTGAAGACCGGGCGCGACGTGGTGATCGCCGCGCTGCTCGGAGCGGAGGAGTTCGGGTTCGCCACCGCCCCGTTGGTGGTGAGCGGGTGCGTGATGATGCGTGTCTGCCACCTCGACACCTGCCCGGTAGGTGTGGCCACGCAGAACCCCGAACTGCGCAAGCGGTTCAGCGGCAGGCCCGAGTTCGTGGTGACCTTCATGGAGTACATCGCGGAGAACGTGCGCGAGCACATGGCCCGCCTCGGCTTTCGCACGATGGAGGAGATGATCGGCCACGTCGAGATGCTCGACACCCGCGAGGCGATCGATCACTGGAAGGCCAAGGGGCTCGACATCAGCCCGATCCTGGCCGTGCCGCAGAACCCCTACGGGCAGACGCTGCACCAGTCGGTTGCACAGGAACACGGCCTCGACGGCACCCTCGACCGCCGTCTGCTGCGCGAGTGCGAGGCCGCGATCGAGCACGGCACGCCGATCACCCTCGATCTACCGATCCGCAACACCAATCGCACGGTTGGCACGATGCTGGGGTCGGCGGTCAGCCTGCGCCACGGCGGCAAGGGGCTGCCCGACGACACGATCACGCTCAACTTCCGCGGCTCGGCCGGGCAGAGCTTCGCCGCCTTCGTGCCGGCAGGCATCACGATGGTGCTCGAGGGTGATGCCAACGACTACGTGGCCAAGGGCCTCAGTGGTGGGCGAGTGGTCGTGCGCCCCGATCGCAACGCGGTGCACCTCGCCGCCGACAGCATCATTGCCGGAAATGTGATCGGGTACGGCGCCACCAGCGGTGAGATCTACCTGCGTGGCGTGGTGGGCGAGCGCTTCTGCGTGCGCAACTCGGGTGCTACCGCCGTCGTCGAGGGAGTCGGCGACCACGGCTGCGAATACATGACCGGCGGCAGGGTGGTGGTACTCGGCCCCACCGGCCGCAACTTCGCGGCCGGCATGAGCGGTGGCATCGCCTACGTCTACGACCCGCACGAGGTGTTCGCGACGCGGGTCAACGGCGAGATGGTGCAGCTGCAACAACTAGCTGACGACGACCGCCGGTTCGTGTACGCCACCGTCGCCGACCATCAGCGCTACACCGACTCGCCGGTGGCGGCTGCGATTCTCGCCGACTGGGATGCTGCTGTCGTCGCATTCCGCAAGGTGATGCCCACCGACTATGAGCGTGTGCTGCAGGTGATGGCGCAAGCCGAGGCCGACGGCCTCGACGAGGAGTCAACCCTGACCCGCGTGATGGAAGCGAGCCGGCGATGAAGTGTTCGACCTCCATCGTTCGCTCGCTTCGCTCGCTCTCTCCTGTCGGTCGAGACGGCGGGGCGGCTTTGGGTGTGCGGGTGCCGAGGGAAGCGCCAGCGACGAGGCACAGCCGATCGAGGAGGAAGCGCAGCGGACGACGAGGAGGCCATTAGATGGGTGAAGTGACGGGCTTCTTGCAGTGGGAACGCACCACACCCCGGCATCGGCCGGTGGCGGTGCGGCTGCGCGACTGGAAGGAGGTCTACGAGGAGTTCTCCGGCGACGTCTTGCGGCGGCAGGCGGGACGTTGCATGGACTGCGGTATTCCGTTCTGCAACAACGGCTGTCCGCTGGGCAACCTGATCCCCGACTGGAACGACCTGGTCTACCGCGATCACTGGCGTGACGCGATCGACCGCCTGCACGCCACCAACAACTTTCCCGAGTTCACCGGTCGGCTGTGCCCCGCCCCGTGTGAGAGCGCCTGCGTGGTGGGCATCAACGGCGACCCGGTGGCTATCAAGCAGGTGGAAGTGGAGATCATCGACCGCGCCTGGGCCGAAGGGTGGATCCGCCCGGAACTGCCGACGGTGAAGACCGGCAAGCGCGTGGCCGTGGTGGGCAGCGGGCCGGCCGGGCTGGCCGCTGCGCAGCAACTCACCCGCGCCGGTCACGACGTGGTGGTGCTCGAGCGCGCCGACCGTATTGGAGGACTACTTCGGTATGGCATCCCCGAGTTCAAGCTGGAGAAGCGCCACATCGAACGGCGCATCGAGCAGATGGAGGCCGAGGGCACCGAGTTCCGCACTGACGCGGCCGTCGGTGCCGGGGTCGACATCGAGGTGCTGCTCGCGTCGTACGACGCGGTGGTGCTCGCATGTGGTGCCACTGCCCGCCGCGATCTCGACATTCCCGGCCGCGAACTGGCCGGCATCCACCAGGCGATGGAGTATCTGCCCCATGCCAACCGCGTGCAAGCGGGCGACTACGAGCGCTCACCGATCGACGTCGCCGGCGCACACGTGGTGATCATCGGCGGCGGCGATACCGGTGCCGACTGCCTCGGCACCGCCCACCGCCAGGGCGCGGCCTCGGTGACGCAGCTGGAGATCTTGCCCCGGCCACCCGAGCGACGCGACCCGGCCGCCAATCCGTGGCCGCAGTACGCGATGGTCTTCAAGGTGACCTCCGCCCACGAGGAGGGGGGCGAGCGGCTGTACAGCGTCAACACCGAGCGTTTCCTGCCCGCGGCCGACGACGCCACCCGCGTGGGGACGCTGCTGTTGCACGAGGTGCACATGGTGGACGGCCGCTTCGAGAAGGTGGAAGGCACCGACCGCAGCGTTCCCGCCGATTTCGTGTTCCTGGCGCTGGGTTTCGTCGGCCCGGAAAAGGGGCAGTGGCTCAACAACCTCGGCGTGGAGTACGACCAGCGCGGCAACCTCGCCCGTAACGCCGACTTCATGTCGAACGTGCCCGGGGTGTTCGTCGCCGGCGACATGGGCCGCGGCCAGAGCCTGATCGTGTGGGCCATCGCCGAGGGCCGCGCCTGCGCCGCCGGTGTCGACCGCTGGCTGATGGGCGAGACGCAACTGCCGGCCCCGATCACGCCCACGGCCCGTCCGGTGATGTGACCTCTGTCGCCCCCGAGGTGTCCACCGGCACGGTGGGGCGCCACCACTTGGCCGGCCACCACTCCTAAACTGGCAGGCATGTCGACCAAGTGGCTCGCCCCGTTGAGCCTCGTCGTCGCGCTCGCGACAGGTGGCTCGGTGCTCAGCGCATGTGGTGAGGGGCAGTCGGCGGCCGCCACCACCCAGCTCAACCTCGGCGCACCCGCCTACGCCACACTGGCAGTAACGCAGAGCACGCTGCCGGCGAGCACCACCATCCCGCCTCTCCCCGGGCAGCGGATGACCATTGAGCAGAGCTACCAGATCCTGTACGGCGACAACCTGTTGAAGATCGCCGGCATCTATTCGATCACCGCCGAACTGATCGCCCAGGCCAATGGCTGGGTCGACGGCACGGCGCACTTGATCTACCCCGGCGACATCATCAAGATTCCCGCGGGGGCGATCATGCCCTATCCCACCACCACCACCATCCCCACCGCGCCGCCCACAACCGAACCGTGCGTGCGTGAGAAGTACACGGTGCAGTCTGGCGATTCGCCCAGCCGGGTGGCGAACAAGTTCGATGTCACCTTGCAGGAACTGGGCGCGGCCAACACCAAGACGCAGGGCTACCGCAACTTTGTCGTCGGTATCGAGATCAACATTCCCTGCGAGAAGTGACATTGCCGGCCCAGGCCGGCGAGCAGGCAGCTAGCCGAGGTCGGGCCAGCGACGCTTCTGGCGTCGGCGCTGTCCGGCCTTGCCCAGCCGACGATGCTCGGCCAGCGCCCACTGGCGCCTCCAGCCGTTGTACTCCGGGCCGGTGAGCTTGGGGTTGGTGCCCGCCGCGGCCCGCCGGCGCGAGGTCCAGAAGTCGGTCAGCGCCTCGTCGCCGAGGGCGGTGACCGCGGCCTCGATGCGGGCGTTGTAGCGGCGGGTGTTCTCGTCGTCGCTGGGCCACAACGGCGCGCCGAACACGACCTTGCTCTTGCCCGCCTTGGGCTTGTTCATGCCCTTCCCGAAGATCGACCCGGTGCCGTCGATGAACACCGGCACGATCGGTGCGCCGGTGCGGTTCGACAGATAAGCCGCTCCGCCCTTGAAGTCCTGGCCCCAGCCGTCGGGCGAGCGCCCGCCCTCGGGGTAGATCACCAGGCTCCAGCCGGTGTCGAGCAGGCGACGGAGTTCGTCGCTGCTCTTGCGTCCGGTCACCTCCCGGTCGATCGGGAAGGCGTTGAGCGCGAGCGCGGCGATAGTGCCTTTCACCCGTGAGTCGAAGAAGTAGTCGGCAGCCGCGGCCACCACCAGCTTCGACTTCCACGGCTCGGGTACGGCGACGATCATCACGCCGGTGTCGAGGTGGCTGTGATGGTTGGGAGCGAAGATCACAGCCGGCGGATCGTCCATCCGCTCGAGATCGGCGAGGCGGTCGAGACCCACCACTTCCGGGTCGGCGAGTGCCCTCACCAGCGCGCGCACCGGACCTTGCGTGACGATCTTGCGCAGCGCCTTGGCCGGGGCCTTGCGGGCGAAGTCGGTGTCGAAGTCGGCGCCCAGCTTGCTCGGCTCGGCCGGCACCTCGACACCCTTGGGTGCGGTCGGCTTGCGGTAGGGGAAGCCGAGCGAGCGCGTCGGCTTCAACAGCGCTTGCGTTGCCGAGCCGATCGCGTCGCCGATCCTGGCCACCTTTCGCAACTGGGCGACGGTGCTCAGCTTGTCGGGTGTCCTTGCCGGCTTGGGCAGTTTCAGCTTGGTACGAGCCATCGGATCGAACTCACTTCACGTCGGCAACGAGCAGCGCGGGAACGTGCATGTGCGAGATGGTGGGGTGGCGGCCGACGACATCGCTGGCGATCTCGAACGCGTCGTCCATCGTGCTCGCGGGGGTGAAGCCGAGGCGGCGCACCACCGCCGGCTCGCCGCCGACGATGATCACCTTGCCCGCATGCTGCAGGCCGTGCGCGCCCCAGTACCACGCGTAGAAGGGGTGCACCCCGTGGTAGGCGTTGCCGGTGCGGTACAGGTGGCGATACCACTCGTCCTCGGCGAACTGCTGCTCCCACTTGCGGCTCATCTCCGCCGGATTGGTGGTATCGGCCAACACCTGCTCGTAGAAGTCGATATAGCTCGGGTGGTGCACCGGGTTGAAGTCCTTGTAGGTGGGGTGCGTCATGATGATCACGCCCCCCTCGCGCACCAGCGGCTTGTTGCGGTACATGTTGAACAGGTAGCCGAGGCCCATGCACATCACCAGCACCGGGTTCATCACCCCGTCGGGGTTGTAGGGGCACACGAACGGGATGCCCATGGTGAGGATGTCGGTCTGCCCTTGCACCTCCACCAGTTGTTGGCGGTAGACGTGCTGCAGCGTGACTTCGTGCACGGCAGACGTCTCCCCGGCCTGCACGCTGGTCATCCTGTGCGGCCCTTGCATGCCGTGGAAGATCTTGCGCGCCATCTTGATCGGGGTGCGCTTCAACGACTTGGTGGTGCCGAGATAGATGGCGCGGTCCTTCGCCGTCCACTCCCACTCGCGCTTGTTGATGAAGTCGAACGGCGAGGGGAACATGTCGGTGTTGAGCGTGGTCTCGATCTGGAAGATGCGCGGTCCGCTGTCGCGCAACACCTTGCCCAGGCGCCACACGCTCTGGTGCAGCGCGCTGTGATCGCGGTGCCCCATCAGGCTCTTGGTGTTCTCCAGCGTGGTCGGGTTGTGGTGGTGGCTCAGCGAGCGATACGAGGCGAGGCCGGTGCACACGCTCTTCCAACCGCCGTCCATCGCCACCGAGTTGATGTTCACGTACACGAGCAGGTCGCTCTCGGCGGCACGCTTGTTGATCTCCAGCACCTCACCCTGGTCGGTGGTGCCCACCACCTCGAGGTTGTCGAGGTCTTCCGCGTCGTGCTGGTACAGCTGGCCACGGCCGTGGAACGCGTCGTAGATCCGGTCACCGAGGGCATGACGCAGCTCGTACTCGTGCATCCGCCGGTGCAGGCCGAGCGCAGCGATCAGGTGCACGTCGTCCACCCCGGCCGCGGCGGCGAGGTCGAGTACCGCCTCGATCACCCGCTGGCGGTTGTCGGGGCGCTCCATCTTCGGCAGCGGGAGGCTGACATCGTCGAAGGCGATCGTCAGCTTCATCCCCGGGAACAGCAGCGCGGGCAGCGGCTCGCTGTCGATCGGGTTGAGCAGCGCTTCGAGGATCGCGCCGTCGACGTCCTTGATCGCCTCCAGCGGCTCGGGCGGGTAGATGACGCGGCTGCGCCCGGCGGGCAGCTTCTCCAGGCTGAACCCCTCGCCGCGCCAGAAGAGCAGCGGAGGGGTCGACTTGTCGACTTCCAGAACGAATCCAGGACGCGCCATCAGTGCTTTCCTCTCATGTCGAAGGCGATCTTCACCGCGCCACGGCGGCCGGCGGCAGCGGCGATGGCGATGGCCTCGGTGTAGTCGGCCAGGGGATAGGTGGCCGACACCAGCCGCCCCAAGTCGTGGCGGCGGATCACCTCGATCGCGGTGGCGAAGTCGGCGTGGGTGTAGGCGTAACAGCCGCTGATCGAGGTTTCGCGGTGCCACAGCGACGTCAGTTCGACAGAGACATTGCCGGGCATGCCCACCATGTGCACGCAGCCCCCCGGCGCCACCACGCGAAGTGCCTGGCTGATGCTGTCGCTGCTGCCGACGCAGTCGATCACCGTCGGCGCGCCGCTGGTGAGTTGATCGCCGACCACCAGCGAGCCGGTGCGCGAGCGCACCAGTCGCGGCATCTCATCGGTGGTGCACACCACGTCGGCCGCGAGCTCCTTGGCTAGCCGGCGCTGCTCGGGATAGCGAGCGGTGACGATGATCGGCCCGCTGTTCTTCTTGCGGCGCGGTGTGGCGGTGATCGCCGCGAGGGTGAGCAGGCCCAGCGTGCCCGCGCCGATGATCACCGTCTGCGCGCCGGTGAACCGCTTCGCCGCGTGCACCGCGCAGGCAGTGGGCTCGATCAGCACCGCCGCCTCGTCGCTGAAGTCGTCGGGCACGTCGACCAACTGGCTCGGGTGGGCGACCATCTCGTGGCTCCAGCCGCCACCCGTGTCGGCGCAGAAGCCGGTCTGCAGCCCGGCCGCGAGGTGACCGTAGGCGACTCGTTCGCACAGGTTGATCTGCCCGGCAGCGCAGGCCGGGCACTCGGGGGAGATACCGCGGGTCACGCACGACAGCACCGGCACCACCACCACCCGTCGCCCGGGCGAGCCATCGGCGTCCACCACGTCGGCCACCACCTCGTGGCCGGGGGTGAACGGATAGCTCACCAGTGGGTCGAAATAGGCCGAGGCGGTGCCGTCGACGAGCGCCAGGTCGCTGCCGCAGATGCCCGCCAGGCGGGGGCGCAGTCGCACCCACTCCGGGGTGGGGAGCGCGAGTGGCTCGTCGCTCTGCAGCGCGAGCGGGCCGACGTGTGCTCCCGCGCCGGGCTTGACCGCACCGGCCAGGCGGGCGATGGCGAACTTGCCCGGCTTGCGTGAGTACACCAGGCGGCTCACCGCGGCACTCCGCTGGCGAAGGTCCGCCGCCGCTCGCGCTCGGACAGCAGTGGGCCGAGCGGCAGCAGCATCTTCGGCGCGCCGGAGGCCTTCTCCCAGTTTTCCACCAGCCAGCCGCGCTTGCGGGCAATGGCCGCGAGGCGGGTCTCCGGGTTCACCGCCACCGGGAAGCCGACCGCCTCCAGCAGCGGCAGGTCGCTGGTCGAGTCGGCGTAGGCCACGCTGTCCTCCAGCCGCAGGTTCTCCGCCATGCAGTACTCGGCGAGTGCCTCGGCGCGCGTCTCGCCCGTCGGTGGCACTACCGCCATGTTGCCGCTGTAGGTGCCGTCGGGGCGCACGGTCATCTTCGCTGCGACGATCTCGTCGAACAGCGGGCGCAGGCCCTCGACGACGAAGTCGAGCGCGCCGGTGATCAGCACCGTGCGGTGGCCGAGGGCGCGGTGCTCGCGCACGCGGCGCAGTCCTGCCGGGAAGCTCTTCGCGAGAATCAGGTTCGACAGCAGTTCGCGCGAGTCCTCGTCGATCTGCGCCACCGGGGCATCTTCGTAGCGGCGGTAGAAGAAGCGCAGGAAGTCGCTGCGGTCCTTGCGGTCGATGCGCTGCAAGGTCGGTGCCTCGGCGAGGGCGCGCAGCACGTAGCGGATGCGCTCGGGCGTGTTCAGCCGCCTGGTGGCGAGCCACGAGTAGCTCTCCACGACGTTGCTCGCGATCAGTGTGTTCTCCAGGTCGAACGCGGCGACATGGCGGTCGGGCGACAACACACTGCGGCGCAGGCGGGCGTTGCGGTCGATGCGGTTCTTGCCGGGTGTGGTCTTGGCCCGGCTGTGGTGCACGATCGAGGGCAGGTGGATCTCGTGCATGTAGTGCGGCCACTGCACGCTGCGTGGGTCGAAGTTGAAGTGCTGCCGATCGGTGGCGTCGATGCTGTCCCACAGCGCGAGCAGTTGCGACACCTCGTACACCGCCTCGCACTCGGTGTAGAGACCGTAGAGCTGCACGTACTCGAACGCCCGGTCGATCTCGTTCTTCTTCTCCTCCAGGGTTGCGGCCCACGAGGCCTGCTTGCCGCGCAGGGGCAGGGCCTGCAGCACGCGCTCGGTCTTGGTGGCGATCTTCTTCGCCCGAGCCAGCTGCTCTTTCACCCGGCCACGGGCGGGGAAGATCCACTCGGGCACGACGATCGGTTGGCCCTCGCTGTCGTACAGCGGATGTTGCGTGAACCAGTCGCGGATGTTGTCGACCATCACCTTGTAGCGCAGGGGGTTGCTGCTGCCGCTGGCCACCTGGGTGATGTAGGGAGCGTCGGGGCCGACGGCGGCGACGGTGATGATCGCGGCGACGACGAGGTCGACCGGGACCACGTCGACGATGCCCTCGGGCACGCCGGGGAACTCCTTCAACATCCCGCGGGCGTAGCTGAGGATCACCGGCTCGGCCATGCGAAAGCCTCTGATCCAGCCCGGGAACGGTTCGGCCCACGCGCTCTCGATGATGCTCGGGCGCACGATGTTCACCGCCAGGTCGCCCTTCACCTCGGTGAGCGCCTGCTCGCCGAGGGCTTTGGTGTAGGCGTAGGCGTCGGGCCAGCCGACGCTGGCCGCACGTGCCCGGCCGGCCTCCACCAGTTGTGCTTTCACCCAACTCTCGCGCAGGCTCTCGGTCTTGTTCGCGAGGGCCGGGGCACCGGCGGCCCCCAATTCCTTGCGGGCCTCTTCACGGCGGGCGGCGAGTTGCTCGCTGCTGCGGCTGAGCGCCTCGATGTCGCCGCGCAGGCGACGGGCGGCTTTCACCTCCTTGCGCCAGTCGAGGCCGATGTCCCAGTGCCCCTCGCTGACCAGCGCCTCGGGGGCGCTGCCACGGCGGTTGCCGGCGACGTAGCAGGTGCTCACCGACACCAGGTGGGGGCGGATGTTCATCGCGTGGCAGGTCTCGGCGATGCGTACCGGCCCCATCAGGTTGATCTCCACTGCGCTGTCGAGCGGGCTGTCGAAGCTGACCGCCGCCGCGCTGTGGATGATCGTGTCGCACGACGCCCAGATCGCTCGGTCGCCGTCGCCGAGGCCGAGTCCGTCGGCACCCACGTCGCCGCGCACCGCCACCACCCGGCGGGCCACCATCTCGTCGAAGGTCTCGCCGCCGGCGTCGGCCAACTCGCGCTTGAGGCGATCGAAGCAGTTGTTCTTGAAGATCTCGCGGCGCACCCGCTCGGCCGCGTCGTGCCGCTTGCTGGGGCGCACCAACAGCACCAGCTCGCAGCCGGGGACGGCGCGCAGCAGTCGCTCGACGAGCGCGGTGCCGACGAACCCGGTCGATCCGGTGATGGCAATGCGCTTGCCGGCGAGTCGTTCGGCGATCATGCGCCGAGATCCTAGCGCACCTCTCTACCATATGGTAGAGAGAAGTCCGCATGCCCCTCCGTCCCCCCCACCCCCCTCGTCCAGGTTGGGCGCGATTCGTCCCGATCTTGACCGCGCCCTCGCGCACGGGCGCGATTCACGCCGGCGTGTGGGAGGAATCGCGCCCATACACGGGTGGCGGAGCGGGCTGACGATGGCGCGCACCGACACCCGCGGGCGCATCCTGGAGGCGGCCACCGACCTGTTCGGCGTGCGCGGCGTCGATGCCGTGTCGCTCGACGTGATCGCCGCCGAGGTGGGGGTGGCCAAGCAGACGTTGCTCTACTGGTTCGCGAGCAAGGACGACCTGGTGCAGGCGGTGCTGGCGCAGACCGCGGCGCAACTGGGGGTGGCGATCGAGGCTGCCATCCGCGCCAGCGGCGACGACCCGCTCGACCGCATCGAGGCGGTGGTGAAGGCGGTGTTCCGCCCGGCCGTGCGCCGTCCGGCGCTGCTCGGTCTGGTCCGCGAGGCCAGCCGCCTGTCAGGCCCCGCGGCCGAGCGGCTGAACGGTGCCCTGCGGCCATTGGTGGAGCGCGGCGTGCGCTACATGGAGGGCGAGATGGACCGCGGCCTGCTGCGTCGCGCCGATCCGCGGCTGGTGGCGGCACTCTGCTACGCCACGGTCACCGGCATCGCCACCGAGCCAGAGGCGCTGCGGGCGGTGGGGTGGCAGCCCACCACCAGCGAGCTACGTCGCCTGCGCAGCGAGCTGCTCGCGTTCTTGCGTGCCGCACTGGCCCCCGGCTGAGCGGCTCACTCCAGCTCGAGGTGCACTGCCACCGGTGCGCCGGCGACGAGTCGCTCCGCCTTGCGCACCGGGGCCTTCACCGGCAGGATGAAGCTTTCGCGGCCCTTGTCGGGAAACACCGAGGTGGCCCAGGTGGTGCCCCCGACGGTCACCTTCACCCGCACCGAGCCGAAGCCGTTGGTGCGGCCGCGGGTGATGTCGTCGATCTCGTCGGTAACGGTGACCGGCAGGGTGACGAAGTGCCACGCGGCGTTGCCTTCCCACTTCCACAACTCGACGGTGAAGTGCCACCCTTGCCCCTCACCGCGCCGGTCGCCCGACCCTGAGACCGAGCCAGAGCCTGAGCCAGAGCCAGAGCCAGAGCCAGAGCCTGAGCCTGAGCCTGAGCGGCTCACCGGTTGACGGCCTCCACCACCGCCTGGTGGAAGGCGGTGATGCCCTTGGCCAGGTGGTCGTCGGGCGTGTCCTCTTCCTTGGTGTGCGACAGCCCGCCGATGGACGAGGTGAACACCATCGCCGTCGGCACCACCCGCGCCATCTCGCTGGCGTCGTGCAGCGCGCCACTGGGCAACTCGAAGCGGTGCCCCTCGGCGGCTTCGACCGCGCGCCGCACCGAGTCGACCAGTGTGGGATCGAAGATCATCGGCGGGATGCGGAAGATGTGCTCCCACTCGACAGTGCAGCCCTCGGCCTCGGCCGCTGCAGCAGCGGCAGCCTTGGCCGCGGCGAACATCGCGGCCAACTCGTCGGCGTCGATGTGGCGCATATCCATCGTGCACACCGTCTGGCCGGGCACGGCGGTGACGACGCCCGGCCAGCAGGTGACGCTGCCGACGGTGGTGACACCGCCGTGACGCTTGCCGATCTCGGCCAGCTCGAGCGCGAAGCGGCTTATCGCTCGCAGCGAGTCGCGTCGCATCGGCATCGGCATCGTGCCTGCGTGCGCGGCCTGACCACTGAACACCAGCCGCT
>CAUJEE010000193.1 GCA_963169215.1 Actinomycetota bacterium
CGCTGGTGCAGGTCGTGCTGCAGCCGCGCAATCAGGGTAAGGGTGCCGCGCTGCGCACCGGCTTCGCCCGGGCGAGCGGCGACTACGTGATCGTTCAGGACGCCGATCTCGAATACTCCCCCGACGACTACGGCGTGCTGCTCCATCCACTCGAGGCCGACATGGCCGATGTCGTGTACGGCTCGCGCTTCCTCGGCGGTCGGCCCCATCGCGTTCTCTACTTCTGGCACTCGGTGGGCAACAAGCTGCTCACGCTGGCCTCGAACATGTTCACGGATCTCGCCCTCACCGACATGGAGACGTGCTACAAGGCCTTCCGCCGCGAGGTGATCCAGTCGATCACCATCGAGGAGGATCGCTTCGGGTTCGAGCCGGAGGTCACTGCCAAGGTGGCCCGGCTCGGCTGCCGGGTGTACGAGGTCGGCATCTCCTACGACGGGCGTACGTATGCCGAGGGAAAAAAGATCGGCTGGCGCGACGGAGTGCGCGCGGCGTGGTGCATCCTCAAGTACTCCCCGATCGGCGCGCGGCTGTCACGTGCACGGTGACCCAGGCCGTGGGCACCTGCGGTCGCGCCGTGAAGGCTTGCTGGTCGCTGCACTCGCGCTGATCGCCTTCGTGCCCGCGCTGGCGTCCTCGCCGGGGCGAATGCCGGCAGACACCAAGCTGTACCTCTACCTCGACCCGGGGCGGCTGCTGCAGACCAGCGCCAGCACCTGGGACCCGAGCCTGTACGGCGGTTGGGTGCCGCACCAGATGGTCGCCTATCTGTGGCCCAGCGGGCCTTGGTTCTGGCTGTGCGACCGCATCGGATTGGCCGACTGGGTGGCGCACCGATTGTGGCTGGGGTCGATTCTTTTCCTCGGCGGCCTCGGTGTGCTCAAGTTGACCAAGGCCTTCGGGATGCCGCTGCGGGGGATGGCCGTCGCCGCCCTCGTGTACCAACTGTCACCCTTCGTGCTGCCCTACGTCAGCCGCACCACCGTGATGTTGCTGCCCTGGATGTCGCTCGGCTGGCTGATCCTGCTCACCATGCGCAGCGTGCAGGAGGGAGGCTGGCGTCATCCTGCGCTGTTGACACTCGTCGTCTGCACCGCTTCGCCGGTGAACGCAACTGCCTTCGCGATGGTGCTCCCCGGCCCGCTGTTGTGGATCGCCTTCGAACTTCACTCGCGTCGCGTCTCGACCCGCCAGGTTCTGAGGGCCGCGGCTCGGATCGCGGTGCTGGCCATCCCCGCGTCGGTGTGGTGGATTTCTATGCTCACCATCCAGAGCCGCTACGGGGCCGACGTGCTCGCCTACAGCGAGTCGCTGGCTGCCGTCTCCGGCAGCAGCATCAGCACTGAGGTGGTACGCAGCCTCGGCTACTGGCTCTTCTATCTGCGCGACTCCAACTTCGCGGCAACTTCGGCGAGCGCCCCGTACCAGGAGTCGGCCGCGTTGATCGCCGTCGGATACACCCTCGCCACCCTCTGTCTCGCTGGGATGGTGCTCACGCGCTTCCGCCAGCGTCGACTGGCGATCGCCATGGTGTTCACCGGGGCAGCGTTGTCGGTCGGCTTCCACCCGTTCCACGAGCCGGCCCCACTGCCTTCCGTCTTGCGCGACACCGGCATCGCCCTCGCACTGCGCAGCAGCACCCGCGCCCTTCCCCTGCTCTCGTTGGGGATGGCTCTCGGTGCGGCCGCGCTCGTGGTCGCCCTCGCACACACCCGTGTGCGCTGGCATGCTGCGCCAACCTTCGTGGCGGTTGCCCTCGTTGCTGCCAATCTTCCCTCGCTATGGTCGGCCGATCTGGTCGACCCCGACGTCTCGAGAGAGCAGGACCCACCGCCAGCCTGGCTCGACGCGGCCGCGGCGCTCGATGCGAGCGGCGACGAGGCGCGCGTGCTGCAGCTTCCTGGGGCCGACTTCGGCGCCTTCCGCTGGGGCTTCACCGTCGACCAGCCGGTGAGTGGCATCACCTCCAAGTCGCTCGTCACTCGCGACCTACTGCCGCTCGGCAGTCCCCAGCTGATGGATCTGCTGTTCGCGCTCGACAACCGCCTGCAGGCGGGCGCTCTCGAACCGACCGCTCTCGCCCCCATCGCCCGCTTGCTGGCCGCGGACACGCTGTGGGTGACCAACGACGCAGCGTTCGACCGCTTCCGCACCCTGCGCCCGGAGCTGTTTGCCGACCTGTTCCGTGTGCCGCCGCCAGGCTTGGGTGACCCGGTCGAGTTCGGTACGCCGGCGGCGAACATACCCCAGGTCGCGATCGTCGACGAGGAGTCGGTCGCCGACCCGCGGGTGGGCCTGCCGCTGGCACCCGTGCTGCTGGTGCCGGTGGAGCACGCGCAACCGCTGATCCGCCTCGGCGGCCGGCTGGTCGTGCTCGACGGCAGTGGTGACGGATTGGTCGATGCCGCAGCCGCCGGTCTGCTCGACGGCAGCGAGTTGGTGCGCTATGCAAACGATCTCGCAGCCGACGAGTGGCACAATCTCGCCGATGACGCGGTGATCATCGTCACCGACTCGAATCGCGACCGGGAATACGCGTGGGCGAGCGTGCAGGAAACCGTCGGAATGACCGAGAGTGGCGGCCCGGGCAACGATGGCGTTGTTTACAGCTCCACCGAGAGACTGCCGTTGTTCGCCATCGACTCTCCTCAGTCGCAGACCACGGCCGCTCTCGACGGCGGCCTCACAGTGCAGGCCAGCACCTACGGGCTGCCGTATTCGCTGCTGCCCGAGTACCGAGCGTCACAGGCCGTGGACGGCGATCCTGACACCGGCTGGAAGATCTACGCAGAGGGGATCGGTGAGGCGCTCACTGTCAGCGGCGCGCAGGTTGCCCAACTGCGTCTGCTGCAACTGCAGGATGCCGACCTGGTGCGCTACATCAGCGCGGTCGACATTGCCGTCGATGGCGTGGTGCAACGCGTGGCGCTCGACGGGCGTTCACTGGCTGCACCCGGGCAGACGATCCCTGTACCCGCCGGCGACGAGATCCGCATCACCATCGCCGCCGTCGACCGCCGCAGCCCGGTTCCGCTGTCGGGCAGCGAATGGATCGGGTTCGCCGAGATCGGCATCGAAGCGCAGGAGTGGGTAAGCGCGCCGACGACCGCCCTCGCCGCGGGCGGCGAGCACCCGGTCGCACTGATCCTGACCCGCGAGCGGGTGTCGGCCGCGGAACGGTTGCGATCCGATCCCGAACCGGTACTCGCCCGCGTGCTCGAGCTGCCCGCCGAGGTCGCGGGAGACATGTCGGTGCGACTGCGCCTCAACCGGCGCGCCCCCGACGCAGTCATCGACGCCCTCGCCCAGAGCACGATCAACGCCAGGTCGAACCGCCGGCTGGCCGGCTTTCCCGACGCTCGTGCCTCGGCCGCTTTCGACGGCGACCCCGACACTGCTTGGATCACGCCCTTCCACTCGTCGGTCGGCAGCCGCCTCACCGTCGCCCTGCGGCCCGGCTCAACGGTGTCGACGCTCCGGCTACGCCAGCCCTCGTCCGACCAGCTCGCGGCGATCACCGCGGTGAGGGTCGTCGTCGACGGGGTGGCGAGTGATGTCGTCACCGTTCCACCTCCCGACAACAGTGGTGTGAGCTCCATCGCTTTCCCCGCCGTGACGGGCGAAGAGCTCACGCTTGAGATCGCCGCTGTCGAGCCCCGCCTGACCAGTAACGAGCGCTACAACGCCGTCGCCCAGTTGCCCTCCGCAATCAGCGAGATCAGCGGGCTGCCGCTGGCGACAAGCGCGCGGCCGGCCCCTACGTCGTGCATGTCCGACTTGCTCACCCTCGACGGACGGCCGCTCGCGCTGGCGGTAGATGTGGACGCTCTGCTGGCTGGTGAGAGCATCATCGCCCGCCCTTGCGACGGCGACGAGGAAGTACGCCTGGCCGCCGGCACGCATCGGCTGCTGAGCAGTTCCGGGCTGATCACCGGCATCGACGTTGACGCCGTCGCCGTCGTTCCTGCCGCTGCCCTGCCCGCCGCGCGCCCCGCCGCCGACAGGCAGCCGTCCAGTGTCACCGTGCTCGACCGCTCGGCGACTTCGGCACGCATCGAGGTGCCCGCCTGCCCCACCGGATGCTGGCTGATCTTCGGTGAAGGGCACAGCCCCGGATGGCGGGCCACCGTCGACGACACCGAGCTCCCGTCGCCAGAGCCGGTCAGCGGCGGCGCCAACGGCTGGTTCCTCCCGCCCTCGACCTCCACCACCACGGTCGACATCGTCTTCACCCCGCAGCGCACCCTCGACATCGCGCTGGTTCTCTCGGCGGTTGCCGTGGGGGTCTGCGTGCTGCTGGTCGGGGCGACATCGACCCGCCGTCGGCCACTGATGCTGTCGCCAACCGCCGCGTCGCCGCCATCACTGGTCGCGCCCTGGCAGCAGGCAGGCACTCGGCCGGCAGCGGCAGCGGCAGCGACGCTGGTTGTCGCTGCGCTGGCCTTGGTGGACGGCTGGTGGGCGCTGGCCGCGCTGCCGATCGCCGCCATCATCATCCGCCGGCGGCAGTTGCGCCTGGCCGGGTTGGTGGCGGTCGTCGGCATCGGATCGGCCGGGTTGATGATCGCCGCGCGCCAGTTCCGCAGTGGCTGGCCGGCCGCGACCGGCTGGCTGCACCGCTTCGAGAGCATGCACAGGCCGATCATGTTCTTGATCGTCCTGTGGGGGGTGGCCGCCTTCGCCCGCGACGAACGCCCTGCCGACGGATAGCGTCGACGCCGCCATGGCCGCCGGCGATCGTCACTTGCCTCTCGATGGGCTGCGCGGTGTCGCAGTTGTCGGTGTTCTGCTCTTCCATGACGATCGCTTGCGTGGCGGCTTCCTCGGTGTCGACCTGTTCTTCGCCCTCTCCGGCTTCTTGATCACCGGCCTGCTCATGCAGGAAGTGCAGGCGACCAGCACCGTTGGTCTGCTGCGCTTCTGGGAGCGCCGCTACCGTCGTCTGCTGCCCGCCTTCATCGTGCTGTTGGTGCTTGTGCCGCCGTTGATGTACTGGTGGGGCACTCCCGCTCAGCTCACGGCAGCACGCGAGGCGGTGCTCCCCGCTCTCGCGCAGGTGGCCAACTGGCACGAGATCTTCCAGGGTGGCGACTACTGGGCGCTGTTCGCCGACCCCACCCCGCTGACGCACCTGTGGAGTCTCGGGGTCGAGCAGCAGTTCTACCTCGTCTGGCCGGTGGTGTTCCTGCTGGTCAGCCACCTGCGTCGGTGGCGGGCGGCGATGACGACTCTGTGTGTTGCCGTCATCGCCGCGTCGGCCACGCTGATGTGGCTGTTGTACGACCCGAGCAATCCGAACCGCGCGTACGAGGGCACCGACACCCGCGCGTCGTCGATCGTGCTCGGTGGTCTCGTCGCGCTGATCGGCCTGCCGACCATCGTCTGGGAGCGCCACCGAGGCGGATCGGCTGCGGTCACGCGCGCTGTGCTGGAAGTGGTGCAGTGGGGTCTGGTCGGCGGCATCGCGTGGGCCTGGTGGTCGACCGACGGCGCGTCGTCAGTGGGCCTGGCGCGCGGAGGGCTACTCGCCCACTCTGCCGCATCGGCGCTGCTGATCGCCACACTCGCCGCGCCGGTGCCGACCAGCCTGCGGAGGCTCCTGGCGGTCGGGCCGCTGCGCGCGGCAGGCGCGGTGTCCTACGGCTGGTATCTGTGGCATTGGCCGATCTACCTCGTGCTCACCGAGCAACGAACGGGCTGGGAGGGTCTCGCGCTGAGCGTGACCCGATGGACCGCTTCGCTCGCCGCCGCTGTCGCCTCGTACTACCTCGTCGAGATGCCCATCCGCGCCCGGCGCTGGTGTCCCACTCCGCGCGCGTTGGTCGCCACGCTCGCCGCAGGAGCCGTCCTCGTCGCTGCCGGCACCGTGCTGGTGCCTCGGCGATCGGCCGCTCCGGCCGCCTTCGACGCCGCATCGGTGACGGTGCCCCAGGCCGCGGTCGACATTGTCGACACGGTGGGGGTGACCACCGTGCCATCGGCCACTACCGCGGTGCCGACGACGGCACCGCCGCGCCGGGAGGTGCGCACAGCGCTCTGGTCGGGCGACTCGATCGGCAAGGACGAGTCGCTGGGAGTCATCGCCGCACTCGCTGCTGCCGGCGTGACCGCCAGCTATGCCGGCTATCCGGGTACCGGCTTCACACCTCTGCCGAAACGGTGGCCGGTGTATGTCGAGCCGGTGTTGAAAACAGAGCCCGACCTCGTGCTGTACCAGTTGTCGGCCTGGGACTCGGTGCAGACCCCCGAGGCGCAGCAGGCGGCGTTCTCCGAGTACACCGAGGCGGTGCTCGGTACTGGCGCCGCGCTGGTTTTCGTCACACCACCTCCGGTCGACTCGACCAAGGTGCAGAACGAGGTGAGCTTCATGCTCGGACTGGCGCGGCAGCTCGCTGCCGACCGGCCCGCAGACGTGTTCCTGATCGAAGCCGGCGAGTTTTGGGGACCGTTCGCCTACGACATCGACGACGACGGCGTGCCCGACCGGAGACAGGACGGGGTCCATCTGTGTGCTCAGGGTGTGGCGCGCTTCGCCAACTGGCTCGTCATCGAACTGGCAGAGCGATTCGACGGCATCGAACCGGCACCCCCCGCAGAGTGGGCCAACGGCCCGTGGGTTACCGACCCACGTTTCAACAGCCCAGAGGGCACCTGCAGCTGAACCCTCGCCCCGGAAGCTGGACAGCCGCCGGCTGTGCAAACTCCCCGCGGCCAAGTGCCGAGAGTTTCGCTTCACCCGATGGTGGCGGCAACCATGCGAGCGATGCGATCGGCCGCCGCGTCGGTGAATGCACCGCTCGCCAGTCGTACCCGCACGTACCCGAACGAGCAGTCGTCCCACCACTCGCATGGCAGCGAGAGGGTGCCGGGGGCACCCACTAGCTGCTCCACCGGCACGACGCGCACCTCCACCTTCGGAGCCGCGGAGCCCGGTGGCACAACCAACACGGGGTCGACACCGGCCACGGCGAGTGCAGCGACGACCTGCTCCACAGGGTCACCCTGGCAGCTTCCGCGCGCTTCGATCGCGATCACGAACAAGCCGCTGTCGGGCGGCCGAGCAGCGACCCGTTCGGCCAGCTCGCACCAATCGCCGGCGACGTCCGCACTGGCCAGTTCGCGGCCGCGCACGCGCAATTCCTCGCGCAGGTGGGGCACGATGTCGTCGAAGGCTGAGTCGGTGACCACAGCAACGTCACCATCGGCACCCGACACCGACGGCCACAGGTACCACGCGGCGCCGATCGTGACCACAGCGGTACCAACCAGGGCAAGAACGACACGGCGGCGCGAGGGTCGACGGCTCTCGGCGATGACCTCCGCTGACACGCCGGAAGCCTAGTCTTGCCGCCACCGAATCCTGCCTCCCCATGCCTCGCCCGAACCGCCACTCGCGCCTCACCCAGTCCGACTCGGCGACCCTGCTCGCCATCGTGGCCGGGGTCACCTGGCCCGTCGTCGTCATCGCGCGCAGCGCGGTCTGGAGCCCCTTCGCCGTCGACGTCATTGCCTCAACCAGTGTGCCCGGGCTGCTCGCGCTCGCTGCCGCAATTGCACTGGCGAGGGATGCGCTTGCCGCCCGCGATGTCTCGATCGGGCTACGCGCAATCCGGACCGTGTGGCCGTTGGCCGCGACCGCGCTGCTCGCCGCGGGACTGAGCCTCGTCGACGGGACGGCGTTCCCTGACCCCGCCGGAGTCGGTCTGCTGGGTCCGCCGGGCACACCGAAGTGGGGTTCGCTTCTCTCCTTGGTGGTGGTGGGGGGCGTCACCGTCGTCCCCCGACGGCTGACAGCGCGTTTGCCCCGCGAGTTGCTGCTCGTGGCCGCTGCCGGGACGATGTTGCTCACCGCGATGGTGCACGCGTCTCTGTCGGGCGCGGTGCTCGTGTCGGCGGGTTCCGCCGCGGTGATGGTGCTGCTCCTGCAGTCGCCGGTCGAAGCGCCCGACCGCCAACCCGTGCTGCGCCGTGGAGCAGCAGTCGGCTTGATCGCGCTCTCGCCCGGTTGTCTGCACATGTTCGCCGCACACGCGCCCGACCGCGCCTACGTCGCCGATGGCCGGGTGCGGGTGCTCGGGCCGGTGATACCGCTGCTGACGTGGGTGATGCTGCTTGCAGCGGCGCTCGGGATCGTCGCTGCCGCATCAGCCCGAATTGTCGGCCAGTTGCGGCGGGTGCGTCGGCCGATCGCCCTTGTTCGCACTCTGAGCTTCCAGCAATGGTTCGTCTTGATCCTTGCGGGCAGCTTCATCCTGCGGATCGCGGCGCTGTTCACCATCAACGACGCCCGCCGCGATGCCGGCGACCCGTACTACTACCACGTAACCGCCAACCTGCTCGCTCACGGCCGCGGGTTCTGGGACCCGGTGGCGTGGGTCGACCTCGGTGCGCAACTCCCCGGCGCGAAGCACGGGCCGGTGCTGCCGGCGGCGCTGGCGCTGTGGTCGCGCTTGGGAGGCACCGGCTATCTCGATCACCAGATCGCGTCGATTGTGCTCGGCTTGCCGCAAGTGGCAGCGGTGATGCTGCTCGCCCGCCTACTCGCCGGTCGACGCGCGGCAGTGTTGGCGGGACTACTAGCAGCGGTGTACCCCAACATCTGGGTCTCCGACGGCATCTTGTTCTCCGAGGGGCTGATGGCCGGGTTCACCACCTTCGCCACACTCGTCGCCTATCGCTGGCGTGGGCAACCCACGATGCGCTCCATGGCGCTGCTCGGCGCGCTGGTCGGCGCCGCGGCTCTCACCCGTGGCGAGGCGGTGCTGTTGATCCCGTTGTTGCTCGTTCCGCTGGCACTCAGCGCCCGCGCTCTCACACGACGCGATCGGTGGCGCCACGC
This sequence comes from Actinomycetota bacterium, assembly GCA_963169215.1. Lineage (GTDB taxonomy): Bacteria > Actinomycetota > Acidimicrobiia > Acidimicrobiales > Ilumatobacteraceae > UBA668. The sequence continues at coordinate 8,840 of CAUJEE010000193.1, forward strand.
CGTGGTGGGCGCAGGCTCGTTCGCGGCCGTGCTCGCGCCATGGGCGGTCTACAACGCCGGCCGTTTCGAACACTTCGTGCCGCTCTCGACCAACAGCAACGAGGTGCTGTTCTTCGCCAACTGCGACGACACCTACTCAGGCCCGCTGCTCGGCTTCTGGTCGTTCGACTGCATCAAGCGTTACCAGGCTGAGCACGGCGAGCCGGAAGGCGACGAGTCGCAGGTGAGCGAGTTCTATCGCGATCGGGCGATCGAGTACGCGAAGGACAACAGCGACCGCCTGCCTGCTGTGGTGGCGGCGCGGGTTGGTCGCCAGTGGGAGCTGTTCCGCCCGCGGCAGGCGATCACCTTCGCCTGGCTCGAGCGTCGCCCGCGTCAGGCGCTGAGGGTGGGGCTGGGCATGTACTACGCGATGATCGCCCTTGCGATTCCGGCGACACTTGCCTTGCGTCGTCGGCGCGTGGCGGTGTGGCCGCTGTGGGTACACGCCCTGTCGGTGACGATCACCGCCGCCTACGCCTACGGCACTTTGCGCTTCCGGGCACCGTTTGAACCGCTCCTATGCGTGCTCGCGGCGATCGGGGCGATCGAAGTCGCGGGGTGGATCAGGATGCGTCTGCCGGCGGCGCGTCGGTCGAACGTGGCGAGCGACGCATCCGCGCCCACAGCCGGCGGATGACATCGCGCACACCCCACCCCGTCACCAGCAGCATCGATTCCACGATGATCCGCCAACTCATCTTCGATGTGCCGTACTGGCGGTCGACGAAGGTGATCGGAACCTCGACAATGCTCATCCCGTTGCGCGCCGCTCGCCTGGTGAGCTCGGTGAGGAACGCATACCCGTCGGCGCGGGTTGTGGATGGATCGATCACCTCAAGCGCATGCGCTCGGTACGCGCGATAGGCGGACGTGCAGTCGCGTACCCGCATGTTCAGCACCCATCCGGTATACCGGTTGCCCCAAGCCGACAGCAGCCGACGGTGTGCCGACCAATTGGCGGTACCACCGCCCGGCACGTAGCGCGAACCGATCACGACGTCGGCGCCGGCATCGACAGCGGCGATCATCGCCGGAAGCACCACCGGATCATGTGAACGATCGACGTCCATGGTGACTATTACGTCGAACCCACCAGACCGGGCGATCTCGAACCCATGGCGATAGGCGCTACCGAGACCCTCCTTACCGGCACGGTGGACGACCGTTGCGTTGCCCACCTCGGCAGCCACGCGATCGGCCACGGCGCCTGTGCCGTCCGGGCTGTTGTCGTCGAGCACGAACAGGTGAGCGGCGGGCAGCTCATCGCGTACCCTGCGCATGAACCACTCGATGTTGTCGAGTTCGTTGAACGTCGGTGCAACCACTGCTTGACGCATGGGGCGCAACGCTAACGCGACGGGCTGCGACGCGCCGTCTCCGCTGCCAGAGCGGCCAGCATGTCGCGAGCCACACGGTCCCAGGTGAGCGTCATCGCGCGTTCACGCGCGGCACGAGCGAGCTGATCGCGCCGCGCGTCGTCGAGCAACACATCGGCCAAGGCCTCGCCGAGCTTCTCCACAGGTGCCAGTACACCGGTCACTCCGTCGACGACACTGCTGCGATGCCCGCGGATGTCGCTGGCGACCGCAGGGGTGGCGCATGCCGCCGCTTCGGTCAGAGCAAGGCCCCATCCTTCGGCCAGCGATGCGCTTGAGACCACCCACGCCGAGCGGTAGAGGTCGATCAGCTGGTCGTGATCGACATGGCCGAGGAAATGGATGTAGTCGC
>CAUJEE010000194.1 GCA_963169215.1 Actinomycetota bacterium
TGAGCGCCGCGTTCCGGAGCGCCTGCGGAATGACCAACCTGGCCTTGCTGCGCCCTACGTTCCCCGGCATGATGTTCGATACGTTCGGCGACGAAATCGCCTGTATGCGTTAGGGCGCCTACGGCCGCCTCTACGCGATCAACCCGGAAGCCGGCTTCTTCGGCGTCGCCCCCGGTACCGGCTACGACACCAACGCCAACGCGATGCACACCCTGTGGGGCAACAGCATCTTCACCAACACCGCTCTCACCGACGACGGCGACGTGTGGTGGGAGGGCATGAGCGACGATCAACCGGCGCGTGCCACCGACTGGAAGGGCAACGCCTGGACCCCGGGCAGCGACGCCCCGGCGGCGCACCCCAACGCCCGCTTCACCGCCCCTGCGGCACAGTGCCCGAGCATCGCCCCCGAGTGGGAAGACCCCGCCGGTGTGCCGATCAGCGCGATCCTGTTCGGTGGCCGCCGCCGCACCACCGTGCCGCTCGTGGCGCAGGCCTTCGACTGGGAGCACGGCGTGTTCCTCGGCTCGACCATGGCCAGCGAGACCACCGCCGCGCAGCAGGGGGCGGTGGGCAATTTGCGCTTCGACCCGATGGCGATGCTTCCGTTCTGCGGCTACAACATGGCCGACTACTTCAACCACTGGCTCACCATCGGCAAGCACGACGGAGCCGACAAGCTGCCCAAGATCTTCATCGTCAACTGGTTCCGCCGCGACGACGAAGGCCGCTTCCTGTGGCCCGGCTATGGCGAGAACAGCCGCGTGCTGAAGTGGGTGTTCGAACGCGTCGCCGGCACCGCCGCGGCGGTGGAGACCCCCATCGGTCACCTGCCCGCCCCCGGCTCGCTCGACCTCGACGGCCTCGACGTGCCCCCCGCCGACCTGGAGGCGATCCTCACCGTCGACCCTGACGGCTGGCGCGCGGCCGTGCCGCAGATCGAGGCCCACTTCGCGCAGTTCGGCGACAAGCTGCCCGCCGCGTTGAAGGATCAACTGGCCAGGCTCGCTTCGTCGATCTGACCGCTGGCTCGATCTGGCTGCCGGCTCGCTCTGGCTGGTGCGATCCAGGCAGCAGCGTGACGCAGCGTGGTTGGCAGTCAGGTGGGCGTTGCGATCAGCATCGCCCTGATGCCGAGGCCCATCACGAACAGGCTGCCCAGACCGTAGAGCAGGTACAGGCGGTGCTTCATCTGGATGCGGTAGCTGTAGATGATGGCGATGGCAATGATGCCGACGAAGCCGTAGAAGGCATGGAACTCGGGCAACGGCACCTTGTAACGGCCGACCAGTAGGGCACCGAGGGCCACCTGCACGAACACGGTGAACTGCGCCAGGCCGATGAACCACCACAACGCGCGCGTGCGCAGCGGCTCCCACCAGTTGGCCGCCAACGCCCACAGCCCGGCCAAGCCGTTGCCGATGATCACCACCCACGACCAGCCCTCGTGAATGTTGCGGGTGGTTAGAAAACCGTTGGCGAGCACCCGCCCGAGGCTACTCGCCGCAGCCGAAACCACCCACGAACGACATCACCAGATCGTCGTCGCCGGTGCCGGTGAGGAATCCGAACAGGCCGTCCTCGATGAAGAACGACGGGCCGCTCAGCTCGTCAGCAGGGTTGATCGTCGCACCTGGGTAGACGGCGCGCAGGTCGCTCACGGGATCGCCGATGCCGATGCCACCCTCGGTCTCGAGGCCCGCGGGCAAGGCTTGATCGCCGAACGCCGGCCCGTACGAATAGCCGGCGAAGTGCCGGTAGCCACTGCCTGCCGGTGAATCGTCGGTAAAGGTCAACACGAGGTCGTTCCAGGTGACGAAGCGAACCTCGCTGCCCGGGCACGCCGCCCCGGTGGTGAGCGGGTCGACCCAGCCCGAGTCGGCCGTGGGGTCGCCGACGATCGCCTGCACATAGGCGTACACCCCGTCGTCGGAAGCGCCGAACAGGGCATCGCCCAGCCCCTGCGCCGACAATTCGAGCCCCAACACGGCAGCGATCGTGGTGGTAGTAGTGCTGGTCGACGTGCTGGTGGTGGATGTGCTGCTGGTTGACGTGGTGCTCTGCGGCACCGAGGTGGTTGTGACCACCGGCCACGAGGTGGTGGTGGCCGCCCCGCCGCCATCGCTGCCACAGGCAGCAATGGCCAAAGGTGCCAGCGCCAGCGGCGCGAGCAACAGGGTGAGATGGGGGGACGTCCGCATACCCCAATTCTGCCAGTCCTTCAGCGGATGAGGGTGTCAGCCTCGCGGCCGCCCTCGACCAGCCGCACTTGCCCGCCGTCATCGACCTCCACCACCGTCACCGAACAGTTGTCGATGCTGCTGATCAACAACCGATCGTCGCCGAGCGCGGCGCCGATAACCGCGTTGATGGCGACGAAGTGGGAGCACACCACCGTCTCGGTCGCGAGCGCGGCGACAGCGGCGACGACCGCGTCGCGATAGGCGGTGTAGCGCGGCCCGAGTTCGGTCCACGTGCCGGCCATCGCGGCGCGCAGCCAGTCGACACGACCTCCCATCGCCACGCCCTCGGGCGAGGGGATCTCGGCGACATCGGGCTCGACTCGCGCCGACGAACCCCACACCTGCTCCAATGCGGCCGCCGTCTGGCGACAGCGCAGCAGCGGCGACGAGACCAGCGGCAGTGGGCCCAGCGGAGCGAGCAGGGCCGCCATCGCCTTCGCCTGTTGTCGCCCCACGGCGTCGAGCGGTGGATCGACGGCGGTGTCCCACCCGGCAGCGGCGCGGCCATGACGCACCAGGTGGATGCGGGTCACTCGAACAACCACCCGTCGCGCAGTGGGTGCGTGGCACCCTTGCGGATGAACCATTCGGTACCGAATGCGAGCGCAAACGCGTCGTCGGGCAGCGACATGAAGAAGCCCGCGTCGGTCACCTGACTGCGATGGCAGGTGATCGCCTGCTTCTTGCGCCACACGTAGGCGCCGACGTCGACGGCATGGGTGATCTCAGCCTCCGGGGTGCCCATCGGGTTGCCGTCGTCGGCCGGGTCGTCGGGGTCCCAGTCCTCGCCTTCGGGGCCGGGACTCACTCCTTGACTCTGCGCCTCGGCGAAGAACCGCTTCATCTCGTCGCGGTTCATCGTCGCCTCGAACACCGCGGGCGTGCCGGCCAGTTCGGCGGCGCGATGGCCCACGGTGTGCACCTTGATGTGGTCAGGGTGGCCGTAGTTGCCGTGCCAGTCGTACACGGTCAGCACGTCGGCCTGCTCCTCGCGCAGCACCTCGGCCAGCGCCGCCGCGGCCTCTTCGACCGGCGCCTGGAAGAACGAGCGCTCGTGGTCGTTCTGCTCCCAGCCGGTCATCCCGCTGTCGGCGTAGCCGAGCCACACCAGGCGGTGCACGCCGAGCACCTCTGCCGAGCTGGCGGTCTCCCGTCGGCGCCGCTCGACCAGTGTCTCGCCGGCAGCGAGGTCGTCGGGCACCTCACCATGATCGCCGTTGGTGGCCATCACCAGCACCACCCGGTGCCCTTCGGCCGCGGCACGGGCGATCGTGCCCCCGGTGCTGATGCATTCGTCGTCGGGGTGCGCGTGGAAGCAGACCAATGTGCCCATCGCCGTGAGGGTATCGACTTCAGGTCGAAGTGGCGCCGGCGCCGGCGGCGAGCAGGGCGTCGACGCGATCGGCGGGCAGGCCCCAATCGACCAGTACCTGGCGGGTGTGCTGGCCGGCGTGCGCCGGTGGGGTGGCGAGCGCGGGCGAGGTGCGCGAGAACCGCGGCGCAGGTGCTGGCTGCAGCGAGCCGTCGCGCTCGGTGAACGTGCCGCGGTGCACGTTGTGTGGATGCTGCGCGGCCTCGGCGAGGGTGAGCACAGGGGCGAAGCACACGTCGGTGGCCTCCATCTCCGCGCACCACTCCGCTCGGGTGCGCGTGCGGAACACATCACGCAAGCGCTCTTTCAGATGCGGCCAATTGGCGTGGTCGAACTGACGCTTGAACTCGGGGTCGTCGGCCAGGCCGGTGCGCTGCAGCAGTTGCCTGTAGAACTGCGGCTCGATCGACCCGATCGACACGTACTGCCCGTCGGCGCACTCGAACACGTCGTAGAACGGCGCGCCGGAGTCGAGCAGGTTGGTGCCCGGGCGGTCGAGGTCGTGCATGCCGAGGTTGCTCATCCCGAAGAAGAAGGTCATCAGCGCGGCTGCACCGTCGACCATCGCTGCGTCGACCACTTGTCCCGCCCCGCTGCCTTTGGCTTCCAGCAGCGCGCACACCACGCCGAAGGCGAGGAACATGCCGCCGCCGCCGAAATCGCCCACCAGGTTGAGCGGGAACAACGGCATCTGCCCCTCACGGCGGATGTGGGCCAGCGCGCCGGCGAGCGAGATGTAGTTGATGTCGTGCCCGGCCGCCTGTGCGTAGGGCCCCTCCTGCCCCCAACCGGTCATCCGCCCGAACACCAGGCGCGGGTTGCGCGCGAGGCACACATCCGGGCCGATGCCGAGGCGCTCCATCACCCCCGGGCGGAAACCCTCGATCAACGCGTCGGCACGCTCCACCAGGTCGAGCAGCGTGGCCACACCATCGGGATGTTTGAGGTCGATGGCGATGTTGCGCCGACCGCGCAGCATCACGTCGCCCGACGGTGTGTCGGGAGCCGGGCCGAGCACCGCCTGGGCACGGTCGACACGAATCACCTCGGCCCCCATGTCGGCCAGCAGCATCGCCGCGAACGGCCCCGGGCCGATGCCTGCCATCTCGATGATCCGGTAGCCGCTGAGAGGTCCTGCCATACCGTCGTTCTAATCGGCCGGCGACTCCCGCGGCGCATCGAGTACAGGGCCGTCACGCGTAGTGTGCACGCCATGACCATCTTCGGCGTCCACGTCGGCCTGCAGCAGACCTCCACCCACGAACTGCAACAGGTGTGGCGCCGCATCGAAGACCTCGGCTTCGGCTGGATCAGCGTGTGGGATCACTTCTACGGGGCCACGCTCCGCCCCGACGACGCCGACTGCCTGGAGGCCGTCTCGATGCACACCTTGCTCGCGGCCACTACCACCAGGGTCGAGGTCGGCTGCCTGGTGTACTGCATCGGCTACCGCCACCCGGCGGTGCTGGCCAAGGCAATCACTGCGATCGACCAGGTGAGCGGCGGGCGGGCAGCGATCGGCCTCGGGGCAGGGTGGGCGCAGCTCGAGTACGAGATCTACGGCATCCCGTTCGCCTCCGCCGGAGTGCGCCTCGACCAGCTGGAGGAGGGCGTGCAGGTGGTGCGCGGCCTGCTGCACGACGAGGTGACCAGCTTCTCGGGCGAGTGGTTCCAGATCACCGAAGCGCGCAACGAGCCGCGCCCGGTGCAGCCGCGATTGCCGGTGTGGATCGGCGGCGGCGGCGAGAAGCGCACGCTGCGCATCGCGGCGCAGTACGCCGACGGTTGGAACGTGCCGTTCATCGCCCCCGACGACTTCGCCCACAAGTGCCGGGTGCTCGACCGACATTGTGAAGAGGTCGGGCGCGACCCGCGGGCGATCCGCCGAGCGGTGAACGTCGGGCTGGCCTTCACCGAGGAGAGCCTGGTGCAACAGTTCGGCAACATCGCCCCCTACGTGAAGCCAGGAGTGCTGATGGGCAACAACACCCAAGTCGTCGAACGGATCGGTGAGTACGTGGCCGCCGGGGCCGACCAGGTGAACATCGCCCTGCGCGCCCCATTCCACCTCGACGCGCTGGAGCAGTTCGCTCAGGCACTGGGCCTGGGGGTGCGGTGACCAGGGCAATCGCCCCCGGGCGGGTGAACCTGATCGGCGATCACACCGACTACACCGGTGGCCTCGTGCTGCCGATGGCGATCGACCGTTACACCGAGATCCACTTTCACCGCGAAGGCGACCGGGTGCGGCTGTCGTCGAACGACGATCCGGTTCCAGTCGATCTGCCGCTGCATATCGACGATACAAGTGGCGTCGGGCCAGGTGTGGTCGAGCCAGGTGGGGTCGAGCCGGCATGGGGCCGCTACATCGCGGCGGTGGTCGACGAAGTGCGGCCAACCGTGGGCATCCGCGGCCACGTCACCAGCGACATACCGATCGGTGCCGGCCTGTCGAGCAGTGCCTCGCTGGAGGTGGCCACCGCACTCGCCCTCGGCTTCGGTGGCACCAGCCGCGAGCTGGCCGAGCTGTGCCGCCGCGCCGAGCACCGGGCCACGGGCGTGCCCACTGGCATCATGGACCAGTTGGTGATCGCCGCCGGGGTGCACGGCCACGCGCTGCTGATCGACTGCCACGACCTGGCCGTGCAGCCGGTCGCCGTGCCCGACGAGGCAGAGATCGTGGTGCAGTTCGTCGCCCACCGCACGCTGGTGGGCAGCCCCTACGCCGCACGCGTCGCCGAATGCTCGGCGGCCGAGGCCGAGATCGGCCCGTTGCGCCAGGCCACCGCCGAACAGGCGGCCACCATCGCCGACCCGGTGGTGCGCGCCCGGGCGCTGCACGTGGTGGGCGAGAACGCTCGCGTGCGCGCCTGCGCAGCCGCCCTCGCCACCGGCGACCTGACCGCCGCCGGCAGGCTGATGGTCGAGAGCCACGCCAGCCTGCGCGACCTGTACGGCTGCTCGACCGCGGCGATGGACGAGGCCGTGGAAAGGCTCTGTGCCACCCCTGGTGTGCACGGGGCGCGGATGACCGGCGGCGGCTTCGGGGGCTGCGTCGTCGCGCTCACCGAGCCGGCTGCGCTCACCACCGGCTGGGTGGTTCGCCCGGTTGGCGGCGCGCGGGTGATCGCTGGCTAGCGGCGCGAGCCGACGGGTCAGCCGAGCAGCTTGCGCTTCTGCGCGTCGAACTCGTCCTGCGAGATCGTGCCCCGGTCGAGCAGGCCCTCCAGCCGCTCGAGCTGAGCGGTCACGTCGGACTCCGAAGCGGCCGCCCGCGCATAGCCGCCGCGGCGCATGGCGAGCCCCTCCATCTGCGCGTGCACCAGGTTCTGCACCTTGTCCGGCTTGCGGATGTCGGTGAAGCGCTGCTGGCCGTCCTCGCCGCCAGACTCGATCAACAGGTCGCCGGCGCCGAGGACGCGCTCGAACACGCTCTGGTTGAAGTTGACGTTGTTGACACGCTCGAGCGGGATCTCGATGCCGCTCTTGGCGAACACGCCCTGGCGGAAGATCAGCCGCTGCGAGGTGATGACGAAGTTGGTGGTGATCCACTTCAGGTAGCGGCCGACCAGCCACAACGCGCTGACTGCCAGCAGGATCAGGGCGATCCACTTGAGCGCGTCGTTGTCGGCCTTGGCCAGGATCACGATTCCGAGCACGATCGCGCCTACGAGGGCCGCGGCCGGCTCGGCGAAGTACCACCAGTGCGGGTGCATGTCGAGGGCGATGCTCTCGTTGGCGTTGAGGTTCTTCTTGGGGTACGGCATACCCGAACAGTAGATCACACCCAGGCTCTATCGTGACGTTCGTGAGCGCCCCACCGCCCGACGTTCGCCGCCTGTTGGCCGGCCTCGACCCGCAGCAGGTGCTCGCGGTCACCACCGACGCGGCCCCGCTGGCGGTGATCGCTGCCGCCGGATCGGGCAAGACGACGGTGCTCACCCGCCGCATCGCCCACCGCGTGGCCACCGGCAGCGCCGACCCGGCGCGCGTGCTCGCGCTCACCTTCACCCGCGATGCTGCCGGCGAACTGCGCCGCCGCCTGCGCCAGCTGGCGATCGAGCAGCCGGTGGAAGCAGGCACCTTTCACTCGGTGGCACTACGTCTGCTCACCGACCGCGCCCTGGCCGCCAACGCGGCCCCGCCGCAGGTTGCTCCCGACCGCCTGCGCTTGGTGCGCGAGTGCATCACCGAACTTCGCCTGGGTGTCGCCCCGGGGGCGGCACTGGCCGACATCGACTGGGCTCGGGCGCGTCTGGTATCCCCTGCTGGTTACGCCGCCGCCTGTCGCGCCGCCCGCCGCCGCTCGGCAGTCGCGACCGATCGCTTCGTCGATCTCGTCACCGCCTACGAGCGGCTGAAGCAGCGTCGGGGTGTGATCGACTTCGACGACCTGCTGGCGCGGGTGGTTCACGCGCTGCACACCGACGAGCAGTGGTCCGACGCAATGCGCTGGCGATACCGCCACTTCTTCGTCGACGAGGCACAAGATCTCAACCCGCTGCAGCACGCGCTGCTCGAAGCGCTGCGCGGAGGCCGCGGCGACCTGTGCCTGGTGGGCGACCCGCGCCAGGCGATCTACGGCTGGAACGGAGCAGAGCCGCAGCTGCTCGTCGATGTCGAACAGACCTACCCGGGCGTAACCATCGTGCGCCTCGGGGCCAACTACCGCTGCACCCCACAGGTGGTGCGGGCAGGCGCATCCGTACTCGTCGCGGCCGGACAGGCCGACGACACGCGTAGTGAGCGCCCCGAGGGCCCGGCAGTCACCGTGCGCCGCTTTACCGACGCTGCAGCAGAGGCACGAACGATCGCCGGTCACGTGCGTGCGCTCGCCGCCCAGCGGGGCGCAGCCGACGTGGCCGTTCTCGCCCGCACCAACGAGCAACTGGCGCCCATCGAACGAGCCCTTACCGCCGCCGGAGTCGGCGTTGCGCGCGCCGCCGGGCGTTCGGTGCTCGAACGCACGCTCACTGCCACCCAGCGGATGAGCCGCGAGCAACTCGCTACGTGGGTCGCGGCGGTGTTCGCCGGGCCCGACGACCCCTCAGCCGAGCGGCGCGGCAGCTCGCCTGATCGCCAATCGGCCGACGAGTCGTTCGACGACCGCGACGACCCGCACGACGGCACCGTCGTGCGCCGCGTCGCGGAGGAAGCCGACCGTTTCCTAACCGCTGCCGCCCCGGGAACCTTCCGCGCCTGGGTCGAGGCACGCAGCCCGTTCGACGACCTCCACGGGCACCAGCCACGCGATGCCGTTGCGCTGCTCACCTTCCATGCCGCCAAGGGCCGCGAGTGGTCGGCGGTAGTGGTGGCCGGCGCCGACGACGGCCTGGTGCCGCACGCCTCGGCCACATCCGCAGCACAACTGGCCGAGGAGGCGCGCCTGTTCTACGTGGCACTCACCCGCGCCGGCGAGCACCTGCTGGTAACCCACACCGAGCAGCGCGAGGGGCGGCCAACCGGCCCCAGTCGCTGGCTCGCGGCGGTTGCGAGTGCCGGGGTGGCAGAACCAATCGCCGCGCCCCCTTCACGTCGAGTGCGCGCGGCCGACCCGCTGACCCCCTATCGCGAGTGGCGCGCGGCCGTGGCCCGCGCCGCCGGCCAGCAGGAGGCCGCAGTCTGCTCCGACCGGGTGCTGCGCTCGCTGGCCGAGTCGCCACCAGCTTCCAGCGCTGATCTGGCCCGTCGCCTGGGCATCACCGAGTCGGCCGCCCAGCGCTTGCGGCCGCTGCCGCAGACCGCCTGACTTTCAGCGCAGGTCGACGATCACCGGCGCGTGGTCACTGGGCGACTGGCCCTTGCGCGCGTTGCGATCGATCACCGCGAACGCGCACCGTTCGGCCACCGACTGCGTGCCGAGGACGAGGTCGATGCGCAGGCCGCGCCCTTGGTGGAAGTCGCCGGCACGGTAGTCCCACCAGCTGTACAGCCCGCCAGCGGTGTGGTGCTGGCGGAACAGATCGAGCAACCCCCACTCGCACAGCGCGGCCAGCTCGGCCCGCTCGGCGGCACTGACGTGGGTGGCACCGGCGAACCTTGCCGGGTCGTAGACGTCGAGGTCGGTCGGTGCGATGTTGAAGTCACCGGCGACCACCACCGCGTCGGCGGCACTCCCCTGCGCGGCGACGTGGGCGCGCAGACGGGCCAACCAGCGCAACTTGTACTGGTAGTGGTCGTCGTCGAGCGCCCGCCCGTTGGGCACGTAGACGCTGCTCACGCGCACACCGGCACAGGTGGCAGTGACGATGCGGGCTTCCGCGTCGGGGTCGCCCCCGTCGGCAAAGTTGGCCACCGCGTCGGTCAG
>CAUJEE010000195.1 GCA_963169215.1 Actinomycetota bacterium
CGCCGACAGTGACGCGTGACGTGCTGCTGTCGACCAAGACCTACGACGTGGCGGGCCGTCTGGAGACCGAGACCGACGCGCTCGGCCGGGTGACCACCACCACTTACGACCCGGCGGGGATGGGGTGGCCGGTGAAGGTGACGCTTACATTCGACAGCTACACCAACATTCTGGCGGCGACGCAGTACGACCTGGTGGGCCGGATGGAGGAGGCCTGGCGCTACGGCACCCCCGGTGCGCCCGGTCAGCCCGACTCGTTCTTGCAGCACTCAATGACGGCGTACGACCTGTGGGGGCGCGCCGCGACTGTCACCACCTACGACGACGCGTCGAACGACGCCGGCGGGGGAACCGTGAACAGGGTGGAGACCACCACCTACGACAAGTCGGGTGGCGTGTTGACGACCACCACGACAGGCGGCACAGATACATCGCAGACGCGTCAGACGTATCTCGAGAACGGCTGGCTGGAGACGTCGATCGTGGAGAACGGCGCCGTCGACCTCACCACCACCTATGGGTACGACACGTACGGACGCATGGTGTCGATCACCGACCCATCGGGCAACGTCACCACCCACACCTACGACGTGGCAGGCCGGTCGGTGAGCACCACGCTCCCGGCAGTTGATGTCGTCACGGTCGACCGCGACGCTGGCACGGCATCCACTGCGTCGTCGGCTGCCACGACCACGCTCGGGTACAACACGTTCGGCGAAGTGACGCACACCCAGACCGCCACAGGTTTGGTGACGGTCACCAGCTATGACGTGCTCGGTCGGCGTACGCAGATCACTCACCCGTCCTATACGGCCCCGGGTGGTAGCGCGGTGGTGCCCACCGAGACGTTTGCGTATGACGCGAACGGCAACCTGGCCTCCACCACCGATCGAATCGGATCGACCACCACGTTCACCTACGACCGGATGAACCGTGTGGTGCAACGGGTCGACCCGGCAGCGGGCTCGGCGCCGGCGGGTGTCACCCGTTACGTCTACGACGACGGCGGCAATGTGTTGTCGACGGTCGACCCGATCGGTGCGGTCGTCGAGTCGACATACGACGCGATGGGTATGGCCATCTCCAGCACCCAGAAGGTGCGCCGCAGCGGCGGTGTGGTGGATTCGTTCACGTCGACCGTGGAGCGCGACCTGGCCGGCCGACCGGTTGAGACGTGTTCGCCGCAGGTGAACGGTGAAACCCCGTGCGCCACGGCGCTGTACTCGCCATTCGGGCAGCTGCTGCGACAGATCGACCCGCTGGGTGAGGCAACGGTGTACGACTACGACGGCCTCGGCCGTTCGAAGTCGGTCACCGACCCGGCCGGGCATCGCGCGACCACCAGCTACGACCTGGCAGGTCGGGTCGCCTCGGTGTCGAACTACGGGACCAACGGCGCGCTGGTCGATACCACGGTGTACACGCGTAACCAGGCGGGTCTGGTGACCCATGTGGACCTGCCAGGGGGCGGGCAGTTCAACTATGCCTACGACAACCGCTATCGGATGACGTCGGTGCAGCAGTTGAAGGCCACGACGCCGGCACCGGAGTGGATCACTGTCAGCTACGGCTACGACAATCTCGACCGGCCCGTGTCGACAGTTGACGGACGCGGCAACCAGTGGCTCACGACGTACAACTCGTTCGGGTTGGAGCAGGATCAGATCGAACCGTCCACCCCCGCGCAGACCGCGGTCGCGGATCGGCGGTACACGTCGCACTACAACGCAGGCGGCCTGCTGGTGCGACTCGACGAGCCCGGCGGCGTGCAAGTTCAGTACTCGTACGACGAGTTGGCACGTTTGACGATGGAGTCGGCGGCGATGACTGCGTCGACTCCGGCGGCGGCGGCGAGTTTCGGGTACGACGCGGCGGGGCGGATGACGTCGTTCTCTGCTCCGGGTGGCGACGTGGCGCTCACCTATGACGATCGTGGGTTGTTGTTGTCGGTGTCGGGTCCGAACACGCCGTCGAGTTTCGAGTACGACGCGTTGGGGCGGATGACGAGCCGCACTGATGCGACGGGCGAGTCGTTGTATCAGTGGGACACTGATGGGCGTCTGGTGGCTGACACTGATCCGTTGACGAACACCACTCGTACTTACGGTTGGAACGATTGGGATCGTGTGGAGTCGGTGTCGTACAGCGCGGGTGGGATGCAGCGTGTGTACACCTACGACACGGCCGGCCGGTTGGCCACCGACACCTTGACCGGTGACGGGGTGGAACAGCGTCGCACCGTATACGGCTATGACAGTGCTGGCCGTCTCGAGACCGAGACGATCAGTGGGGTCTCGACAGTGGTCGGGCAGGGGTTGAACAGCTACGGCTACGACGAGGCGGGCCGGTTGCGGTCGTGGACGAACCCGGCTGCGCAGGTCACGGCCTATTCGTGGGATGACGCGGGGAATCGTACCGGTGAAGGTGGCGTGACGTCGGTGTATGACGCGCGGAATCGGCTGACGGGGTCGTCGAATGGTGACACGTTCACGTGGTCGGCGCGGGGCACGTTGGTGTCGCAATCGGTGTCGGGCGGGTCGAGTGACTTCACGTTCGATGGCTTGGGTCGGATGGTGACGGTTGACGGCCTGGGTTACCAGTACGACGCGTTGGGTCGTGTCGCTGCTCGGTCGGATGGCAACGCGGGGTGGGTGGGTTTCGCCTATTCGGGTACTGGGTTGCAGCCGGTGTCGGATGGGGATGGTTTGGTTGCTCGTTCGCCGGGTGGTGCGCCGGTGGCGACCAAGGTGGGGTCGGCTGCCGCGGTGTCGGTCGGGTTGAATCGTCATGGTGATGTGGCAGCGATGTTTGATCCGGTGACCGGCACGGTGCAGGGCAGTGTCGAGTTCGACCCGTTCGGTGTGGTGACCGGGTCGGGTGGTGTGTCGGCGGGGAACATCGGGTTCCAGGGTGCGTATACGGATCCGGTGTCGAAGTTGGTGGACATGGGGGCGCGTTGGTATTCGCCGGGAATGGGCCGGTTCGTGTCGCGTGACACGATTCGTCCGTTGTTGGGTACGCCGGTGTCGTTGAACATGTACACCTACGCGAACAACGACCCGCTCGGTTTCTACGACCCGGACGGTCATTGTGCGGCCCGTATCGACGGCATGTACTGCGCGAGCGCGTTCAAGTCGAAAGGAGCGACGTTGGCGGCGGTGCGGGCTGCGATGCAGCCGGCTGTCGATGCAGCGAACAAGAACGCTCAGAACGCCCAGTTGGCCACCGCGCGGGCTCTGTTGCGGGCGAACTACCCGGCCTTCGATACCGCTGGCAAGGGGGGAGAGCCAGATGGCATTGTGTCGAAGAGGGACATCGAAGCTGTGCAGGCGAACGCGACCGGTGGCAACAGCGCTGGATTGCGGTGGGCGGCGGGGGTGTTGCTCGAGTACGGCGGCGAGCACGGTTGGACCGACATCGGCAAGTGCATGACCGCCGGCAATCCGTGTGGCTTGACCGACAAGCAGAAGGGGAGCCTGATCGGATCGGTTACCGGCTTGGGCAGCAAGGCGATTGGCGAGGACTTCTTCGACGGCGTGGGCGAAGGACTCAAGAGTGCAGCGGACGCACTCAATGCGACTTGGCGCTGCATCGGGCCTCACACGGGCATTGGCGATTGTGAGGACTTCAATGCTGACCTCAAGGCGACGTACACCTCGATCCGACATCCAACGCAGATCTATCGAGGGTGCAAGGAGATGGGCTGGTCGAAGTGCCTCGGCAACCTGACGGCACAGGTGGCCCTGGCGGCTTTGACTAAGAAGGTCGCAACACAAGTGAAGCCGAAGGTTCTGCCGGCTAAGCCGAAGCTTGATGTTCCCGGCTCACCTGCCACAAACCCGGTTGACGACGTGCTCGCGGAGACATCGAACGCTACGACGCGCAACCTGACGAGTTCGCAGACGCTGTCGGCCGACGACGCGCTCCAGGCAGGCGAACGGTGGGTCGGGGAGGGGTATTCCGAGCTTGGGAAGCCGGGCAGCGGCGTGTACCGAAGTGCGGATGGCACGCGCCAGTTCCGCATCGATGAAGGGTCGCTGACTGGGTCGCACGCCCCTGGAGTTCCTCACGTCCATCTTGAGACGTATGCGCCTGGAGCACGGGTTCCATCCGTCAACAATCACATCCCCTTCGTGGACTAGCCGTGCGGGACCTGCGGCTCGGAACGGTTGGTCGGATCGCCTCAGGCATCGACGCGGGGCGATTCGTCGAAGTCCTGGACGACTTCGAGTCATCCGGAGGCTTCTTGATCTTGACGTACGACAACGCCGACAGGAGCGGTGATGCGTACGACTCCTGGGTCGAGTCCATCATTGATGTGGATCTGTACTTCGACGAAGCAGGCTGGGAGGTTCTGTGGCTCGACTCATGAGAGCGATCCTGCTGGGCCTAGCGAGCTTGGCTTTGCCGGTTGCCATGGGTTCAGCTTCGGTCGCGTCTTCGGCTTCGCTGTACGACGCGCCGACCGTCTCGCGCGTTGAGTTTCACGATTTCGTAGCAGCCGAGGTCAACCCGACCAAGTGCAACGATGCGTTGGAGGAGTCCGCCTCGCCCTCTGTCGGGTTCCGGGGCACGTCTACGACCCCATCCCACTTCATTGCCACAAACACGGCGGAAGCGGCGGCGACGAGGGGAGGCGAGTCAGCGGCTGCGGCGAGCGGTCGGCAGATGCATGTTGAGTTCGATCAACAGCTGCAGAACCTGAGTGAGGTGGACCCGAGGTTCCAGCCGGGATTGAAGTCGGGTCCGAATCGGCCGGATGGCTTCTTCGATGGCAAACCGATCGAGTTGAAGCCCGATACGCCGACGGGAATCCGCGCTGGCCAGTCACAGCTGACGCGGTACATGGATGCGTTCAGCGCCGACACTGGGTACCTGGTCCTGTACGACACAGATGGCGCATTCCGGATGGGACAAGTGATGGTGAGATGAGCGCTCAGGCCGATGGTTTGCGCCAGGTTCTCGCGTCTGGGCTGGAAGAGCCGCTTGCACCGCTCGGCTTCGTGGCAAGTCGCGATCGGCGGACCTGGGTACGCGAGACGGGCGAGCTTTGCCAGGTAATTGCCGTGTGGAAGCGCCGTGAGTCATTCACGACCCAATGGGGCATCGTCTGTCCAGAGCTGGTGGACGTGATGTGGGGGGTCCCGTACAAAGCGTTCGACGTCGGACAGTCGATCGTGACCGGAACGCCGTCGTCGATCCGCCATCCGGCCCAAGCTCAATCCTTTGCCGCGGCGACGTTGGAGACGGTGGCGGGTGCAGCAGGGGTCGCTGCCGGTGTGCGAGAGGACGTCGCGGTGGTCACGGAGTGGATGGATCCACTGCAGACGCGACGGGCCTTGCGTGAGTACCTACTGGCCAATCGTGACGCGACTGATCGGCGTGCCTTCGTAGTGCCGGCGAACCTCCCGCTGAAGCTGCTCACAGCGGCGGGATTGGCCGTCGTAGACGGTGATCCCGCCAGCTGGGGTCTGCTGGCGGAGGCGGAGGCGGCGTCGGCGCCGATTACCGGAGACGTCACGCGTCGCCGCTTCGCTCGGTTGCACCAGATGGCCGAGGCCGCCCTTGAGTGACGTCCGCCGTGCTGAAGCGTCGACCTGCGGGTGGACTCGGCCGCTGGCTTGCACCCTCGCGCTGCTACTCGGCGTGTTCACCGTCGGCACAAGCGTGGCGGCAACAAGCTCCCTCTACACGTACGACGCCCTCGTCGTAGCGCGCATCGACGTTTATGGTTCCGAAGTGGCCGAGGCCGGTCAGGTCCTGGTCAGCGATGTGCGGGAGGCGTCTGCCTCGCCATCCGCGGAGGCTCGAGGTACGTCTACGACCCCTAGCCCGCGAAGTGTTGCCACAAACACGGTCGACCCGAACACGGTCCGGTTCAGCCAGGACAGCGCCGGAGCAACATTCCGCGACGGTCGCTCGGTTTCGGACATGTCGGCGGATCTGAAGTCGGGCGCTCTGAATCCAAGCGACGTGCCACCAATCCGGTTGGTTGACCAAGGGGGCGAGCTATTTACGCTGGACAATCGCCGACTAATCGCGTTCCAGGATGCTGGGGTGCAGGTGCCCTACCGGATGGCCACCGCGTCGGAGATCACGAAGGACGCGTTCAAATTCACAAGCCAGAATGGCGGCACGTCGATACAGCTGAGGTTCTGGTGATGGTGGCGATTCACGATCCATTCGAGAGTGCTGGACGCGTCGCCAACCGCGTCGAGTTCGAGGCGCATGTTCGTGCGCTCCGGGCTGACCTGCTAGCGAAGCCGGGTGAGTGGGAGAACTCGCGGCTGGAGGATTTCCTCGCGGCGCTGGCTGCCTGGGTGCATGACATGGATGGATACTTCGCCAATCGTGGCGAAGTGACCCCGCCGGCGCCGACGTGGGCCTTGCTCTCACAGATGCTGTGCGCGGCAGCGGTTTACGAGTAGGGCGATGGATCCGCTGGTCGGCGCCGCAGGAAGGTCGAGATGGTGGCTGCTATCGCTGGTAGTCACCGTCGTCGCTTCTGTCGCCGTCGTTGCGGGCTCGGCTGCAGGGCCTGGGCCGGAAACACGCGTCCGCGCGACCTCGACTGTCACGGTCGACGCGGTCGGGCGGCCGAGCAGCGAAACAGCAGGTGGCGTCGGGTGTCTACGACCTGCCCGGCCCGCTATCGCGTCAGGTTCGTGTGTTGCCACAAACACGGTTCGCTATGGTCCGAGCAACCCAGGGCCACTTCTGGACGACGTCGCCTCGACGTTCCGAAGTGGGTCGTACACAAGCGAGGTTCTCCAGTCAGAAACGACGCTCTACCGCGTCTACGGCGGCGAGTCGGGGCCGATCGGTTCCTACTGGAGTCGTACGGCGCCGTCCGGACCGATGCAGGCTCAGATTGACAGCGCCCTGAACCCCGCCTGGGGGAACACCGCAACGAACGTTGCGACTATCAGGGTTCCGGCGGGTACGACCATCTACGACGGGGTAGCTGCCGCGCAGTCCTTGCCGGGGGGCGGGACGCTGCTCGGCGGCGACAGCCAGGTCTACATCCCGAAGGTGAATCCGGACTGGTTGGTGCCATGAGCGTCGAGGAAATCTCGGAGTTCGTCGGCGAGTGGTTCGCGGGTGTCGGTGGGGCCAGCCTGAGGCTTCCGTCCCGATGGTTCGGGCGGCCGCATGACAACCAGCATCGCCTCACTGGGGCGTCGGTCTCGGCTGGGCGGCTGCTACTTGAACTTGATCGGTCGCTTCTCCTGACGCTGGCGCATCCGTCAAGTGTCGTCGTCGAGGGCGGGTGCCTGAAGATTGCCGGCTTTGCCCACGGCACACTGGATTGGGACGACTTCGGCGGGTCGGCGTCTCACCTCGAGACGTTCGAGGCTGGGGTAGTGGAGTTTCATGCCTGAGCCGACTGACGGCCACGACCACACGTGGGCACGCTCGCGTCGACGGCGTCCTCGCCTGCGACATGCCCTGGCCCTGATGATCGCGCTGGTCGTCGGCTCAGTTGGGGTGGGTACGACAGCCTCCGCAGCACCGATCTGCACGTACGACGTGCCCACCCCTTCTTGCGTTGGCGTTCTCGCGAACGAAGTCGCCGAGGCGGGCGTGCTGCACACGGCCGATTCACGGGAGCGGCCTGCAATGTCTGCGGCGTACGCCCTGGGCACGTCTACGACCCCCGTCGCTCCAGTTGTTGCCACAAACACGGCAGGCGACGTCATCGGAGCCGTCTGCTCGTTCTCCGCCGAGACCCGAGTGCTAATGGCCGACGACACCACCAAACCAATCTCCGAAGTCTTAGTCGGCGACGCGGTCCTCGCCTACGACCCCGAAACCGGCGAGCGCGGGCCACGCAAGGTCACCCACCTGTGGGTCCACCACGACACCCTTCTCGATCTCGAAGTTGACGAGTCGTCCGTAACCACTACCGAGGACCATCCCTTCTGGAATGTCACTGATCAAGCTTGGCAGCCGGCGGCGGAACTCGACACTGGCGATCTCGTGCTCACAGCCGGCGGTGGGACAGCCAGCGTCGACAGCCTCGACTGGTCGACCAGGTTCGCAGGCACCGCATACAACCTCACGGTTGACGGCATTCACACCTACTACGTCGCCGTTGGCGATGACGAGGTTCTGGTTCACAATCAGTGTCCGGTTCCAGGCAATCCCTTCACTGGCCCCACCGCACCGCAGCGAGCGTTCGAACACCTCGACGACTTCCACGGGCTCGACCCACACGTAGCGAGCAATCGGCTTCATACCATCAAGCAGCAGGCAGGTCTCAGTGCAGCTGACGACGTGATCATTGGTCGCTCTGGCGATGTCTACGAGGCGACTACCGGCGAGTGGCTCGGTACCCTCACAGATCCGGGATTGGGTGGGTGACGAATGCCGTCCGACTCACCCAACGCCCGGTTCGCTCACCTGTACCTGGTTCTCAGGTTTGACCGTGGCGGTCCGACGTACGACGAGTCTGACGTGTCGGTCGTTTCGGCGTTCCACTCCCGGGCAGCAGCGGACGCCGATGCGGCCCGCCTCAACGTGCTGAACGAGTCGCGACGGTGTCGCTACGTCGTGCGATCGGTTCGTGTCAAGGACGAAACGCCCGACGCCCACGCCGAGCACGAGTAGTCCGATGCGGCGGTGGTTGCTTGCTCTACTGATAACCGCTGTCGCATTGATCGGTGTGGCCGCACAGGCCACCGCTACCCGTACGACGGCCCTCGCACCATCGATCCTCGGCTACAACGCGCCCGACATCGCGCGCGTTGCGGTGCGGAGTCTGGCAGCTGCCGAGGTGGCGCGGGACCAGGTCGGCTGCAGTCGGGACCGCGCTGTCACGCCGGCGGTCGGGGTTCTCGGCACCCCTATGACCGCCAGTACCCTCAGCAACGCCACAGAAGCGGTTTCGGACGTTGTTTCGGGGTATGAAGCTGCTGACCGTGCCAGGTGGTGGTTCCGGGGAGCGTGACGGGCGCAGGGGGCAGTCGAGCACTCGGGACCGGCCCGGTGACATTCCGAGTGAATCTGAGGCACAATGTCAGTCATGTCGATGATCGTCGAGGTTCCCGAACCGCTTGCAGCGAAGCTCGCTGCAGAAGCAGCACGCCGCGGGGTCAGCATCGATCAGCTCACCGTCGAAGCGCTCCAGGACCACCTGAACGTCACCCACGACCCCACCCCCGAGTCGCTGGCTGGCTTCGTCGGTTCGTTCGATTCCGGCGACCCCGACTGGGCGGGCACCAACACCCACACCCTGCGCGCCGACACCGCTCCCCGCCGCACCGCCTGAAATCCTCACAGGATCGGCTCGTGCTGCTCATCGACACCAACATCTGGCTCGCCGCCGGCGACCGCCGCTCCCGGCAACACCACGCCTGCACCACAGTGCTCGCCGACCATTCCCACGAACTCGCCGCGACCACCCCCGTGATCGCCGAGACCGCCTCGCTGCTCCTCGACCGCGCCGGCCCTGCCGCCCAAGCCGGGTTCATCACCATGATCACCACCGGCCAACTTCAACCCGTCGAGCTCCCGCTCGGTGCGGCGAGAAGTGGTTGACGCCTGAAGTCATTTGTATTACGTTTGCGGCGTGTGGAGATCCATCGTTCGGCGAGACGGCATGGGGTTCGTGATGCCGACATCGTGCATGCGCTCGGTCGTGTCGCTGTCGAGTGTGAGGTCGGTGACGATGAGTCGCCCCGCCGGTGGTTGGTGCTCGGCCCGGATCGTGCGGGGAACATGTTGGAGTTGGTCGTGCTTGTGTTCGACGACGGCCGTCAGATGGTGATCCACGCGATGGTGATGCGTGCGAAGTATCGGGCGTTGTTGCCCAAGGAGGCATGGTGATGGGCAAGCGTGTAGTGGTCGGGGAGTCGAATGGTGTGCCGTTGTCGGATGCCGACATCGAGGCGTTGGCGGATGAGGCCGAGCGCGGGTATCCGGTGAAGTCGTTGCGACGCCGTGGCGGCCGTCCGTTGCTGGGTTCTGCTCCGGCCGAGGTGGTGCCGGTGCGGATCGATCCGGAGTTGAAGGCAGCGATCGACGCGCGTGCGACGGCCGACGAAACGACGACGAGCGAGGTCATTCGTGAGGCGTTGCGCAGGTACCTGGAGGTCGCCTGACCACGGTGCTGGATCGCCCCTTGCCCTTGCGCCGGATCCCCGGAAGGTGGTGGTGGGTGTTGATCGTGGCCGCGTGAGCAGTCTGTGGCCCGCCATGCGATTCGTGGGAGCGACCTGGGGCAACCCAGCTGCTGCCGCATCGCGTCGGCGCACACTCGGCAGATCCGGCGGGCGCGGACAAGGGCCGAGACGCGGCGAACGGCCCGACCGGGGGCCGGGCCGTTCGACCGACATCACCAACTCAGGCGCGCAGGCCCTTGTTGACCATTGCTACGACGGCATCCTTCAGCGGGATCGCCCCGTAGACGATGGCCCCGTTGGCCACGATGTTCTCCCACTTCTCCTCGAACATCAGCCCCCATCCGCCTGCCGGGTAGGCCTTGAGCAGCCAGACCATCAAGATGCTGATGATCAGCGCCCAGTGCGCACCGATGACCGGAAGCTTGGTGATCAGCGTCTTCACCTTGGCCATCTCGAACACCGAGTCGATCACGGCGACGACGGTGCTCAGCAGTACGGCGAGGAGAAGGATCGCTCCAAGTGTGTACATGTGTACCTCCCTAGTACAGGCCCCCTTGCCTGCACGCGCGGACGGTACTCTTCACGAACGCACAACCGGTGGATGGTGCGTCGTGCACCGTGGGCGGCAGGTGAGTATGATCCGCGCATGTTCACGAGGGTGGCCGGTCGGTGAGGGCGCAGGGTGCGGGCAAGGCGCAGCAGCGTGTCCGCCGCGTGCTCGGCCCACTGGCCAAGCGGCTGTGGCACTTCCACCTGGAGGGCCTCGAGCGGCTGCCCGCCGAAGGCCCGGCCATCCTGTGCGCCAACCACGTCAGCTTCCTCGACTCGGCGTTCATCATGCTGCACGCCCCGCGCAACATCAGCTTCGTCGGCAAGGCCGAGTACATGGACTCGTGGAAGACCAAGTACCTGTTCCCGGCGATGGGCATGATCCCCATCGATCGCTCGGGAGGCGACAAGAGCCAGGCCGCGCTCGACACTGCCGAGCGAGTGCTGCGCCGCGGCGAACTGTTCGGCATCTTCCCCGAGGGCACCCGCAGCCGCGACGGCGTGCTGTGCAAGGGGCGCACGGGCGCGGTGCGACTGGCGATCAAGGTCGGTTGCCCGATCTTCCCCGTCGGTGTGGTCGGCACCCGCGAGATCCAGCCGCCCGACGCCAAGTTCCCCAAGCTGTTCCGCGATTGCACGATCAAGATCGGGCGCCCGATCAACGTCGAGCGCTACCTGCAGCGCAACGACGAGCACAAGGCGCTGCGCCAGATCACCGATGAGCTGATGTTCGAGATCCGCGAGCTCACCGGCCAGCAGTACCGCAACGTGTACGCCGGCCAGGCCGACACCCTGCAGGCCGCGCCCGCTCGTGTGGGCACCGTGCTCGATCGCCCCGACGAGTCGATGCTCGTCGGCGCCGGCAGCAGCACCGCCGCCTGACCCTCGCCCTGGTCGCCTGAAGACGCCGCCTGGGCCACCTCTCGTCGCCCCCGCACGCGCCTTGGTGGGCGCGATTCATCCCGGCGTGTGGCACTAATCGCGCCCGTTGGGGCCGGCGCGGTCAGGAGCGGGAGGAATCGCGCCCGACCTGAGTGGGGTCGGCGAAATGGCCGGGTGCCCGCGCGGGGGCGCCCGTAGACTGGCGCACCTATGGCCGACATCACGATCTCGCTCCCGGATGGTTCGCAGCGCACGCTCCCCGCGGGTGCCACTGCCACCACCCTGGCGCAGAGCATCGGCAGCCGCCTGGCCAAGGCGGCGGTGGCGGCGGTGGTGAACGGCGCCGAGGCCGACCTCGGCGCGCCGCTGCCCGACGGCGCGACGGTGGCGATCATCACCGCCGACAGCGACGAGGGAAGGCACGTGCTGCGCCACTCGACGGCGCACGTGATGGCCCAGGCCGTCACCCGCCTGTTCCCCGGCGCGAAGTACTCCATCGGCCCGGCGATCAACGACGGCTTCTACTACGACTTCGAGCTGCCCGGCGGGCGCACCTTCACCGAGGCCGACCTGGCCACGATCGAGGCCGAGATGGCTGCCATCGTCAAGGCCGACCAGCCCTTCGAGCGAGCCGAGTTACCCGCAGCCGAAGCGCTGGAGGTGTTCGCCGCCCAGCCCTACAAGCGCGAGATCATCGAGCGCGTCAGCACCGGCGCGGCCGACAGTGAAGATGCCGGCGAGATCGGCTCGGGCGAGACGATCAGCGTGTACCGCAACACGCCCGAGTTCGTCGACCTGTGCCGCGGCCCGCACGTGCCCAGCACAGGCAGGCTCGGCCACTTCAAGCTGATGAAGGTGGCCGGTGCCTACTGGCGCGGCAACGAGAAGGGCCCGATGCTGCAGCGCATCTACGGCACGGCATGGGACACCAAGGCCGCGCTGGAAGAGCACCTGCACCGCATGGAGGAAGCCGAGAAGCGCGACCACCGCAAGCTGGCCGTCGAGCTCGACCTGCTCAGCTTCCCCAGCCAGCTCGGTGGCGGTCTGGCGGTGTGGCACCCCAAGGGCGCGCTGGTGCGCAAGCTGATGGAGGATTACAGCCGTCAGCGGCACATCGACGGCGACTACCAGTTCGTGTTCACACCGCACCTGGCCAACGCCAACTTGTTCCAGACGTCGGGTCACCTCGACTTCTACAAGGACGGCATGTACCCGCCGATGGAGATGGACAACGGCACGTACTACCCGAAGCCGATGAACTGCCCGATGCACTGTCTCATCTTCGACAGCCGCCAGCGCAGCTACCGCGAGCTGCCGCTGCGCCTGTTCGAGCTGGGCACGGTTTATCGCTACGAGCGTGCCGGCACGCTGCACGGCCTGATGCGCATCCGCGGCTTCACCCAGGACGACAGCCACATCTACTGCCGTGAAGACCAGTTGCAGGACGAGATCGCCTCGCTGCTCGACTTCGTGATGAGCGTGCTGCGCGCTTTCGGCTTCGACGAGTTCACCGCCAACCTGTCGACCAAAGACCCGCAGAAGTACGTCGGCGACGACGACATCTGGGACCGAGCCACGGCCGCGCTGCAGGCCGCGCTGGAGAAGTACGGGCTGGCCTACAAGGTGAAAGAAGGCGACGCCGCGTTCTACGGCCCGAAGATCGACATCGACGTGAAGGACGCGATCGGGCGCACTTGGCAGCTGAGCACGATCCAGTGCGACTTCAACCTGCCCGAGCGTTTCGCCCTCGAGTACGTCGGTGCCGACGGCAACCGCCATCGCCCGATCATGTTGCACCGCGCCCTGTTCGGCTCGGTCGAGCGCTTCTTCGGTGTGCTGCTCGAGCACTACGCGGGAGCATTCCCCACCTGGCTGGCCCCTGTGCAGGCGCGGGTGCTGCCGGTGGCCGAGGGGCACCAGGCCTACGCCGAGCAGGTGCTCGCCCGGCTGGCGAAGGAGGGCTTGCGCGCCGACCTGGTGGAGGCCACCGACCAGCTCGGCCGGCGCATCCGCACGGCGAAGATGGAGAAGATCCCCTATGTGCTCGTGGTGGGCGACGACGACGTCGCCGCCGGCACACTGGGCGTGAACCCGCGCGGTGGCGAAGTTGAGCGCGGTGTGGCCGTCGATGCCTTCGTGCAGCGCGTGCACGACGAGGTCGCCGCGCAACTGGCCATGGCCTAGCCGCTTCAGCCGGTCAGCACAGGTTGCCGACGCCGTAGACGCGCCACGACCCGTCCGGCTTGGTGACGGTGACGAACGCCAAGCCGATCCTGCTCACGTTGGGGTGGGTGAGGATCTCGTAGTGCTTGGGCTTTGAGTAGTCGCCGCTGCTCGAGTTGAACCAGCCGTTGATGATGCGCGACGGGGCGGTGTCTTCGCCGCCGGGGGCCGAACGCCCGTAGAAGCCGACCACCTGCCAGCCACAGTCGGCCATCCCGTGGCTGAGCGAGCCCTGCGCGGCGAGCTTCTTGGCCCACGAGCAGGCATTGGCGTTGCTCATCGTGCCCAGCGGGGCCAGCCCCAGGCCGGCGCGCAGGTTGTTGATCGAGCTGGCCGAGTAGCTGCTGCAGCCGCTAACCGTGCCGCTCGGCGCGGGCGGCTGCGTGGCGGCCGGCTTGGGTGGAGGCGGAGGCGGTGGGGGAGTGGTGGTCGTCGTCGTGGTCGTCGTCGTGGTGGTCGACGTGGTCGTGGTGGTCGACGTGCTGGTGGTGCTCGTCGACGACGGGGCGGGGGTGGTGCTCGCGGTGGTGACCGCGCCCGAGTCGGCCGCGGCCCGCCCGGAGTCGCCCTCGCCGAACGCGCCCAGAGACCAGGCGGCGGTGGTGACGACACCGACCAACCCGAACGTCGCGGCGGCGATGACGAGCGCGGCCTTGGCCGCACCTCTGTCACGCTTCATGCTTGCTTCCTCCTCGCGCCCGCTCGGAACCACCAGTTTGCCACGCTCCTGAACCGCGTCCGAGCACCGCGATAGCGTCAGTGGTGTGACCCTCGACCGAATCTGGAACGGCTGGCGCGCTGAGTATGTGAACGACTCCGGTGCGCGCGAATCCGAGCCTTACGGCAGCGTGTTCACCCGCATCCTCGCCTCCGGATTGCCCGACGAAGAGGCCAACATCGTGTGCCGCGGCACCTTGGTGTTCGCCATCCTGAATGCCTTCCCATACACGTCGGGGCACCTGATGGTGCTGCCCTATCGCGAGGTCGCGGCCCTCGAACAGCTCACCGGCGCGGAAACCGGCGAACTGTGGGCCACCGTCACCGATGCGGTGCGCGCGGTGAAGGCGGCCTTCACGCCCGGGGGCATCAACGTGGGCATCAACCTCGGCCGCGCCGCCGGTGGCAGCATCAGCGAGCACCTGCACGTGCACGTCGTGCCCCGCTGGACCGGCGACGGCAACTTCATGACCGCCGTTGCCGAGGCGCGCACGTTGCCCGAGCCGCTCTCGTTGTCGGCCGCCAAGCTGCGTGCCGCGTGGCCCGCTAAGGGGCAACAGTGAGCGACGTCGTCGTGCGCACTGTCGCCGTCGGCGACGACCACGCACTGCTCGGCGACATCGTGCGCCGCGCCTACTTCGCGTTGCCCGACTACCCGCGCGATTCGGAGTACGACGAGATCATCGCCGATGTCGCCGGCCGCGCGGTCGAGGAGGGGGCAACGGTCGCCGTCGCCGAGCTCGACGGTGTGCCCGTCGGGTGCGTCACCTTCGTCGTGCCCGGCGGCCCGGGTCACGAGTTCGCCGACCAGCAATCAGCCAGCTTCCGCTACTTCGGGGTCGACCCTGCGGTGCAAGGCCGCGGTGTGGGCGAGGCGATGGTGCGGTGGTGCATCGACCGCGCCCGCGCCGAGGGCTGGCCGCGCTTGCGCATACACACCTTGGAGTCGATGCCCGCAGCCCGACGGCTGTACGAGCGGATGGGGTTCGTGCGCGACCAAACCAACGACGAGGTGTGGGACGGCATCCTCGGCATGGCGTTCGTGTTCCACACGTAAGGCTCGCAGCACCGGCCGCCTCGGCCGCACCGGCAAGGCCGCCCCGGCAGCGAGCAGAGCGAGTTGATCAGCGCGCTGCGAGCGGAACGTAGTCGCGAGCTTCGACGCCGGCGTACCACTGGCGCGGGCGGCTGATCTTCTGCTCTTTGTCGCCCAGCAACTCTTGCCAGTGCGCCAGCCAGCCGGCCATGCGCGGGATCGCGAACAGCACGGTGAACATCGCCACCGGGAAGCCGAGCGCCTGGTAGATGAGTCCGGAGTAGAAGTCGACGTTGGGGTACAGCTTGCGATCGATGAAGTACGAGTCGCTGAGCGCGACCTCCTCCAGCTTGAGCGCGATGTCGAGCAGCGGGTTCTTGCCGGTCACCTCGAACACCTCGTACGCGGTCTGCTTGATGATCGTGGCCCGCGGGTCGTAGTTCTTGTACACGCGGTGGCCGAACCCCATCAGTCGCCCGCCGGTGCCGCTCTTCACCTCCTCGATGAAGGCCGGCACGTTGTCGAGGCTGCCGATCTCGGCCAGCATGTGCACGACTGCCTCGTTGGCGCCGCCGTGCAGCGGGCCGTAAAGCGCGGAGGCCGCGGCCGCGGCCGACGAGTAGGGGTCGGCGTGGCTGGAGCCGACGACGCGCATCGCGGTGGTGCCGCAGTTCTGCTCGTGGTCGGCGTGGAGGATGAACAGCACGTCCATCGCCCGCTCGAGGCGCGGGTCGACGTTGTAGTCGCCGACGCGCCACATCATGTTGAGGAAGTTGGCGGGGAACGACAGATCGTTGTTGGGGTACACGAACGGCAGGCCCACCGAGAAGCGGTAGCACATCGCCGCCAACGTGGGTGTCTTCGCGATCAGGCGCAGGATCTGCTTGTCGCGGCTGGCCTTGTCGTCAGTGTCCTTGGCGTCGTCGTAGAACGTGCCCAGCGCGGCCAGCGCGCTCACCAACATGCCCATCGGGTGCGCGTTGTAGTGGAAGCCGTCGACGAACCGCTTGCGCATGTTCTCGTGGATGAAGGTGTGGCTGGTGACGTCGCTCTTCCACTGCGCCAACTGTGTGCTGTCGGGCAGCTCACCGTTGAGCAGCAGGTAGGCCACTTCCAGGTAAGTGCTCTGCTCGGCCAACTGTTCGATCGGGTAACCGCGGTAGCGCAGGATGCCGTTGTCGCCGTCGAGGTAGGTGATCGCGCTCTTGCAGGCCGCGGTCTGCAGGTATGCCGGGTCGTAGACGAACAGCGAGGGATCGAGCTCGCGGATCGCCGACGCCGGGAACACCCCACCCTCGATCGGTACGGTTACCGTCTTACCCGTGCGGTCGTCGGTGATGGTGATGGTGTCGGGCATGTTCTTCCCTTCGGCGACACGTGTTGCTGCGGGGGCTTTCTCCCCCAGCAGTTGAGACTAGCGGCGACCCCCGGCAAGCACCCCAACGGTCGTCCGGGCGCGGGGTCCGGCACCGCCACCGGGCGCGCCGGGCATCACAGCGGGGTGTTGTCGTGCGCCCGCGGCTGGATGCGCTCGCGCTTGTCGACCAGCAGGCGCAGGGCCTCGCCGATCACCGAGCGGGTCTCGGCCGGGTCGATGACGGCGTCGACGTAACCCCGTTCGGCGGCGATGTACGGGTTGAGCAGGCGTTCGCTGTAGTCGGCCTCGAAGGCGGCGCGCTCGTCGGGGGTCGCCCGCCGCTGGAGGATCGCCGCCGCCTGCCCGGCGCCCATCACCGCCAGTTCGGCCCACGGCCAGGCGAGGCACAGGTCGTTGCCCATCCGCTTGGAGTCCATCACGATGTACGCGCCGCCGTAGCTCTTGCGCAGGATCACGCAGATGCGCGGCACGGTCGCCCGGCCGTAGGCGAACACCAGTTGCGCCCCGTGGCGGATCATCCCCCGCCACTCCAGGTCTTTGCCGGGGTAGAAGCCGGGGGTGTCGACGAGGGTGATGAGCGGCAGGTTGAACGCATCGCACATCGCCACGAAGCGCGCCGCCTTCTGCGACGCGGGGATGTCGAGCGTGCCGGCCAGGGCCAGCGGCTGGTTGGCCACCACCCCGACTGGCATGCCACCGATGGTGGTGAGCGCGGTCACCACGTTGGATGCCCACCGCGGGCGCAGTTCGAGCAGGTCGCCGTCGTCGGCGAGCGCGCGGATGACGGCGCGCACGTCGTAGCTGCCGGTGGACGACGGCGGGATCAACGCCCCGGCCTCGGGCACCGACCGCACCACTGGGTCGTCGGTGGGCCACTCGGGAGGCTCCTCGTCGTTGTGCTGGGGGAAGTAGGCGAGCAGTGTCGTCGCCGCCTCGGTGGCTGCGGCCAGGTCGGGTGCTACCAGGGTCGCCGCCCCGGTGTAGCGGGCATGGCTGGCCGCGCCGCCGAGCTCCTCGTTGTCGATGCTGACGCCGGTGAACTCGGCCACCATCGTCGGGCCGCCGACGAACGCGTACGAGCCTTCGGTCATCACCACGTGGTCGGCGATGCCGAGCAGCAGCGCCGGGCCCGACACCGCCGGCCCGTCGACGATCAGCACGGTGGGCACCACCCCCGAACAGTCGGTGAGCGCCTTGGCCGCCCGCCCCCACCCATGCAGCGCGGCGAACCCCTCGACGATGTCGGCGCCGCTGGAACGGATGACACCTACCAGCGGGAGGCGCTCGCGCAAGGCGGTGACCGCGGCCGCCTCGAGCACCGACGAGGAGGCGCTGGTGAGTGCCCCGCGGTGGTCGCTGGCCTCGACATCGACCCACACCACGTCGCGGCCGTCGAGATCGCGAACCATCGCGCGCACGGCCCCGGGCACCTTGTTGCGCAGGGCGATGTCGATCATCGCCGCGAGGCTAATCGTTGGCGGCCCGCCGGCGGCAGGCCTCAGCCGCTGCGCGGCACGGCCACGGCATCGCCGCCCACCTGCACGCCCGGCTGCCGACTGCCCTGGTCGAGCACCACCTCGCGCAGCACGGTGAGCAGGGCTCGCGTGGGGGTGCCTGGGGCCGGTCGCCGACGTTGCACCCAGCCGACCACGCGGCGGGGAAGCTCTGGCACCGACACCCGCGAGAAGTCGGCCCGCAACCAGCTGGGCACCGATGTGGCGGGCACGATCGTGGCCCCGAAGCCGTCGAGCGCGAGCGAGGTGAGCAGGCGCACACCATCGATCTCGACCGCGCTTTGCAGTTCGACCCCCGCGTGCTGGGTGGCACGGTCGATGGCCCGGCGCAGCATCGTGCCGCGCAGCGGCAGCATCAGGCGCTCCTCGGCCAGCTCGGCGAGGGTCACCGAATCGCGGCCGGCCAGGTGGTGGCCGCACGGCAGCAGCAGCATCAGCTCCTCGGCGAACAGTGGCTCGACGTCGACCTCGGGCTCGTCGAGCGGCAGGTGCAGCATGGCCGCATCGAGGTGGCCGGCCAACAGGCGCGGCAACAGGTTGGTGGTGTTGCCCTCGTGCGCCGTCAGGTGCAGCGCGGGGTGCACCTGCGCGAGGCGGGTGAGCAGGGGAGGGAGCACCCAGCGGGCGGTGGTGCCGATCAGGCCGAGGCGAGCGGCGCCGCGTACCTCCTCGCCGCGCGAGGCCATCTCCGCGTTGATGTCGTCGAGTTCGTGCAGCACCCGGCGAGCCCGTTCGAGCACCAGCACGCCGTCGTCGGTGAGCTGACCGCGCTGGCGGTCGACGAGGGTCACCCCCAACTCGCGCTCGAGGCGGGCGATGTGGCCGCTGACGTTCGATTGCACGGTGTACAGGGCGCGTGCCGCGGCCGAGAACGAGCCGTGGTCGGCAATGGCCACGAGCGCGTTGAGCTGGCGAAGATCCATCTCCGGAAACGATAGCGACTATCTACGAATGCGGCTTGAAAGATGGGCATTGCTCGTGCATACTTTCACATGATCGAAGCGGTTCGACCCCCAACGGACCGCTCGAGAGAACCCACTCATGTGGTCCCCCGCCACAGGGTTCAAGGTTGAGAGGCCCCGGCTCCCCCAGCCGGGGCCTTTCCCGTTGTGTGGTTACAGTGGCCCGATGAGCACCGCCCGGGGAGCAGCGTTCTTCGATCTCGACCGCACCTTGCTGGCCGGGGCATCGGGGGAGGTGTTCACCGCCGCGATGCGCGCGGCGGGCATCGGTGGCGACCCGTTCCCCGGCGAGCGGCTGATCTTCAAGGTGTTCAACGTGATCGGCGAGACCCTGCCCTCGATGGCTCTCGCCCGCCAGGCGGTGGCGTTGGCCAAGGGGCACCCGCAGGCGGCGGTGCAGCAGGCGGCGGCGCAGGTGGCGCCGCGGCTGGCGGCGATGGTGCAGCCACTGGCCGCGCCGCTGTTCGCCGAGCACCGCGCCGCCGGCCGGGCGGTGGTGCTGGCGACGACGACGCCCTACGACCTGGTGAAGCCGCTGGCCGACCTGCTGGGGATGGACGACGTCGTGGCCACTCGTCACGAGGTGGACGGCAGCGGCACCTACACCGGGGCGCTCACCGGCCCGTTCGTGTGGAGCGCGGGCAAACTGGCCGCGGTGCGCGAGTGGGCGACGGAGCACGCGGTCGACTTGGCAGAGAGCTACGCCTACACCGACAGCGTGTACGACGCGCCGTTGCTGTCGGCGGTGGGGCATCCGTTCGTGGTGAACCCCGATCCGCGTCTGGTGCTGATGGCCGCCGCCCGCCGCTGGCCGTCGCTCGACCTGTCGGCCAAGGCCGCAGCCATCGTCACCGACGGTTCGGTTTCCGACCTCGCGCGCCTGCCGATGGCCAATGTGGAGATCCAGCGGATGGCGTTGGCCTTCGTGCACCCGCTGCTGTTCCCCTACGCCCGCTTTCGCATCGAGGGCACCGAGCACATCCCCGAGCGTGGCGCGGCGATCGTAGTGGGCAACCACCGCAGCTACTTCGACCCGGCGGCGGTGGCGATGGCCATTGCCCGCACCGACCGAACCGTGCGCTTCCTGGGCAAGAAGGAGGTGTTCGACGCTCCTGTCGTCGGGCAGATCGCGGCGGCGATGGGCGGCATCCGCGTCGATCGCGGCACGGGCGACGACACCCCGCTCGACGCCGCAGCCGAGGCGCTGGAGGCCGGCGACCTGGTGGCCTTGATGCCGCAGGGCACCATCCCCCGCGGGAAGGCGTTCTACGACCCGGTGCTGCGCGGCAGGTGGGGTGCGGCTCGCCTGGCGGCGCGCACCAAGGCACCGGTTATTCCGATCGGGCTGTGGGGCACGGAGAAGGTGTGGCCGCGTTCGGCGCGGGTGCCCAACGTGCTCAACGTGGTGAACCCGCCGCTGATCACCGTCACCGTCGGCCCGCCGGTGCAACTGGGCTACCGCAGCGCCGAGGCCGACACCAAGCGGATCATGGCCGCGATCACCGCCCTGTTGCCGCCCGAGGCACGTGAGCCGTACGAGCCGACGGAGGACGAGATCGCCCGCGCACTGCCTCCCGGGGCCGAGGCCGACAAGGGCAACGAGAGTGCCCGGCGCCCGGGCACCGACTGACCTTCGACGATGCGACCGGCCGCTCAGGCGCGGCGGGGCGGGCGGGGCACGAACGGGCTGGTGCGGGCGACGTACTCGGTGTAACCCTCGCGGCGCTTGCTGAGCGACTTCTCCAGCAAGGTCACCCCACTCACCCGGCGCAGCAGCACGGTCATCAGCACCGCCCCGATGATGCCCCACCGGCCGACGGGCACCTCTGCCGCCACCAGCGCGATGCCCCACCACACGCACGCGTCGCCGAAGTAGTTGGGGTGGCGGGTGTAGCGCCACAGGCCACGGTTCATCACCTTGCCGGCGTTGGCCGGGTCGGCCTTGAAGCGGGCCAGTTGGGCGTCGCCGACCGTCTCGAAGAAGATTCCCACCGCCCACAGCGCTACGCCCGCCCAGGCGAGCGGGCCGAGATCAGCGTTGTCGGCGCGCTGGCCGAGCTGCACCGGCAGCGAAACCACCCACATCAGCACGCCCTGCAGGGTGAACACCGTGCCCAGGCTGATCAGCCAGAAGCGTGGCCCCCAGCGCTTGCGCATCGCCCGGTAGCGGTAGTCCTCACCCTTGCCGTGGTTGCGCCAGAACAGGTAGCCACTCAGCCGCAGACCCCAGATCGAGGTCAGCGCGACGAGCAGGTTCTGGCGAGCGTCGTTTCCATCGGAGGTGAGGCGTACGGCCCACGCGACAGCGACGAAGCCGAGGCCCCAGACGATGTCGACGATGGAGGCATTCTTCACCGCCACGCTCACCAGCCAAGTGGTGAGCATGAGGGCGGCGATGGTTATCGCGGCGATGAGCATCAGGATCCTTCCGGGTGCAGCAGTTGATCGACGGCCGCGTCGGCCAGTAGCCACTGGTCGTCGAGCCAGGCAGTGAAACCGTCGCCGGTGGGAACCTGTTCCCGCGGCACCCGCCGGGCGTGGAACCTCACGGGCACGGGCGGGCGGGAGAGGTGGCGCAGGATGCCACCGAAAGTGTCGAGACCGTCGAAGCCGACGTGCCAGGCGATCACCGCGTCGGCCTGTGGGCAACCGGCGAGCAGCGCCGCCGAGCCCGCCGGCCGCGGCGGCAGCAGGTGTCGCAGCGGCTGCAGGCGTTCGGCCCGCGCCGGGTCGCGCGTGGCGATCTTCTCCAGCGCGCGGGCGCGCTTGTCGGGCGCGGCGCGGGTGCCTTCGGGGAAGATCACCGCCACCTGCTGCTCGTCGAGCCCACTGGCGAGCGCCTCGAGCGCGGCCAGTTCGGCCGACGAGTCTTCGGCGCCGCGGTCGAGGAGGTGGTTGGGGATGCGGTTGCCGACGATGTCGAGGCACGGGTCGCCGAGCAGCTCGCGCTTGAGCACGTAGCGCGGCTTCATCCGTGCGACCGATGTGATCACCCACGCGCTCACCAGGCTGTCGGCCAGGCTCGCGTGGCGGCACATGATCACTGCCGGACCGGGCGACAGCGCCTCCGCGTCGGCCGTCTCGACGGCGATGCCGGTGGTCAGCCGCAGCGCGCCGATCAGCCGCGCCGCCCACCAGCGCTCGAGCGCGTAGTGCGCGCCCGGGTGCTTGCCCTGCCCCACCACCCACAGCGCCGCCGAGGCCACCACGCCGCACACCTCGTACCACGCCCAACACACCCCGAACGCGAGCAGTCGGGTGGTGGGCAGGCGCCAGCGGCCGCGCAGGGCGTCGGCGAGCGCGGTGAGCGGCAGCCAGAGGGGGATGGTGGCGGTGAGGACGATCGCGGCAGCGAACAAAGCCGACACCGACTTCAGCCGGCGCCGCGCCGCGTTCATCGGTTGAACTCGGCGACGAGTGGCGCGTAGGCGTCCATCGTCGCCAGCGCCTTGTCGCGGTCTAGCGGCGGCAGGCCGAGCACGACGAACCGTGCGCCCAGGTCGGTCATCGTCTGCAGATACTCGCGGTCGGCCTTGCCGTTGAACACACCGAGGCCGAGGGTGCCCGGATCGCGCCCCGCCTGCTCGCACGTCTCGCGCAGCGCGGCCCAGCCGTCGGCGATGGGGAAGCGGCCCTGGATCGGCATCCAGTAGTCGCCGTACTCGACGATGTGGCGCAGGTGCAGCGGAGTGGGCGAGGCGCCGACGACGATCGGCGGGTGCGGCTGCTGCACCGGCTTGGGCCACGCCCACGAGCGCTCGAAGTCGACGAACTCGCCGTGGAACTCGGCCTCGTCCTGCGTCCACAGCTGCTTGCAGGCGAGCACCTTCTCGCGCACCAGCCGACGACGGGTGGCCGGGTCGACGCGGTGCGACTCCATCTCCTCGTGGTTCCAGCCGTAGCCGATGCCGAACAGCACCCGACCACCGGAGATGACATCGAGCGAGGCCACCTCCTTGGCCAGCCACAGCGGGTCGCGCTGGGCGACGAGGGTGATGCCGGTGCCGAGCTTGATCGTGCTGGTCACCGCCGCCGCGGCGGCGAGGGCGACGAACTGGTCGTGCGTGCGCCAGTACTCCTCGGGCAGCGGCGGTGCTCCCGGCACCCCGCCCCATGGCGTGCGCCTGCTGGTGGGGATGTGCGAGTGCTCGGGGAACCACAGACTGTCGAAGCCGCGGGCCTCAGCCTCGCGGGCGAGCTCGACGGGCTGGATGCCCTTGTCGGTGGGGAACATGACCAGGCCGATGCGCATACAGGGCACAGTAACGCCCTGGTCGTGGGCTGCATTCCAGGTGGCTCGCGGCGGTGGGGACTGCCTGTCAGTCGCCGGTGGAGCTGTCGATCAGTGCGCCACCCGAGGCGTCGCGGCGAAGGGGTGGCCGTCGAAGCGGTCGACGGTGGTGAATGCCTCCACCGGCCGGCGGGCGAGCTTGGTGTTCTGGTGTTCGGGCACGCCGAGGAAGATGGTGGCCACCAGCGCGTGGTCGGCGGGCAGGCCGAGCAGCGGGCGGGCCGCGGCCTCGGCGCGGGAGAGAAACGTGGTCATCACGCCCCCGAGGCCATGGGCGCGTGCCGCGAGCAGCACGTTCCAGCAGAACGGGTAGATGCTCGCCCCGCCGACAACCGGCGGGCGGTCGGCGTTGCCGTCCATGATCGCGATGTCGCCCAGGTTGGCGGCCACGGCGAGCACCACCGGCACGGCGACGATGTTGTCGATCAGCGCGTTGGGCGTGGGCAGCGGGGGAGCGTCCACAGAGCGGCCGTAGGCGAAGGCGCGGTGGCCGGCGGCCTGCGCGCCCATGTACTCCTCCCACACCGGCCGCATCAGGTCGGCCATCGCCTGGCGCGTCGCCGGGTCGCTGACCACCGCGATGCGCCACGGTTGCTTGTTGCCACCGCTGGGAGCAAATCGTGCGTCGTCGAGCACTGCGGCCACGATCGCGTCGTCGACCGGGTCGGCGCGGAACGAGCGCACCGCGCCCGTGCTGCGGATGGTGTCACGTAGATCCATGCCGCCAACCCTGGCAGCACAACGCCACCGCCGCAACGCCCCGGCCTGCTAGGGGCCGTTCGGTTGGGGTGGGGCACCTCTCGGCAGGGTTTCGCGGTGGGTGCCGTCGGGCCACTCGAAGTGTGCGTGGCCGTTGGGGAGCAATTTGAGGCTGATGCGCTGGCGGTGCACCACATGATGGTGGCGATTGCACAGCAGCAGGAGGTTGTCGGCGTTGGTGAGGCCGCCGTAGTACCAGTAGTGGATGTGGTGGGCCTCGGTGAAGTTCGCCGGCCGGTTGCATCCCGGGTAGCGGCAGCCACCGTCGCGAGCGGCGAGTTGGCGGAACAGGTGGGCGGGGGCGGTGTGGCGAGCACGGCCGTAGCCGGTGGGGAGGTGCTCGTTGTCGCGCATCACCTGGTGCAGGATGCAGTCGCACAGCATGGTCTGCGCGGTGAAGTGCTGCAGCAGGTGGCCGTTGCCGTTCACCATCTCCAGGTAGCCGTTCAGCGTCGAAGCGTCTATCGACAAGTCGACGTGCGGCCGGTTGCGGGCAGTGGAGGGCTTGGTGTGGTTGCGGTTGAAGAACGCGGAGATGTCGTGCACGGCATCGCTGACCCGCTGGGGGTAGGACCGCGTGTCGCCCTCGCCTTCCCACGTGATGGCGTTGTTGATCGCCTGCTGCAGTTCAAGACCGGTGGCGTCGGGCAGAGCTCCGTTCAGCAGCCACACACCGTCCTCGGCGCGAGTGAGATGCACGGCGCGGTCGGGCTCGGCCGGAGGCGCCTTCTCGTCGACCTCGGCCTCGGCCCGCTGTCTCCACAATCGGCAGTACAGATCGGTGTCGGTGATGTCGCGCACGGCGAGGTTCTGCACCATCTGCTGCTGTTGCTCGTCGAGAACGGGGCGCAGCCTGGGCGGGCATGCACGACGCAGTAGATCGATCTGCCCAGCTGACAACGTGCTCGACACAGCTGCATCCGCGACGGCCGAGAAGCGGTCGAGGAAGCGGCCCTGCTGCACCCAGCCTGACGCCTGGCGGATATTCATGCGGCACGTGTCGCGCAGCCAGGAGCCGATGGACGCCGCACCTTGGTGGGCGTACTCGCCCGATGTCTCCAGGCGGCGAAGGGCTAGAGCGAGCACTGCCCCGCGACGCTCGTGCTCGGCCATCGCCGCGGCGAATTCGGCTGGCGTGAGGATGACTTCGTCGAGGAGATAAGCCGCCGAACTCATAGCTGTATCGTACACGTGTTCGATACGGTTGTCAATCGGAAAATGTCGGTTTACCTGGACTTTCATTCGAACTCTTGGTGAACATGACTGCCAGCGGAGGCCTGCACCAACAGCCCCGACGAACCGCAGCCCACCCGTCCCCTCTTGCGGCGCGAGACGCGCTGGGCAGCGCGTCAGGCTTGGCCTGCGGCGACCTTCTTGCGCACGACGTTGAGCGCGCTGCCAGCCTTGAACCACTCGATCTGCTCGTTGCTGAAGGTGTGCTTGGCCGTGAAGTCCACCGCGGTGCCGTCGGGCTTCACGATCTGGCAGCGCACGTCCTGGCCGGGCACCGGGGGGAGGTCGAGCACGTTGATGCGGTCGTCCTCGCCAACCAGGTCGTAGGTGGCCGGGTCGGCGAAGGTGAGCGGCACCAGGCCCTGCTTCTTGAGGTTGGTCTCGTGAATGCGGGCGAAGCTGCGGGTGATGATCACCACGCCACCGCGAAAGCGCGGCTCCATCGCGGCGTGCTCACGGCTCGAGCCCTCGCCGTAGTTGCGGTCGCCGATCGCCACCCACCGCACGCCTGCCTCCGCGTACTTCTTGGCCAGGTTGGGGTAGGTGTCGACTCCGCCACCGAGCGCATCCTTGCCGGTACCCACCGCGTACTCGCTGCCGTCGGCCTGGGTGAATGCGTTGACCGCGCCGAGGAACAAGTTGCCGGAGATGTTCTCCAGGTGGCCGCGGTAGGTCAGCCACTTGCCGGCCGCGGAGATGTGGTCGGTGGTGCACTTGCCCTTGGCCTTCATCAGCACCGGCAGGCCCATGTACGGCTGGCCGTCCCACGCGGCGAAAGGCGCCAGCAGCTGCAGGCGATCGCTGGTGGGCGACACCACCACCTCCACACCCGACCCATCGGCAGGAGGCGGCGTGAACGTGTCCTGCCCCGGGTCGTAGCCCTTGGCGGGCAGCACCTCGCCCACCGGCGCGTCGAGCAGCACGGCGCTGCCGTCGGGGGCGGTGAGTGTGTCGGAGGTGGGATCGAAGTCGAGCCGACCGGAGAGCGCCAGCGCCACCACCGTGTCGGGGGAGGTGACGAACGAAAGCGTGTTGGCCGAGCCGTCATTGCGCTTGGGGAAGTTGCGGTTGAACGAGTTGACGATCGTGTTCGGCTTGTCGATCACGTCGGCCGGGCGATCCCACTGGCCGATGCACGGACCGCAGGCGTTGGCCAGCACCGTGGCGCCGATCGCCTCCAGATCGGCGATCAGTCCGTCGCGCTCGATCGTCGCCCGGATCTGTTCGCTACCAGGCGACACCAAGAGCGGCGTCTCCACCTTCATCCCGCGGGCCGCAGCCTGGCGGGCGATCGAGGCCGCGCGGGTGATGTCCTCGTACGAGCTGTTGGTGCACGACCCGATCAGCGCAGCGGAGATGTCGAGCGGCCAGTTGTTGGCACGAGCCTCGGCCCCCACGGCGGCCCCGACGCGGTTGGCCCGGTCGGGGGAGTGCGGGCCGTTGATCAGCGGGCGCAGTGTGTCGAGATCGATCTCGATCACCTGGTCGTAGTGTGCGCCGTCGTCGGGGCGCAGGTCGTCGGCCACCTTGTCGGCCGCATCGGCGATGGCTTCACGGCCGGTGGCCTTCAGATACATCGCCATGTTGTGGTCGTAGCCGAACAGGCTGCAGGTGGCGCCGATCTCCGCGCCCATGTTGCAGATGGTGGCCTTGCCGGTGGCCGAGATGGTGTCGGCGCCGGGGCCGATGTACTCGACGATCGCGCCGGTGCCGCCCTCGACGGTGAGCACCCGAGCCACCTCGAGGATCACGTCCTTGGGCGACGACCAACCACTCAGGCTGCCGGTGAGACGTACGCCGATCACCTTGGGAAACTTGACGTTGAACGGGAAGCCGGTCATCACGTCGACCGCGTCGGCCCCGCCCACGCCGATGGCCACCATGCCGAGCCCGCCGGCGTTGGGGGTGTGGCTGTCGGTGCCGATCATCATCCCGCCGGGAAAGGCGTAGTTCTCGAGCACCACCTGGTGGATGATGCCGCTGCCCGGACCCCAAAAGCCGATGCCGTACTTGGCGCTCACCGTGCGCAGGAAGTCGTAGACCTCCTTGTTGGTGTCGAGGGCTACGCCGAGATCGATCTTCGCGCCCACCTTGGCGGAGATGAGGTGATCGCAGTGCACGGTGCTGGGCGCAGCCGTGCGGGGCAGGCCGGCGGTCATGAACTGCAGCAGCGCCATCTGCGCGGTGGCGTCCTGCATCGCCACCCGGTCGGGGTGGAAGTCGTTGTAGGTGCCGCCCCGCTCGATCGCCTCCGCCTCGTCGGCGAGGTGGTTGAGCAGGATCTTCTCGGTCAGCGTGAGTGGTCGACCGAAGCGCTCGCGCCCGGCGGCGACGCGCCCGGGCAGCGTGGCGTACACGCCGTTGACCAGTTCGATCGGAGTGCCGGCTGTGACATTCATGGAGTTTCCCCTTGCATCGGTGGCCCTATGTAGACAAGCATAATACAAGTGAGCCGACGAGCCAAGCCTGACAACAGTGACCGCGGCGACGGCGGCATGCGCACGATCCGCTACCAGGAGATCGCCAACACCCTGCGCGAGCGCGTCGGCGCCCAGGGCCCCGGGCACGTTCTGCCCAGCGAAAGCCACCTGTCGGCCGAGTTCGCGGTCAGCCGGGTCACGGTGCGCCGGGCGTTGGAGCTGCTGCGCGACGAGGGAGTGCTGGCCAGCCGACAGGGCTTCGGCTGGTACGTCGCCACCGCTCCGGTGCAGCAGCGGCTGACCGCGCTCGACACCATCGAGCACCAACTGGAGGTGGGCGGTAGCAAGGCCGAGCGGCAGATCCTCGAGTTCGCCTTCGTCGACGCCCCGCCACACGTGCGCGAACGCCTGCACGTCACCCAGGTCCTGCGCGTGAAGCGACGCAACCTGGCCGATGGCACACCGTTCGCGGTGGTCACCGTGTGGTGCCCGGCCGAACTCGGCCAGCACCTCAGCCGCCGCGACGTGGAGCGCAAGCCGTTCTACGAGCTGCTCGGCCTCGCGTTGCGCGGGGCGACGCAGACCATCGGTGCAGCGGCCGCCGGCGACGACGACGCCGCGCTGCTGGAGATCCCCGTCGACAGCCCGGTGCTGCGCTGCGAGCGGGTCACCACCACCGAGAGCGGCGAGCCGGTGCTGATGAGCGAGCACATCTTCCCCGCCCACCGCACCGAGTTCGTCGTCGACCTACCCCAGGCCGCGCCGTCGATCGTGCCCAGCGGCCTGCGCCTGGTCGACTGAGTCGCGCCACCGACTCGGCCGGCGCCGGGAAGGGCTGACAGACTCGCGCCGATGAGCACCACCGAATTCCGCGACCGGGTCCGCATCACCGTTGCCGACGGCATCGCCGACGTGCGGATGACCCGCGCCGACAAGCGCAACGCGCTCGACATGGCGATGTTCGGCGCCCTCGCCGACGCCGGCGACTACCTCAGGACCGCACCCGGGGTGCGGGTGGCGGTGCTGTCCGGCGAGGGTAAGTCGTTCTGCGCCGGCCTCGACATGAGCGTGATGACCGCCCTCGCCGGCAACCGCGACGAGGCGGCGGCGCAGGCGGGCGACGACAACCCGGGGGCGATGAGCACCAGCGGGATCACCCACCGCGGCCAGCAGGTGGCGTGGGTGTGGCAGGAGGTGCCCGTGCCCGTGATCGCTGCGGTGCACGGCCATGCCCTCGGCGGCGGCATCCAGATCGCGCTCGGCGCCGACATCCGCATCGTGCACCCCGACACCAAGCTCAGCGTGCGCGAGGTGTACTGGGGGTTGGTGCCCGACATGACCGGCACCTTGTTCCTCGCCCGTCTGGTGGGTGCCGACGTGGCCAAGGAGTTGGTGTTCACGGCGCGCATCTTCGACGGGCGCGAGGGACACCGCCTGGGTCTGGCCACCCGCCTGGCCGACGACCCACACGCGGAGGCGATGAGCCTCGCCGCGCAGATCGCCGCGCTCAGCCCCGACGCGGTGCGCGGCGCGAAGGAATTGCTCAACCAACTGTTCAACGCCGGGGCGGGTGATCAGTTCGCCAGAGAGCGTGAGGTGATCGGCCGTCTGGTGGGTCGCCCGAACCAGGTGGAAGCGGTGATGGCCTCGTTCGAGAACCGCCCGGCGAGCTTCACCGACCCGACCTGAGCCCCGCGTCGGCCCAAGTCGGCGTTGAGTCGGGCCGACAGCCGGCCTGAACGCCGACATCGCTGGGGCTCGGGCAAGTCGGCGTTGAGTCGGGCCGACAGCCGGCCTGAACGCCACATTGGGGGTGGGGGTCAGGGGCGGCGCAGGGGGGTGCGGGTGCGAGCCGCGAATCGCCACTGGCCGTCGACGCGGCGGAAGCGGTCGTCGTAGAGCGCGAACGACACCGACTCGGCACCCCGCTTCGACTTGCTCGTCTCCTGCACCATCACCCGGCCGACTCCCGCGCCCTCAGCCTCGTCGACCTCGAACACCGCGTTGGGGGCCAACTGCACCAGCCACTCGAACGCGGCGAAGCTCTTGTGCAGCGCGGTCCTGATCGCCTCGCGGCCGCTGATCACCTTGCCGGTGTCGAGCACCGCGTCGTCGGTGAGCAGCTCGGCCACCGCACCGGCATCGCGACGCATGCTGGCATCGCACCACTGCGACACGAGGCGGCGCAGCGCGGTCTCGGTGGCCGGCGATGGCGCGCCCACCGAGGCGCGGGGCGCGGCGCTGGCGCTCAGGTCTTCCGGCTCG
Organism: Actinomycetota bacterium; assembly: GCA_963169215.1. Classification (GTDB taxonomy): domain Bacteria; phylum Actinomycetota; class Acidimicrobiia; order Acidimicrobiales; family Ilumatobacteraceae; genus UBA668. Next base: position 30,354 of record CAUJEE010000195.1, read on the forward strand.
AGCCCCACCTCCCATGCGGCGAGCGTGCGCACGTGCTCGATGAACTGGTCGCGGCTCATCATCCCGCTGTGCGCGGCGAACTGCACGGCAAGGCCGTCGACCACCGAGGTGAGCCTCATCGCCGCAGCGGCGGGGTCGGTGCACACGAACTCGCCCGAATCGATTCCGTGGCGGATGACCCGCTCGACGAGCGCGGCCGATTGCTCGTCGAGCTCCTGGCTGATCGTGCGCATCATCGGGTTACGCAGCGCCTCACCCCACCCGTCGATCCACAGCATCCACTCGACGTCGTCGCTGCCCTCGGGCACGTAATTCTGGATCACCCGCTCGAGCTGCGCGGCAGCGGTGGGAGCGGCCTCCACCTCGGCCTCCATCTCGGCCACGTCCTTCTGCGCGTAGTGGGCGAAGGCTTCGGCCAGCAGTTGCTCCTTGGAGTCGAAGTGGTAGTGGATCAGGCTGCTCGACACCTCCAGTCGCTTGGCGACGTCGGCGATGCGAGTGGCGGCGAAGCCGCGCTCGATGACCACCTCGCACGTGGTCTCGAGGATCTCCGCGCGGCGCTGCTGGACGGTGGGCTTCTTCACTTGTGCGCACGCTATCGGCCCGTATCGCCACCCCCTGCGCAGGCCAACCGCGGCGAGCAGGCTGATGGCGGTCACCGTGCATCAGGCCGTAGCGTGCTGGCCATGTCGCGTGTGCAGCAGTTCGTACGCAGGGTCCGCACCCAGGGTTTCACTCCCGCGGAGTTCCTGTCGATCTGCATCGGCGCGCTCGTCCTGCTGGTGGCCATCGTCGTCAGCGGTGGTGTGGTGCGGCTCACCGGCTCCGGCCTCGGCTGTGACGACTGGCCGAACTGCAACGCCGACAAGCTGGTCGATGTCTCCGACAAGCATGCGGCGATCGAGCAGATCAACCGCCTGTTCACCTTCGCAGTGTGCATCGGTGTCGCGCTCGCCGCGATCGCGGCATGGTTTCGCCGCCCGCGTCGCCGCGACCTGCTGTCGCTCTCGCTGGTGATGCTGATCGGCGTACCCGCGCAAGGCGTTGTCGGCGCGATCGTGGTGTGGACCGACGTCAACCCGTTCGCGGTGCAAGCGCACATGGTGCTGTCGTTGGTGCTCATCTGGGTGGCGGTTGTGATGATCGTGCGCTCACGTCAGCCCGACGAAGGCGAGCGGCTGAGCGCGGTGGTGCCGCGGGTGCGCCGGCGGGTGCGCCTCCTGGTTGTGTGGACATGGATCGCGCTGCTCGCCGGCTCGGTGGTCACCGGCACCGGCCCCCACGCCGGCGACGAAGAGGCCAGACGATTCTTCGGCACGGCCTCCGACATCAGCGGCACCGCGCTGGTGTGGGTGACCCGCACGCACGCGGCCATCGTGTGGGTGACGGTGGCCATCGCGTTGTGGTTGTTGTGGACGCTGCGCCGCCTGGCCCACGACCGGCGCGTACTCGACGCGGCACTCACCGCGTGGTTGATCACTGCGTTGGTGCAGGGCGCGATCGGCTACGTGCAGTACGCCGCCGGGTTGCCGGTGGTGCTGGTGGCAGTGCACCTCGCTGGGGCGGCAGCACTCACCGCGTGCACTGCCTGGCTGTGGTGCAGCACGAGCAAGGTGGTGCCCTCCGCGCGCGAGATGATCGACTCGGTGCTTGGCGCCTGAGCCTCAGGCCGCAGTTCCGCCGGTGGCCCCTTCCACCGTGACGTCGCGAGCGGTGATCCACAGGCCGACCACCACCAGCGCGACCCCCACCCACCCCGCGGCACGAATGCCTTCGTGCACGAGCACCGCGCCCAGCACGGCGGCGGTGATCGGCTCGAGCAATGTCAGCGTCACGACGGTGTGGGTGGGCAGGTGCCGCAGCGCAAAGCCGTACAACGTGTACGCCACGCCGACTGTGACCACCCCCAGGTAGAGCGCGATCCACCAGCCGTTGCCCTGCGCCATCCAACCTGGGTCGTGGGCGAGCAGCACGGGCGAGAGCAGCAGACCACCACCGCCGAACATCGCGGCCATCGTCGCCGTCGAGTCGCTGCCCTGCTCGATCTGCGACTTGCCGACGGTGGCGAACAGCGCCCAGCCGCATCCGGCGGCGAAGGCCAGTAGCACGCCCACCGCGTCGGCTGCGGAGGACCTCCCGCTGAGTCCGAGCACGGTGACGCCGACCACGCTCACGGCTGTGCCACCCAGCCACGCGCCGGCCGGACGGCGTCGGTCACGGACCGCTGCGATCGCACCGGCCACCATCGGCCCGGAGCCGATGGTGACGACCGTGCCCACCGCCACTCCCGTGCGCTCGACGGCGAGGAAGTAGCAGGCCTGGAAACCGGCCACGCCCAGTGCCCCCAGCAGCGTGGAGCGCATCCGCCACGGGCGAGCGCACCGGTGGCCCGCCCGGGCCGCGACGGTCAGCAGCGTCGCCGCCCCGACGAGTAGGCGCACCGCGCCCACCGACCACGCATCGGCCGCCTCGGGGGCATTCACCAACACCGTGCCGGTGGTGCCGAACGACAGGGCGGCGATCAGCACGGCCAGAGTCGCCATGCGCGGCGCGCCGCGGCCGCCGACCGCGGGAGGGGTGGCTGTGGGGGGCGTCGACACGAGCGGAACTGTAGATGGCGAGGCGACCCGCCACCGCTGTCGGCTCAGCGCGACGCGCCCGCGCCGAACTACAACTGCACCACGAAGCGGCAGGTGGGTTCGTCGGCGAGGGCGGCGAGCAAGGCGTCGTCGGGGTAGTCGGTAGGGGCCGGCTCGACCACCGACATCGCCTTCTCCAGCGCGTTGAAAAACTGGCCGACGCGCCCGCTGCGGTCGCCGTCGGCAATGCCGTCGAGGGTTGCGAACAGTGTGCGCTCGTCGCGTAGCTCGGCAATCGCCTGTTCCGCGCCGGTGACCAGGTCGGCGAGCAACGGACCTCCCAGGTACAAGTCGGTGGGATCGATCGTGCCGACCGCGTCGCGGTGTTGCTCGCTGCGTTCGATCAACTCGTCGAACCCGGCCAGGACGGCGTCGCGGCGGGCGACAGGGTCGGGTGATCTGCTCACCAGCGTTGCGGCCCGGTTGGCGATGTCGGCCGTGTCGTTGACGTACTCGCGCAGCAGGCCGCACACCTCGCGGGCAGTTTCGTGCGGATCGGTCTGAACAGTCGTGGTCGACACGAAACCCGTCGCCGACGGTGTCGTGTCGCGAGCGCTGCAGCCCGCGGCAGTGGCGGCGGCGGCTCCGATGAGCACGGCCGCGCGAGGCCAACGGCGCTGGCGACCGTTCGATCGTCCTAGGCGCTTGACCACGCGCTATATAGTACGGCTCCCATGTCTCGGTGGCCCCTGATCGGAATCTTCACGGCAGCGTTCCTGGCGCTTGCCACCCCCGCCCACAGCGACCACGCCGCCTCGGCCGAGGAACCGGCGCAGGTGGTCAGCGGCAAGCTGCAGTACACCGTCGAAGCCACCGAGTCGGGTGGCAAGGACGATCGTGTACCCGTGGAAGGTGGCGTGGTGGAGGTGCTCGCCGCCACCCTCTCCGCCGATGCGCGCAGCGTCGAGTCGCTGGGCGAGGTGATCGGCACGGGCATCAGCGCTGCCGATGGCTCGTTCCAGGTCGAGCTTCCCGCCGGCCCCGGTGACTACGCCGTGCGCCTCGACCTCGAGTCATTGCCTGAGGGCGTGAATGTGCTCGACTCCACCAAGCAGACGCTGCCGCTACGGATAGCGGACGGGCAGTCCAAGGCGGTGCTGTTCAACCTCGTGCTCGGCGATGGCGGCACGTCCAATGTCGGTGCCGGTGATCCGTGGTACGAGCGGATGGCGCGCCTGGCGGTGAACGGATTGCAGTTCGGTCTGATCATCGGCATGTGTGCCATCGGCCTGTCGCTGATCTACGGCACCACCGGTCTGGTCAACTTCGCGCACAGCGAGATGATCACCCTCGGCGCAGTGCTGGCCTGGATGTTCAATGTCACCTACGGCATCCCGCTGATCTACGCCGCGTTGCTGGCGATGGTGCTCGGCGCGCTTGCCGGGGCGCTGGTCGACCGCGGCCTGTGGCGGCCGCTGCGGCGGCGCAACACAGGTCTGGTGGCGATGAGCATCGTGTCCATCGGCTTCGGCATCTTCATGCAGTACGCGATCCTGTACCAGTTCGGCGACCGACCGAGCAAGTACGCCGACTACGCAGTGCAGCGCAAGTCGATCACTTTCGGGCCGATATCGCTGAGCCCGAAGGAGATCATCATCATGTCGCTCAGTGCGACGATCCTCGTCCTGGTCGCGCTCGGCCTGCGCTACACCCGGCTGGGCAAGGCGATGCGAGCGGTGAGCGACAACCCCGATCTGGCCGCATCCACCGGTGTCGACGTCGACCGCATCATCACCCTGGTGTGGGCCCTCGGCGGTGCGCTGGTATCGCTCGGCGCCGCCTTCCAAGGCGTCACCGAAACCGTCAGCTGGACCATGGGTCAGCAGCTGCTGCTGCTCGTATTCGCCTCCGTCACGCTCGGCGGCCTCGGCACCGCTTTCGGGGCGATGGCCGGCAGCATCTTCGTCGGCATTGCCATCCTGGTGTCAACCGTGTGGTGGCCGTCGGAGCTGCAAACGGTGCCCGCCTTGTTCCTCATGATCGTGATCCTGATGGTGCGACCGCAGGGCCTCTTCGGCCGCCGCGAACGGATTGGATGAGCAATGGACTGGTCGTTGATCTTCAGCAACACACTGCGCTCGGGCATCACCCAGACGGCGATCATCTACATCCTCGCCGCGATCGGGATGAACCTGCACGTCGGCTACACCGGGCTGATGAACTTCGGCCAAGTGGGGTTCATGGCCGTGGGGGCCTACGGGGTGGGCATCTCCACCAGCTACTACGGCCTTCCACTGGGGGTGGGTGTGCTCATCGGCCTGCTCTGCGGCCTAGTGCTCGCAGTGCTGCTCGGTATGCCCACCCTGCGCTTGCGCGCCGATTACCTCGGCATCGTCACCATCGCCGCGGCCGAGATCATCAGGCTGGTCGTGCGCTACCAGAAGCTGAAGGACTGGAGCGGGGGCACCAACGGCATCAACGGCTTCGCCAACGACTTCCAGGAATGGAACCCGCTCACCCCGTCGGCCAAGTACGGCTTCGAGCTCGGCCCGCTCAACCTGCGCTTCACCGGCGCCGACCTGTGGGAGATGGGCGTCGGCTGGTTGATGGTGTGCCTCGCCGTGTTCGTGATGTGGCGGCTGGTGAACAGCCCATGGGGGCGGGTGTTGAAGTCGATCCGTGAGGACGAGAACGCGGCCCGGGCGATGGGCAAGAGCATCTTCCGCTTCAAGATGCAGAGCCTGGTGATGGGTGGCCTGTTCGGCAGCCTGGCGGGGATGTTCTTCGCCATCTCCAACAACTCGGTGCAACCCGACAACTACAGCCGGGCGTTCACCTTCTTCGCGCTCACCGTTGCCATCCTCGGCGGCCTCGGTCGAGTGTGGGGACCGGTACTCGGAGGGGTGATCTTCTGGATGCTGCTCTCCGGGATCGAGAACGTACTGCGCGAGGCGGTGAGCGACGAGAAGATCCCTACCGGCATCATGGACGGCGTTCAGGTCGGCCAGGTGCGGTTCATGCTCGTCGGCATCGGTCTGATGTCACTGATGATCTTCCGGCCGCAGGGCATGATCGGCGACAAGAGAGGGATCGCGATCGATGCCCGCAAGTGACGCAGATTTCGAACGCGGCGGCACCGCCGGGGGTGGCGCGGCCGGACGGCTGCGCGACACCGAGTGGGACAACCCGGCCGAGCACGCCTTCGACGACTGCCTCGAACAGCCGGGCTCTCCCAAGCCCTCGCCGATACTCGTCGCGCACAACATCGAACGTCGTTTCGGCGGCTTGATCGCCGTCAACGTCGACACGCTGGAGATCCAGGCCGGAGCGATCACCGCCCTCATCGGGCCCAACGGTGCGGGCAAGACGACGCTGTTCAACCTGCTCAGCGGCTTCGACCGGCCCGACATGGGTGAGGTGGTGTTCGAGGGTGAGCGGGTCACCAACGTGGCGCCACATGTCCTCGCCCAGCGGGGGATGGTGCGCACGTTCCAGCTCACCAAGGTGCTGGCCAAGCTCACAGTGTTGGAGAACATGAAGCTCGGCGGCCAGCGGCAGAGCGGTGAGTCGATGTGGCGGGCGCTGGTGCCGTCGATGTGGCGGGGCCAGGAGCAGGCGCTGGAGGCCAAGGCGCTGGAGGTGCTCGACGAGTTCAACATGGTGCACATGAAGGACGAGTTCGCCGGGGCGTTGTCGGGTGGCCAGCGCAAGTTGCTGGAGATGGCCCGCAGCCTGATGACCGAACCGAAGCTGATCATGCTCGACGAGCCGATGGCCGGCGTCAACCCTGCGCTCACCCAATCGCTGCTCGGGCACGTGAAGCGCCTGCGCGCGCAGGGTATCTCTGTGGTGTTCGTCGAGCACGACATGGATGTGGTGCGCGACATCTCCGACTGGGTGGTGGTCATGGCCGAGGGAGTAGTGGTCGCCGAGGGTCGAGCGGCGTCGGTGGGCAAGAACCCGGCAGTGATCGACGCCTACCTGGGCACCTCGCACGCCGCGCTCAGCGAGGAGGACGGCAATGGATGACGATCTGGTGATCCACGTCGACTCGGTAGTGGCCGGTTACGTGCCGGGGGTGAACATCCTCAACGGGGCGAGCATCGAGGTGGCCGCCGGCGAGTTGGTCGGGGTGCTCGGCCCCAATGGTGCCGGCAAGTCGACGATGCTCAAGGCGCTGTTCGGCCTGCTCAAGATCCACACCGGCAGTGTGTGGCTGCGCGGCGAGGAAGTGACCGGGATGAAGGCCAACCAGCTGGTGCGGCGGGGCATCGGCTATGTGCCCCAGATCAACAACGTGTTCCCCAGCCTGACCGTCGACGAGAACCTCGAGATGGGCTGCTACCAGAACCCCAGTTCGTACCGCGAGCGCCGCACAGAGGTGCTGTCGATCTTCCCCCGGCTGGGCGAACGGAACAGTGCTCAGGCCGGCTCGCTGTCGGGAGGCGAACGCCAGATGCTGGCGATGGGGCGTGCCTTGATGATGCAGCCGTCGGTGCTGCTGCTCGACGAGCCTTCGGCCGGGCTGTCGCCGGTGCTGCAAGACCAGGTCTTCGACCGAGTGAGGGAAGTCAACCGCTCCGGCGTGGCGATCATCATGGTCGAGCAGAACGCGGCGCGATGCCTGCAGATCTGCCACCGCGGCTACGTTCTCGACCAGGGACGCAACGCCTACACCGGCACCGGTGAAGAGCTGTTGTCCGACCCGAAGGTGGTCGAGCTCTACCTGGGCACGCTGGCCAAAGCACGCTGACAACCGCCCACCGGGGACGCGAAGAGGGGGCCGCCGCAGCGACCCCCTCTGTCGGTTGTTCACCGAGAGTGAACGGTGTTCAGGTCATCAGATCTTGGCGAAGCGGTACTCGGGGGCGATGTCGCCCGAGACCGAGTTGTTCGCGTCGTAGCTGAGGATCTGGAAGCTGGCCTCGGTGGGCTCGCCTTCGGGACCGAAGGTCTGCGGGCCCGAGGGACCGTCGTAGTCGATGTCGGTGCCGGCCTCGATCAGCGCCATGCAGTCGGCAAAGCTGGTGCACTTCTCACCGTCGCGGGTGACGCCGTTGATCTCAGCAGCGATCATCCCGGGATCGTCGCTGCCGGCGATGGCAGCGGCAAGGGCGGTGATGACGACCGCGTCGTACGACTCGGGCGCGTAGCTGAAGTCGATCAGTTCGGGATCGACGGCCATCAGCGCGTCCTTGAAGTCCTGCGTGGTCTCGGCGGCGGGCAGGGTGCCCTTGATGCCGAGGAACGAGCCGGGAGCAAAGCCCTCGGTCAGCGCGTCACCGATGTTGCCGTCGACCAGGTAGATCTTCTTCACATCCGGGGTGAAGCCGCTCTCGAACAGACCGGTGAGGATCTGCGCCGACTCGGCGAAGCCGATCAGCACCAGCGCCTCGGGGTCGGCGGTGACCACGCGGTCGACTTCGGCGTCGAAGGTGGCGAGAGTGGGGTCGTAGGTGAAGCTGTCGACCACCTCACCACCCTGATCGGCGAAGGGCTCCGACGAGTACTTGAGGAGGCCCTCACCGTACGGGTCCTGCATCGCCATGAAGACGGCGTTGGTGACACCCTCGGCGATCATCAGGTCGGCGAGCACACGGCCCTGCAACACGTCGGACGGAGCAGTACGGAAGTACAGACCGCCATCGGCGTAAGTGGTGAAATCGGGCGAGGTGTTGGCCGGCGAGAAGTGGATCTTGCAGTTCTCGACGAGCTTGTCGATGAAGGTGAACGACACACCCGAGGAGGCCGCGCCCACGAAGGCGTCGACGCCGGCGGCGAGGCCTGCGTCAACGGTCTGGTTGGCGATGTCGGTGGAGGTGTCGCCCGAGTCGCCCTGGGTCAGGACCACATCCTTGCCGAGAACACCACCGGCGGCGTTGATGTCGGCGACTGCCAGCTCGACGCCGGCGAATTCGGGCGGGCCGAGGAACGCGAGGTTGCCGGTCTGCGGCAGCACCGTACCGATGTGCAACACACCGTCGGACTCGCCCTCGCACAGCGCACCCTCACCACCATCCGACTTCTTCTCGTCTTCGTCGCCGCAGGCTGCGGCCACGAGGGCCAGGCCTACGAGCAGTGCGCCTACACGACGCACACGGGTTTTCTGCATTGGGTTCTCCCCCTAGGAGTCCGGCACCGCGGAGATGCGGGCCGGTTTATTCTGAGGCTGCGAATCCTAGGCGCTCGCCGGGATGCCGACAAGCACCCCGCCCTTTCCGGCGCAGGCGGCTACCGTTGCCGGACGTGGCTGTGCCGTCGGGTTCTCCGAGTCCGTGGGAGGTGCTCGGTGTCGGACCCGAGG
>CAUJEE010000196.1 GCA_963169215.1 Actinomycetota bacterium
TGATGGCCACCTCGGCCACCTCGGCCGATGCGCAAGAAGGCATCGCCGCCTTCTTCGACAAGCGCCACCCGGTGTGGGGCTGACAGGGTTGCCAACAGATACCCCATGGGGGTATAGTGGCTGACGTGCACGGCAACCCCGGATACTCCACCGACAAGCAGCAACTGCTCACCCGCCTGCGGCGCATCGAAGGCCAGGTACGCGGCCTGCAGCGGATGGTGGAGGACGACACCTACTGCATCGACGTGCTCACCCAGGTGGCTGCGGTCACCAAGGCCTTGCAGGGTGTGGGCCTGCAACTGCTCGAGGGGCACCTCGGGCATTGCGTCGCCGGCGCTGCGGCCGGCCACGACGAACGCACCGGTGAGTTGGTGCGCGAAGCCACCAAGGCCGTCGAGCGACTGCTGCGCGCGTGACCCTGCACCCGGACACAGCACACAACACAACACAACACAACACACGGAGTACACCATGAGCGAACTTGTATTCACAGTGCCGGGTATGACCTGCGGGCACTGCAAGATGTCGGTGGAGGGCGAGGTCGCCAAGGTGGCCGGTGTCGCCTCGGTGGCCGTCGACCTCGACGCCAAACTGGTGACCGTCAACGGCGACGCGCTCGATCGCGACGCGATCGTCGCCGCCATCGACGAGGCCGGCTTCGAAGTGGCCGGCTGACGGGCCAGCCGTGAGCAGCGTCGCCGTCCGCCTGGCCGCCTTCGCGCTCGTGCTGGCCATCGCCTTCGGTGGCGGCTTTGCGCTGGGCACGGCCACCGACGACGACCCTGTACAGCCGGTACACCCTGTACAGCACGAGCAGCACGAGACACAGGACACACAGCACGGTGAGCAGCCATGAGTGTCACTGAGCACACTGAGCACACTGAGCACACTGGTACAGACCCGGCAGAGCAGCCCGAGCACGTCGACCTGGCACTGACCGGCATGACCTGTGCCGCGTGCGCGTCGCGGATCGAGAAGAAGCTCAACCGTCTCGACGGAGTGAGCGCGACCGTTAACTACGCCACCGAGCGGGCGGCGATCAACTACGACCCGACGCGCGTCGACACCGCGACGATGATCGGCGCGGTCGAGTCGATCGGCTACTCGGCCGCACTCCCGCCGCCCCCCGGCACCGGCGACGATCCGGCCGAGGCGCGCATCGCCGACCTGCGTCGGCGGTTGCTGCTGGCGGTGGCCCTCGGGCTGCCGGTGCTGGTGCTGTCGATGGTGCCGGCCGCGCAGTTCCGCGGCTGGCAGTGGGTGGCGCTGGTGCTGGCCACCCCGGTGGCGGTGTGGTCGGCCAAGCCGTTCCATCTCGCCGCCTGGCGCAACCTCGGCCAGGGGCAGGCAAGCATGGACACGCTCGTGTCGGTGGGCGTGATCGCCGCCTACGGATGGAGTGCCTATGCGCTGTTCGCGACCCACGCCGGCGACCTCGGCGTGCGCATGTCGATGTCGCTGGTGCCAGAACGCGGCGAGACGCATCATCTCTACCTCGAGGTAGCCAGCACCACGGTGGCGCTGATCCTCGCCGGCCGCTGGTTCGAGGCCCGCGCCAAGCGGCGAGCCGGCGGTGCGTTGCGCGCGCTGATGCAACTGGGTGCGGCCACCGCCACCGTGCTGCACGACGACGGCCAGGAGGAAACCGTCGACGCGGCCACACTGCACGTCGGGCAGCGTTTCGTGGTGCGCCCCGGTGAGCGCATCGCCACCGACGGGGTGGTGGAGGCCGGCGCGTCGGCGATCGACATCAGCCTGGTCACCGGCGAGAGCGTCCCGGTGGAGGTAGGCGTCGGCGACGCGGTGACCGGGGCGACGATCAACACCAACGGTCGGCTGGTGGTGCGCGCGACGCGCGTCGGCGCCGACACCGCGTTGGCACAGATGGCGCGCCTGGTGGAGGCCGCGCAGAACGGCAAGGCACCAGTGCAACGGCTGGCCGACCGTGTCGCGGGGGTGTTCGTGCCGGTGGTGATCACGCTGGCACTGGCCACCCTCGGGTTCTGGATGGCCCGCACCGACAGCTTCGCGCAGGCGATGGCCCCGGCGGTGGCCGTGCTGATCATCGCCTGCCCGTGCGCGCTCGGCCTGGCCACCCCCACCGCGCTGCTGGTGGGCACCGGGCGCGGTGCGCAGGCGGGCATCCTGATCAAGGGTCCGGAGATGCTGGAGAGCACCCGCCGCGTCGACACGATCGTGCTCGACAAGACCGGCACGGTGACCACCGGCAAGATGGCCGTCGTCGGCGTACATCCGGTGGCGGCCACCCACGACGACTTGTTGCGTCTCGCCGGAGCGGTGGAGCGAGCCAGCGAGCACCCGATCGCCGTCGCCGTGGCGCGCGCGGCGAGTGAGCTGGGCGGCGCGCAGCCCGAGGTGAGCAACTTCGTCGCCCACGCCGGAGTCGGTGCCGAGGGCGAGGTGGAAGGACGCACGATCAGTGTCGGGCGGCCCGCCCCCGCCGAGTATCCCACCGAGCACGGTGAGCACGGTGAGCACGGTGAGCACGGCGCGGCGACGGTGATCGCCGTGCGCGATCTCACCGGCACAGCTGGCACGGCTGACCCTGTGCGGCTGCTCGGCACGATCAGCGTCGCCGACACGGTGAAGCCCACCAGCGCGGCTGCCATCGCCCGCCTGCGCGCCCTCGGGCTACGCCCGATCCTGCTCACCGGCGACAACGCCGCCGTCGCGCAGGCCGTGGCCGCGCAGGTGGGCATCGACCCGGCCGACGTGATCAGCGGCGTGCTACCCGACGCCAAGGTGGCCGAGGTGCGTCGCCTGCAGAGCGAGGGGCGAGTGGTGGCGATGGTGGGCGACGGGGTGAACGACGCCGCCGCGTTGGCGCAGGCCGACCTCGGCATCGCGATGGGCAGCGGCACCGACGTGGCGATCGAGGCCAGCGACCTCACCCTGGTGCGCGCCGACCTGCACGCCGCGGCCGACGCGATCCGCCTCAGCCGACGCACCCTCGCGGTGATCCGCGGCAACCTCTTTTGGGCCTTCGCCTACAACGTCGCCGCCATCCCGCTGGCGATGAGTTGGAAGCTGTCACCGCTGGTGGCCGGCGCGGCGATGGCCTTCAGCAGCGTGTTCGTGGTGAGCAACAGCCTGCGCCTGCGCCGCTTCCGAGTGGGGGCCACACCGTCGTGACCGGCGAGCGCCCCCCGGTAGCGGTGCTGTTCGTCTGTCTCGGCAACCACTGCCGCTCGCCAGCGGCGCATGCGGTGGCCGACCACCTGCTCGGCAACGCGAGGTTCGCCCGCTTCGATTCGGCGGGCACCGGGCGATCGCACCTCGGCCAGTCACCGCACCCGCTGGCCCAAGCCGAGGGTGCGCGCCGCGGCTACCGGGTGACGCACATCGGAAGGCAACTGCACCCCGACGACTTCGCCCTGTTCGATCTGATCGTGGCCATGGATCAGGAGAACGTCGACGACCTCGAGCGCCTGCGCGGCGGGGTCGAGTCGCGCCAGGGGTGGTACCGCACGGTGGAGCCGGTGCAGGTGCAGTTGCTGCGCCGCTGGGACCCTTACGCGCGGCCCGGTGACGAACAGACCCCCGATCCGTGGGGGCTCGGGCCGCAGGCGTACCGCGCGATGTTCGACACCGTCGAGCGCTGCCTGCCGCCGTTGCTCGACCACCTGCGCGGGCTGCACGACGAGCATCCCGTCTGAGCCGCTGAGCAGATGAGCGGCGCCGTTCAGGCTGCGCCCGCGAGCGCGACCGCGCTGCGCAGATGGGCCATCACCCGCGCCTTGTGGTTGCGCAGCGTGCGCTCGCTCATCGCCAGCGCGTCGGCCACCTCCAGCATCGATCGCCCGCTGGCCAACAACGCCAGCAGGTGGCGGTCGTCCTCGCTGAGCTGACGCGAGCAGCTGATCACCTCGGCCAGCTCGGCGCGTGCATCGGGCGGTGGTGGTTCCACCGGGCAGTCGAGTTCGTGCGGCGCGGTGGCCACTTGCTGCATCAGCCGCCGATTGGCGCGGCGGAAGGCGTGGTATTCGCAGTCGTTGAGCAGGTTGGCCACCAGGTGCAGCGGGCGCCGTTCGTAGGGGTAGGTGCGAATCACCGGCCAGGCCGCGGTGAGCAACTCTGACACCACGTCGCCGTCGCAGCGCCGCTGCCACCGGCAGGCGAGGGTCACCAACCCGGGCAGCAGCCGCTGCAGCACAACCCGCGCTGCCAGCTCGTCGTCGCGCGCCGCCACCAGCAACGCATGCAGCACCGCGTCGGCGGAGACCCGCGAGGGCCCGGTGCGCCGGCGCTCGCCCGCGCTGCGGTACCAGCCGCCGGCAAGGAGGATGTCGTCGAGCGTGGCGAAGTCGACCGGCAGACCCCAACCATGTGCCTGCGCGACGAGCTGGCGGTCGAAGGCGAGCCGCTGCCACTCGCGGGTGAGGCGCACGAGCAGGAAGTGGTTCGAGCGCAGCTCGGCCGCGCGGAGTGCTCGAGAACCCGAACCAGCAAGGTCAGCTGAGTAAGCCAAGCCGGCTGAGCCAGCTGAGTGAGCAGGGTGAGCAGGGTGATGTGTGGTGTTCATGGGCGGATCGTGCGGCCCACCCCTCACCGCTGGCCTCACCGCTGGCCTCACCGCGCTGCTCACCGCGCTGCTCACCGTCGGGACACAGCACGACGAGTGGCAGAAATGGTTGCCGGAACGGGCTTCTCGCTGTGCCCAGTGAGGGTGTGGACACCTCGACACGCACATCGACACGCACATCGACACGCAGCTCGACACGCAGCTCGACACCCGGCTGGACATTCGCGTGGCACGCCGGCCCCGACGCGGGGGCGACACAGTTCGTCGCGTCCGGCACCACAGGACGGAGCATCGTCGGGCGGGCCGGTGACCTCGCCCTGCGCGCCGACGACCCGGCGTTGCAGCCCTACCACGCACTGGCCGAGGTGGCCGCCGACGGCTGCTTGCGACTCACGCCCCTGGCCGGTGCGCTGCACGTCGACGGGGCCACCGTGGCCACCAGCGTCGTGCTGCACGAAGCAGCGTGGGTGGAGGTGGGCAACAGCCTGGTGCGCGTCGCCCGCTCGACCCCCGCGGGCGAGCACAGCACTGGCGGCAAGCACAGCCCGGGCGGCGAGCGCGGACCGGGCAGCCCGGGCGTCACGGTGGTGCGCGCCCCGCGGGTGGGGCCGCGCTGGCAGCCGGGGACCATCGACGACCCGACCCCACCCGACGTGCCCACCCCCACCCATGGCGGCCTGCTACCCACCCTCGTCGGCCTGGTGGGCGCCGGCGCGATCGCGCTGGTGCTGCACCAGCCGATGTTCTTCCTGTTCGGCCTGCTCGGCGGCATGGTGGCCTTGGCCGGCTGGGGAGCGCAACGCGTCGCCAGCGGGCGCCACCGCCGCGATGCCCACCGCCATTACCAGGCCGCGCTTGCCACCGCCGACCACACCCGCGAGCAAGCCCGCCGCAGCCACCGCGCCGCGCACGAGGCAGCGACACCGGCGCTGGTCGACCTGCTACCTGCGCTGTATCGCGACCACCGGCTGTGGGCGCGCCGTGCGGTCGACGCCGATGCCTTCGACGTCGCGCTCGGCATCGGCGACATCGTCTCCCCGGTCGACGGTGAGCCGGTGTGCGGTGTGTCGATTCCCGCGTCGCTGGCCCCCGGGGCACGGGTTGGGCTACGTGGCGCGCAGTCGCTCGCCGTCGCCCGCGCGCTGCTGGTGCAACTGATCACCAACTGCGGCCCGGCCGACCTGCGCGTGGTGGTGGTGACCGACCAGCCGACGAGTTGGCAGTGGCTGGAGGCGGCGCCGCAGGTGATGCTGCCCGACGGTACCCCCGCGATCGTCCGCGACCAGGCGGTCGGCAACCTGCTCGCTGAACTCGATTGCTTCACGGGCCATCTGCTGGTGGTGACCGATCAGCCCGCGCTGCTGGTGACGCGCACCTCGGCCCTGCGCCGCCTGCTGGCCGACGCGCACGAACACGCACTGTTGGCCGTCGTCGGCGAGGGTCCGCTGCCGCCGGTGTGCACCGCCGCGCTGCACACCACCTTGTCGCCCACAGCTCGCTGGGAGCCCGACGTGCGCGCGGCCGGATTGCCGACGCTGGTGCGCATCGCGGCGATGGGCCAGGCGGCAGCGCAATGCTGCGCCGACCTGCTGCGCGGCCTTCGCGACCCGGAGGACGCGCTGGCCGCGACGGCGACTGTTCCGCGCTCACTGTCGTTGGCCGAGTTGTGGGGTGGCCTACCCGACGCGGCTGCGATCGCCGCGCGTTGGGCGACAGCCGGCCCCGACCCCGCGCCACGGTCGTTGGTGGGTTTGGCCGCCGACGGCGCGGTCGACATCGATCTGGTGCGCGACGGCCCGCACGGCCTGATCGCGGGCACCACCGGCGCGGGCAAGAGCGAGTTGTTGCGCACGCTCGTGCTGGGGATGGCTGTCAACACCAGCCCCCAGCACCTCGCGCTGGTGCTGGTCGACTACAAGGGCGGGGCCACCTTCGACGCCTGCGCGGGTCTGCCTCACGTCGTGGGCGTGATCACCGACCTCGACGAACACCTCGCCGACCGGGCGTTGCGCAGCCTGCACGCCGAGCTGCGCCGCCGCGAGAGCGTGCTGCGCGAGCACGGTGCCGCCGACCTGGCCGAGCTGCGCGCCCGCGCCCCACACGCACCGCTGGCCCGCCTGGTGGTGGTGGTCGACGAGTTCGCCGCACTCGCCGCCGAGCAGCCCGACTTCCTGCACGCGCTGGTGGGCATCGCCCAGCGCGGCCGCAGCCTCGGCGTGCACCTGCTGCTCGCCACCCAGCGGCCCAACGGGGTGATCGACGACGACGTGCGCGCCAACACCAACCTGCGCCTCGCGCTGCGCTTGCAGGATGTCGTCGACGCGCACGACGTGGTGGGCGTGGCCACGCCCACCACCTTCGCCCGGCAGTTGCCCGGTCGCGCCGTGCTGCGCCTCGGCGCCGACGACCACGTCACCTTCCAGGCCGCGCACTGCAGCACCCGCCCGGGCAGCGACGCCAGTCTGCGCACTCCGCTGCAGTTGGTGGCCGCAGCGGTGAGCGACGCGGCGCGGCTAGCAGGTGTGCGGCCCGCCCGCGCCCCGTGGTGCCCACCGCTGCCCACCGAGCTGCACCCCGAGCAGATCGCCGCCGCCCTCGCGGGCGATGCTGACGATGCCGGCGATGCCGGCGATGCCGGCGATGCTGACGATGCTGGACACGACACCGGACACGGCACCGCGTTGGGGGTGGTCGACGACCCCGACCGGCAGCGGCGGCTGGCGCTCACCTGGTCGCCCGCCGACGGCCACCTGCTCGTCGCCGGCAGTCTCGGCAGCGGGGTCACCACCACCCTTCGCGCGCTGGCCGTGCGCGCGCTGCACGCGGGGGCGCACGTGTACGTGATCGACGCCCGCGGCGAGCAGCGCCACCCCGCCGGTTGGGACGCCCTCGCCCAGCATGCGAGATGCGGGGCGGTGGTGCGGCTGCACGAACGCGAGCGGCTGGAGCGCCTGCTGACGATGGCCTGCGCGCGGGCAGGCCATCAGGCAGGCAACCATGCAGGCAACCATGCAGGCAACCAGGCAGGTACACCGTGGGTGGTGGTGGTCGACGGGCTCGACGCGCTGCGCCGCGGCCTCGACGATCCAGCCCTCGTCGAGCACGGTGACCGACTGGCGGAACTGCTCGCCGCCAACGGTCGTGGTCTGAGCATCATCGCCGGGGTCGAGCAGGTGGCCGCGGTGCCAACGGCCTTCCTCGCCGGCTGCGCGAGCAGGTGGGTGTTGCACCTGCACGACCCGCACGACGCCGAACTGCTCGGTGTGCCCGCAGCGCTGGTGCCCAAGGCGATCCCGGGGCGAGTGGTGGTGGCCGACATGCGCGCCACCGCGCAGGTCGCGCTGCCCGCCACCCTGCAGGCCATGCCCGCTGACCGCGACACCCCGGCGCGCGCCGTGCTCGCCCTACCGCCGGCCGTCGACGCAGCCGCACTTCCCCCGGCCAGGAAACACGACGGCACCGCGGTGCTGCCGCTCGGTCTGGCCTATAGCGACGGTTCGGTGGTGACCGTGCGCCGCCGCGCCGGCGACCACCTGTTGGTCGTGGGCCCCCCGCGCAGTGGCCGCTCGTCGGCCCTCGCCCATCTCGCCACGTCGTGGCGCGAGGCGCACCCCGATGGTTGGGTCGGTGTCGTGCAGCCCCGCCGCGCCGCTCGCCAGCCAGACGCCGACCACGTCGACCACGTCGACCACGTCGACCATGTCGACCATATCGACCATATCGACATGGTCGACGGGGGGATCACCGTCGCCACCGCGGCCCTCGCCGTGGCCAGCGAGCAGCGCCCGGTGCTGGTGGTGGTGGACGACGCGGAGACGACCGACGACCTCGACGGGGCACTGGCCGCGGTCGCCCGCGACGGGCGGGCCACAGTGTTCGCCGCCGCCGGGGCCGACGCGCTGCGCCAGACCTACGGCCACTGGACATCGATCCTGCGCCGCAGCCGGGCCGGGCTGGTGGCCTGCGGAGGTGGCGACCTCGACGGCGACCTGCTCGGCGCGGTGCTACCCCGCCGGGCGCCGATCGCCCCCCGGCCGGGGCTGATGTGGCTGGTCGACGGCGGCGTGGAGCAGTTGGTGCAGGTGGCGCGGCGGAGGCGCTGAGCCCAGGTGCACGGCAGTGACACGGCGGCGACACGGAATAGACAACCCGCCGCCAGTAGGCTCGCACCCCGATGAAGCGCTCCACCCCCTCACTCGTCCGCCGCGTCGGCGTGTTGCTCACCGCGGTGCTCGCGGCCGGCGTCGCCGCCTGCTCCGCCACCGAGGAAGAGACCGGGCCCTCGCTGCACCTGGCACCGCGGGTGGCGATCACTTCTGTGGAAGGCGACACGCTGAGCGGGTTGCTGGCCGCGATCTACGCCCGTGCCATGGAGAACACCGGTGTGCGAGTCGTGCGCAAAGACCCGGTGGCGATGGACCGCGCCACCTACGCGCAGGCAATCATCGACGGCCAGTTTCAGATGATTCCCGACTTCAGTAGCGAGTTGCTCGACTTCTTGCTCGCTGCCTATCCCAGCAGCACCGTGCCCACCACCGAGGTGATCACCGCCACCACCCGCGCGCCGATCACTATTCCCACTGCTCCCGACACCACCGTGCCCGACACCACTGTGCCCGACACCACCGTTCCCGACAGCGTGTCCACCAGCGACCCGGCGACGACAGCGCCCGACACGACGGCACCCGACACGAGCGAAGCTGCGAGCACCAGTAGCCCCGACAACAGCGCACCCGTCACCAGTGACGCCAGCAGCAGCTCGACACCCACCACCCTGCCGCCGCCCGCCGACTTCGCCGTGTCGTCGCAGATCGTGTCGATCAACTCGTCGATCAACACCAGCCTGGTGGCCTACATCGCCACCTTCGCCGAGCGGCGCACGGTCGTCGCCTGCACACAGGAATACCTGGAGCGGCAATCGGCCTACCAGCTGATCACGCTCACCGACCTCGCCTCGCTGGCGCCCTCCACCCGCTTCGCCGCCCCGGCCGCGTTCATCGCCGACGACGCCGAAGACGCCGACGACGGGCTGGGCGCGCTGTTGCGCGTGTACGCCCCCGAGTTCGCGGAGACGATCACGATCGAGGCCGACGCCGTCGCCGCCGCCGTGGCCGACGACAGCGCCGACTGCTTCGCGGTCGACTCGCTCGACCCGGTGATCACCGCCGAGAAGCTGACGATCATGGTCGACGACCAGTACATGGTGCCGATGAACGTGGCCCTCGCGCTGGTGTCGGCCGCGTCGTCCGGCCCGGAGGTGGTCGCCGCACTCGACCGCGTGTCCGGCGCACTCTCCACCCAGAAACTCAACCAGTTGCTGCGCGAGGTCGAGGTGAAGGGCACCGAGATCGATGTCGTCGCCAACGCCTTCGTCGACAACCTGCCAGGCTGACGGTTGCGATGATCGTCGTCGACGGGCTCACCAAGCGCTTCGGTTCCAAGGTGGCCGTCGATCACCTGACGTTCAGCGTGCGTTCGGGCGTGGTGACCGGCTTCCTCGGGCCCAACGCCTCGGGCAAGAGCACCACCATGCGTTGCATGCTCGGCCTCGACCGTCCCAACGGCGGAACCGCGCTGTTCGACGGCAAGCCGTACCGCACCCTCACCCGCCCGCTCAGCGAGGTGGGCAGCCTGCTCGACGCCGGCTACCTGCACCCTGCGCGCAGTGCCCGTAACCACCTGCGCTGGCTGGCCGCGTCGAACGGCTTCTCCCGCCGGCGGGTGGATGAAGTGCTCGAGCTGGTGGGGCTGTCATCGGTGGCCGGCACCCGCGTGCGCGGCTTCTCGCTCGGCATGCGCCAGCGGCTGGGCATCGCCGCTGCTCTGCTCGGCAACCCGCACACGCTGCTGCTCGACGAGCCGGCCAACGGCCTCGATCCGGAAGGCATCCGCTGGATACGTGAC
Organism: Actinomycetota bacterium; assembly: GCA_963169215.1. Taxonomy (GTDB): domain Bacteria; phylum Actinomycetota; class Acidimicrobiia; order Acidimicrobiales; family Ilumatobacteraceae; genus UBA668. The sequence continues at coordinate 10,448 of CAUJEE010000196.1, forward strand.
GTTCTGTCGCACATCGCCGGGCAGGGAGCGACCGTGCTGGTGAGCAGTCACCAACTGTCGGAGATCGCGCTGATCGCCAGCGACTTGGTGGTGATCGGCCAGGGCAAGCTGATCGAGCAGAGCACCGTGGCCGACTTCGTCGAGCGCTACGCCGAGCGGTGGGTGCGGGTGCGTACACCGCAGGCGGCTCGGTTGGCAGAGCTGCTCACCACCGCCGGAATCGACGTCGAGCGCCAGCCCGACAGCGCGCTGCTCGACGTCCGCGGTACGAGCAGCGAGCAGGTGGGCGAACTGGCCGCCGAGCACGGTGTGGTGCTGCACGAGCTGTCGCCGCAGACCGGCTCGCTGGAGGATGCGTTCCTCAGCGCCACCGCCGACGCGGTGGTGCACCGCTCCGGGTCGCCCGTGCAGGGGAGTGAGCCGTGATCCGCCTACTGCGCGCCGAGTGGATCAAGCTGCGCACGGTGACGATGAACTGGGTGCTCGCCATCGTCGCCATCGCCTTCCCGTTGCTGGTGGGCCTGCTCACCTGCTACTTCGAGGCCGACGACCCCGACTTCAGCTCCTACTCACTGCTGGAGGCGACCACCGGTCCGTCGTTCGTGCTCGCCCTGCTCGGGGGTGTCGTCGGCATCGCCTCGATCACCGGCGAGTACGGCTTCGGCACCATCCGCCCCACCTTCGCGGCCACGCCGTCACGGGTGCGGGTGGTGCTCGCCAAGGGGATCGTCGCCGTCACCTCGGTGGCCGTGGTGCAAGCGCTGGTGCTGGCGATCAACCTCACCGTCGGCCCCGCGTTGGCGCGCGGACAAGGGGCCGAGATCGATCTCGACCAAGTTCCCACCGGCGCGGTCGCGGCCGGCGCCGTCGTGTTCGCGGCGATGCTCACCCTGTTCGGCTACGCGTTGGGGATGATCATGCGCAGCACGCCGGTGGCGGTGACGGTGCTCATCCTGTGGCCGCTGCTGGCCGAAGGTCTGATCGGTGGGCTGCTGACACTGATCACCGACAACGACGCGACGGCGGAGTGGATGCCGCTGCGCGCCGCGTTCAATCTGCTCGCGATCGACGACTTCGGTATTGGCCCTTCACGCGTGCAGGCCGGGCTGTACTTCACCGGCTTCAGTCTCACCCTCGCCGCGATCGGCGCCTGGCGCGTAGCCCGCACCGACGCGTGAGCAAGGTCGACGAATCAGCGGGCGCGTAGTTCGAGCGCGTCGCGGCGCAGGATGACGTAGCGGCGCTCGTGCTGGTCGAGCCAGCCGAGGCGGATGAAGCTGGCGATCGCCTTGTTCACCCGCTCACGCGAGGCACCCACCAGCCCGGCCAGTTCTTCCTGGGTGATCGGCAGTTGGAACTCGTCACGGTCCTCGGACAGTTCGAGCAGCCGTTTGGCCGTGCGGCCGGTGACGTCGAGGAACACGCTGTCGGCAAGGGCTTCGTCCATCACCCGCAGGCGTTGCGCGAGCAGGCGGGTGACGCCCCACAGCAGGCCGGGGTCGCTGCGGAACGCGCCCACCACCGGATCGAAGGGGATGGCCAGCACCGTCGACGGCTCGAGCGCGCGGGCCAACGCCGAGCGCGGCCCGTCGTCGAGCATCGCCATCTCGCCGAACAGGTCGCCGGCATCCATCAACGCCACCACCGTCTCGCGGTGATCGATCGGGTTGGCGATCGCGATCGCGATGCGACCGCTCACCACCAGATAGAGCGCGTCGGCGATGTCGCCCTCGCGGAAGATCACATCACCGCGGATGAGGTGCAGTTCCGACCCCTTGGCGGCGAGATCGCGCACCAGGTCGGCAGGCGCGTCACCGAAGAATTCGGTGCGGGCGAGCAGTTCGTCGTGAGCCATGTGTCACCGACCGTACTACCCTCGCCGGGGTGTCGACACAGCGAGTCGCGGTACCAGCCGAGCAGGTGTGGACGATCGTCGTCGCCGCCGGCGCGGGCCAGCGCTTCGGCGGACCCAAGCAGTACGCCACCCTCGGCCCGCGCCGCGTGCTCGACTGGTCGGTAGCGGCCGCCAGCGAGGTGGGTGAGGTGGTGGTGGTGCTGCCCGGGGTCGATGCCGCGCGTGAGGGTGCGGTGGCCGGCGGCGAGACGCGCAGCGAGAGCGTGCGCGCCGGGCTGGCCGCAGTACCCGACACCGCCACCATCATCTGCGTGCACGACGGCGCCCGCCCGTTCGCCGACAAAGCACTGTTCGCGCGCGTTGTCGCCGCCGTCGCCGCCGGGGCCGAGGCGGCGGTGCCCGGCACACCGGTGGCCGACACGATCAAGCAGGTCGACAGTGCGGGAGCAGTCACCGGCACACCGGCGCGCGACACGCTGCGGGCGGTGCAGACCCCGCAGGCCTTCCGCGCCACCACCCTGCGCGCCGCTCATGCCGGGGGTTCCGACGCCACCGACGACGCGGCGCTGGTGGAGCAGACCGGGGGCACGGTGGTGGTGGTGGATGGCGACCCACGTAACCGCAAGATCACCGACCCGGCCGACCTGCAATGGGCCCGCGAGCAGTTGGGTGCTG
>CAUJEE010000197.1 GCA_963169215.1 Actinomycetota bacterium
CGCACCACGGCGGTGAAGCGGTCGAGCGCCTCGGCGGTGCCGAGCGCCACCAGCACTTCACCGGCGCGGATCGTGTCGCCGGCCTCGTGCCAGCGCACCAGCCCCTCTTCGCGGCGCAGGCCGAGGATGTGCACCTCGGCATGCTCCATCAGGCTCTTCAGGTCGTGCCCCTCGGCGGCCGAACCGGCGCCGACTTCGATCTCCTCGACGCGCATGTTCGTGCCCGCGATCGGCAACACGCCCAATACCTCGGCGTCGAGCGCGGTGGCCGCGAGGCTGGCGCCGACGCTCTCGTAGACGGGCACGGCATGCGACGCTCCGGCGCGCATCAGCCGCTCGCGCCACGAAGCGTCGGTCACCCGCGAAACGACGCGCAGGTCGCGCGACAGCGAACGGGCGGTGAGCGCCACCACCGCGTTCGACGGGTCGTCGAGGGTGGTGATCATCGCCGTCGCGCGCTGCACTCCCGCCTGGCGCAACACGGTGGCATCGCGGGCATCGCCGCAGAGGAACACCGCCCCGAGCTTGGTGACGGCCTCCTCCGACTGCGGCGAGGTGTCGATCACCACGCACGGGCGACCGCCGCGCAGCGCGGCGGTGGCCGCCGAGCGGCCGACACGCCCGAAACCGATCACCACCACATGGTCATGCAGACTGGCTCGCACCTTCGACCTCCTCAGTTCGCGGACGGTGGCCCGCATCTCGCCGGACACGAACAACGCGGTTAGCGATACCGCCGAGTACACGAACACGCCGAACCCGGCGAGGATGGTGCCCATCGTCCACAGCCGTCCCCACGTGCCCAGCGGGCGCACCTCGGCGAAGCCGGCCTGGCCGACGGTAATCACGGTCATGTACACCGAGTCGAACCACGACCAGTGCTCGATCAGCACGTAGCCGGCAGAACCGCCGCCGATCAACAGCGTGCCGGCGAGGGCCGGGCCGCGCAGCCGTCGGGCCACGACGCGCAGAACCCCGATCTGCTCGGCGGCGCTGTGAGTGGCGGGCATCGTCGCGAGTATGACCGATCGGGGTGCTGCCGCCTATCCTCCGGCGGATGATCAGCAATTGGTGGCAACCGGTAGGTAAGTGGCTCGGCCGACGGACGTCGGCGACGGTGGTCGCCGTCGCGGCGGTGACGTTGGCGTTGGGCGTGGGTGTGACCCGGCTCGAGTTCGCTACCGGTCAGGACAGCTATCTCGACCCCGATTCGCAGACGGCCGCCGACAACCGGGCCTACCAGCAGCTGTTCGGCGGCGAGACGATGATCGTGCTGTTCACCGTGCCCGACGACAAGACGCTGGCCGACTTCTTCGTCAGCGACAACATCGCCCAGCTGAACGAGATGGAGGCCACCCTGCTGGCCGACGACGAGGTGGTGCACTCGGTGGTGTCGCCGGTGGCCCTGCTGCAGTGGACCAACGACTTGGTGGCCAAGGGCACCGCGCTGCAGATCCTCGGCCGGGCCGGCGACCGCGACCCGAGCGACGAGAGCAAGGCACTGCGCGCCGCCGATCAGGCGCTCACCCTGGCGCGCGTGGCCGCGGCTGGTGAGCAATCGCTCGACAACCCGGCCTGGGTGCACTTCTTGTTGTTCGACAACAGTGGCTTCTCGCTGGCGGCCGACGGCTCGGTGCAGGCACCGGCCGACGACGCTCTGCAGGTACGCAAGGCACTGCGGGCGTTCATGCCCGACAGCCGTCACGCAGTGTTCGGCGCGGTGCTCACCGGCAACGCTCCGCTCGATGCGCTGGCCGACGGGTCGAACGCGGTGAGGCAGGCGTTGGAGGGGCGCACGTTCGAGAACGCGGAAGTGGTGGTGACCGGTACTCCGACGTTCCTCACCGACATCAACGACTACCTGCAGGGCGGCATGCTCACCCTCGGCGGCATCGCCGTGCTGGTGATGATGGTGATCCTCGTCGTCGCGTTCAAGGTGCGCTGGCGGTTGTTGCCCCTCGCAGGCATGGTGGTTGGCGTGGTGTGGGGCTTCGGTGCCTTCGGCTTCACCGGCACCGACCTGTCGCTGGTGACCATCGCCGGCCTGCCGATTCTCATCGGCCTCGGCATCGAGTTCTCGATCCAGATGCAGAACCGCATCGAGGAGCAGCGCGCCCTCGATGCCGGCGGTGATCCGTTCGGCGTTTCGGCGCACCACCTCGGCCCGCCGATGCTCGCCGCCACCCTCGCCGCGGTGGCCGCGTTCCTCACGATGAAGATCTCGCGGGTGCCGATGGTGCAGGAGTTCGGCGTGCTGCTGTCGATCGGCATCGTCGCCCTGCTGTTGGCCGGGGTGGTGCTTCCCACCGCCCTGATCGGAGCGCGCGAGCGACGCTCGCCCACCACCGCTGCGCCGCGCGAGACGTGGGTGGAGGCCACCGTGCACCGCCTCGGCTCGCTGCCCCGCGCCGCCGTGCTGCCGCTGGTGGTGTTGGCCGTGGCCGTGCCGGTGGTGGGGCTGGCGTTGGAGGATGGGGCGCGCATCGAGAGCGACCCGGTGAACTGGGCCAACCAGGGGAGC
>CAUJEE010000198.1 GCA_963169215.1 Actinomycetota bacterium
GCTCGAGGCGTTCCGTGCCGCGGCCGAAGGTTGCGGCATCGAACTGCCCGAGCGCACAGGTCCGTTCGCCGATATCACCGATGAGCAGAAGGCGTGCCTCGACGCTGCCGGTCTTGCCCGCCCGGGTGCCGAGGCGACACCCGAAGAGCGCCGCGCGGCGCTCGAGGCGTTGGCCGCTGCGGCCGAGGAGTGCGGCATCGATCTGCCCACGCGTCCCCAAGGCCGGCCCGGCCCGCTGGCCGACCTGACCGACGAGCAGAAGGAGTGCCTGTCGGCCGCCGGTCTCGCTCGCCCGGGTGCCGATGCGACGCCCGAGGAGCGCCAGGCTGCCCGTGAGGCGCTGGCCGCTGCCGCGGAAGGGTGCGGCATCGACCTGCCCACCCGCGGCTGATCCAATCCACCCCGGCTGGTTCAATCCAACACCGGCTGGTCCAATCCAACACCGGCGAGTGGCGGTCCCACGGGGCCGCCACTCCCGCGCCCCACCCGTGGTCAGTTGGGCGCGATTCCTCCCGCTTCCGACCGAGCCAGGTCGATTGGGCGCGATCCATCCCACACGCCCGATGGAATCGCGCCCATTCAGGCGGTCAGCCGAGGGCGCGCAGCTGTTCGGCGAGTACCTCGGGGATGACCGGGTTGAAGAACTCGTTGCACGCCACTTCCGCGGCGGCGATGAAGCGAGGCACACCGGCGCTGCGCCACGGCGACACCAGCTCGATGTTGAACCACGCCTGCGGCCACTCGCGGCCGTCGGTGGGGCGCTGGTTGAGCCACATCATGTACGGCAACGGCCGGTCGTAAAGGCGGTCGAGGCGGCCGAGCACATCGACCAGCACGCCCGCCAGCGCGGTGCGCCCAGCGGTATCGAGGGCGACGACGTCGGGCACCTGCTCGATGGGGGCGATCGACAGCGCGATTGGGAACGTGGCCGCGTACGGCACCCACACACGCCACCCGTCGCGTTCCACCACCAGCCGTTCGCCGGGGGCAGGGTCGGGCTTCCACTTGCCGTCGAGCAGTCGTTGCGGTCGGTCGGGCACGTGGTCGTAGGCGTAGATCTGTCCGTGTGGGTGGGCGATAGTGGCCCCCACTTCCGGCCCGCGGTTCTCGAAGACGAGCACGAAGTCGACATCCGGGCGTGCCCCGAGAGCCAGGGTGCGCGCGGCCCACAGGTCGATCACCTTCAGGGCTCCCGCGACGCCGAGCGATTCGAACGTGGCATCGTGCTCGGAGGTGTACAGCACCACCTCGCAGCGATCACCGGGCATTGCCGGCCAACGGTTGGGGAACGACAGCACTTCGTACGGTTCGGGTGCCTCGCGGCCCCCGACACAGAACGGGCAGCCGGTCGATGGCAGGTTGGGCCGCGCCTGGCGTGTGCCAACGACGTGCACGACCGTGCCGAGGAACGGGTCGACGCGGACGTCGGTGGGCGTCGACATGATCGTCAGTCCGGGAGGCGGGCTGCGCTCGCCGTGTCGAACAGGTGGAGCGCCCCTGGGTCGGGACGCAGAACCACAGCATCTCCGGCGCGCGCTGTGCTCAACCCCGCGGTGCGCGAAACGATGGTCACGTCGGGGTGCCCCTCCGGTGTGCAGTACAAGAAGCTGTCGGAGCCGAGCTCCTCGACGACGTTGATCGTGGCGCGCATGCCCACCTCGTCGGGCGACAGATGCAACCCCTCTGGCCGCACCCCGACGGTGACCTGCGCGGAGGTGAGCGCATCCTGTTGTGCGCGGGTGAGTGGCACCTGCAGCGCGGAGAACTCGGCCGCGCCTTCGCGCACCTCGCAGGTCACCATGTTCATCGCCGGCGAGCCGATGAACCCGGCGACGAACACGTTGGCCGGACGGGTGAACAGCTCGCGGGGTGAGGCGCACTGCTGCAGCACGCCGTCCTTCAGCACTGCCACCCTGTCGCCCATCGTCATCGCTTCCACCTGGTCGTGGGTGACGTACACGGTTGTGACCCCCAGCCTGCGCTGCAGGGCCGCGATCTGCGTGCGGGTCGACACGCGCAGCTTGGCGTCGAGGTTCGACAGTGGCTCGTCCATCAAGAACACCTGCGGCTGGCGCACGATCGCTCGCCCCATCGCCACCCGCTGGCGTTGCCCACCGGAGAGCTTGGCCGGCTTGCGATCGAGGTATTGCTCGAGGTCGAGCAGCCGGGCGGCCTCGCGTACGCGCTCGAGGCGCTCGGCCTTGGGCGTGCCCTTGACCTTCAGGTGGAAGCCGATGTTCTCCGCCACCGTCATGTGCGGGTACAGGGCGTAGCTCTGGAACACCATCGCGATGTCGCGATCCCTCGGCGGCACGAGCGTCACGTCACGGTCGCCGATGTGCACCGACCCCTCGTCGACCGGCTCGAGACCGGCCAACATGCGCAGGGTGGTGCTCTTGCCACAGCCCGACGGACCGACGAGCACCAGGAACTCACCGTCGTCGATCTCCAGATCGAGCCGGTCGACGGCAGGGCGAGCGCCCTCGCCGAAGACGCGCGTGGCGCCGCGGAAACTGACCGTGGCCATCAGGCCCTCCTGGATTCGTGGGTCGACGTGTCGGTGGGTTCCTCGGCGAAACTGGGGTCGGCGACGACCAACCTTCCGACCCTGCTGGCCAGCTCGGCTGTCGCCTCGGCGGCCAGGTCGCGGTCGGTCACCAGCACGGCTGCCTCGTCGAGGTCGGCCATCGACGACAGCCCGGTGACGCCCCACTTGGTGTGGTCGGCGAGCACGACGAGCCGCTCGCTGGCGGTGACGAAGGCGCGGTTGGTCTCGGCTTCCATCAGGTTGGGGGTGGTGAAGCCGGCGCGGGCGCTCATCCCGTGCACACCCATGAACACCATGTCGAGGTGCAGCGTACGCAGGGCAGCGACGGCGACCGGTCCGACCAACGCGTTGGAAGGGGTGCGCACGCCCCCGGTGAGCACCACCGCCCGGTCGGGCCGCTGTGATTGGTGCAGCACGTCGGCCACCGGCAGGGAGTTGGTGACCACGGTGAGGTCGGGCACGTCGACGATGTGCGCCGCGAACTTGGCATCGAGGTGAACTACGTTCGGGTCGACTCGGAGAGCAATCCGGCGGTGGCAGTGCGCAAGATGCAGGAGCAGATGTCGCAGAGTGGGGCCCGGTTCTTCATCGGTGCCAAC
>CAUJEE010000199.1 GCA_963169215.1 Actinomycetota bacterium
TGGGGATCATCCGCTCGACCCCGAGGATGCCGTAGCCGAGGCATTGGTTGTCGTGCACCAGGTCGAAGTCGCGGCGGCGCTTCTTGAGCTGCTCGTAGACGCGCACGCTGAACGCCAGCGGCTCGCCGAAGGTGCCCTTCATGTGGCTGAGCGCCTCGATCACGTCACCCTTGGTCTTCAGTTCCCAGTAACCGGGCAGCCGGCCGGGGAAGTGGTCGTTCCACAGGTCGAGGCTGGGCAGTTGGTGCAACGGAACGCGCTCGTCGAGCACCGGGTAGGGCTGTCCGCTGTACACCTCCACGTCGTGGCCGAGATCGACCAGCGCCTTGGTGAGGTGGCGGCTGTACACGCCCTGGCCGCCGACGTGCGGCTTGCCGCGGTAGGTCAGATAGGCGATCTTCAGCGGGGCATCGGGATCGAGCCCCGGGCGGCGGGCGCCGGGCGTGACGGGCATGGGTAGCCAGCCTACCGGGGGCGGGTTACTGGCAGTAAGTTCGACGCGGTCGGGGCGGCCCGGCTGGGTTCGCGCTGCCCGTTGCGGTGCGGCGGCGGCCGGGTGCCAGCGTCAACAGCTGCCGATCTGGAAGCTGCCACTCACCGTGGTGGAGTTGCCGCGCACATCGGTGACCGTCACGGTGAAGGTGTAGGTGCCGACCTGGTAGGTGGTGATGATGTCGCCGAAGGCCTGGCTGTCGTCGATGACCATCGTCGTCGATCCGTTGAACGGGCCGTTCCACGCCAGTGTGATCGGCTCGGCGATCGGCGACTCGTCGCTGAAGGTGACCGACACATAGACCACTCCGCTCCAGCCGACGCACCCGCTGGGCTCGTCGATCGACACCACCGGTGGTCGCTCGACGCGGGCGCGCAGCTTCACCGCGTACGACGACCCGTCGCTGCCGCGGATGGTGACGTTGGCTGCGACGGCGCCCTCTGGGCGGCCGCTGCGGTTGAGCGCGACAGTGAGCGTGAAGTGTTGCCCGGGCTCGATCGTGCCGCCTGTTGCGGTGAGCACGAACGGTGCCGGGTTACCGTCGACGGAGAAGGTGATCGGTTGCTCGCCGGGGTTGTGCAGGTCGAGCGCGCGCGAGGTGGCGCTGGCCCCGAGGTCGACGATGGCTGCATCGACTGTGAGCGCCCCCGGCGCGAGAGGAGCGGTCGTGGGCAAGGAGGTCGTGTCAGGGACGGTGGTGACCGCGACGGTCGTCGCGGGCGCAGTCGTTGGTGCCGCGGTGGTCGCAGCGGTGGTCGGCGCGGTGGTGACCGACGGCCCATCGGTTCCGTCGCCGTTGGCGACGAGCAGCACGCCGCCGCCCACCCCGAGCAGCACCGCCAGCGCGCCGCCGAGGATCATCGTCGGAAGGTGCAGGCGGCGCAGAAGGCGCGGGAAGCCGCCGTCGGCGTCGAAGCGGTACGCATGCCGGGGAGCCGCACCGGGCTGGCCGGCGCGGGCCAGGATCAGGTCGCGCAGGCCGGCAGGAGCGGCGAACGCCGGCGCCGCGCCGAGCAGCGCGATCGGAGCAACGCGCCGCTTGGTGTGCTCGCACTGTGGGCAATCCTCCACGTGGCGGGCAACGCGCTTGCGGATGAGCACGGTGAACTCGCCGTCCCACCCCTTCAGCAAGGCGTCCAGTTCCGGGCAGTCCTTGCGGCCGGCGCGGGCCACCACCAGCGCGCCGAGACTGCGGTCGACGCGATCGCGCATGCGGTGCACCAGGGTGTAGCTCTGCTCGGCGCTCACCCCCAGAGCCGCGGCCAGATCGGCGCCCTGCAGCCCCTGGCGCACGCTGAGCTCGAGCACCAGTTGGTCGCGTTCGTCGAGGCCGCACGCGGCCGAACGCACCAACTCGGCCAGTTCGGCACCGGCGATCGCTTCGCCTTCGGCATCGGGGGCAACCGGCGCGGCCATCTCAGCACCGTGCCCGAGGGACGAGAAATCGGTGGGCAGGGCACGGCCGCGTTTGCGCGAGCGGCGGTACACCTCGTTGCGCAGGATGGCGTAGAGCCATGGCTTGAGCCGTGCCGGGTCGCGCAATTGCCCCAGCCGCTCGGCGGCGATCAAGAACACATCCTGCATCGCGTCGGCGGCTTCGTGCCGATCGCGCAGCATCGCCGCAGCCGTGTCGTACAACCCGGGGGAGAATCGATCGTAGATGTCGGCCAGCGCCGAGCGCTCGCCACCGAGGTACGCGGTCACCAGTTGGGCATCGGTTCGTAGCTCGGGCATTGCGCATCGGTCCGTCTCCTTGCCTGTCAAGAGCGTCGGAGCAGACCTTCCTTTCACTTTCCGGGCGCCGAACTGGCGCAGTTGGGCTCAGTCTTGCCGGTCGGGCGGTCGCCAGCGGAACGTCAGCTGGCGTTGCAGCATCTCGCCCGGCTCGAGCACGGTGGCGCCACCGATGTTGAACGCGTCGGGCGGGCCGCTCTGCGGCTCGACACAGAGCAGACCGGGGAGTTCGTCGAACACGACCCAGTGGTCGCAGTCGGAGGTCAGCTCGAGGGCCACCTCGCGCCAGGCCAGGCGTAGCGGTGAACGTGGCTCGACGAAGCAGTCGTCCCACGGATGTGGCTTGGGGGCGACGATCTCGCGCACGGCGATGCCCTCCGCGTCGCGGCGGTACATGCCGGCGAACTCGAGACTCGATCGGTCGGGGGTGACGAAGCAAGGGTGCCAACCGACCACTGCGGGCATCGTGCGCGTTGCGTACACGGTGAGAACGCAGGTGAGCCCTGCGGGGTGGAGGTGGATGTGCTGGTGGGCCACGCCGCCGAACGGCCAAGCGAGCGGCGCCTGGAGCGCGCAGTAGTCGCGCCCTGCGTCGCGCACCTCCCATGTGGCGTCGTACGCCGTGCCGTGAATTGCATGCGGGGGCAGATTGGTCGGCAGGTGTTCGTCGCGGCCGGCGAAGCGGAAGGTTCCGTGGCGCACGCGCCCCGCCCAGGGGGCCATCGGGTAGCTGCCCCACCCGAGCGGGCCGCGAGCCGGGTCGGTGTGCAGCAGTTCGCGGCCGAAGACCTCCAGGCTGGCAAGCCGTCCCCCCGCGCCCGGATGCACCGTGACCGATGCCTCCTCGGATGCAAGCTCGATCACCGTCACCGCCACCACCGTGTCACCGCCACCACCGTGTCAGTCCGATTCCGGCGGATCCTGGGCAGGTTCGGTCCCGGGCTGCGGGGCTGGACGTGCCCAGAAGCGCAGACGGGACAGATCCTTCCCAGAAGCCGAGGGGAGCAGGGCGACGGCCAGGACGAGGGCGAACAGCGCCACCCACGGCTTGTCGCCGGTGTGCGAGTACCAGGTGCGTATCCCGCCGCGCAGTGGGATGTCGCGGTACAGCACCTGCTGTTCGCTCACCCCGGTGCGGTCGTACACGTCGCCGCTGGGCGACACGAAGGCGCTGAAGCCGGTGGGCGACACCTGCACCACCCAACGGTTCTGCTCCATCGCCCGCAGGCGCGACGAAGCCACCTGCTGGCTCTGCAAAACGGTCCACGTGTAGCTGCTGCCGTTGGTGGGGTTGATGATCAGGTCGGCACCGTGCTCGACGCCTTCGTTGGCCCGACCGCCGAAGAACACCTCCCACGAGATCACCGTCGCCAGGCGGGTGCCGTCAGGCAACTCCAGCAGTGCCGGGCCGGTGCCCGGTTGCGCGTCGCGGGGCACGAGGTCGGTCGGCGCGCCCAACGCGCTCAGCAGTCCACGCAGAGGCATGTATTCACCGAACGGTACGCGCCGCACTTTCACGTAGCTGCTCACCACTTCACCCTGTGGGGTGACCACCATCTGCGCGTTGACGAATTGGCTGCCGTCGGCGGAATCCTCGGTGACACCCGCCGCCAGCGGTGCTCCGATGCGCTCGGCCTCGGCGGCCACGAGCGCCAGCGCCTCGCTGCCGGCGAAGGTCTCCACGTCGATCACGTTCTCCGGCCACACCACCAGATCGACCGACCCCGGCTCGATCGTGCGTGTGGCCTGCAGGTGGCGGGCCAACGGCGTGCAGTCGTCGCCCCCGGCGGCGAGGCAGGCCTGCTCCTGATCGGCGTCGTCGATCGCGTGGGTGCCCTGTGGCCCGCCGCCCTGCACCGCAGCTATGCGGATCGGCGCGGAGGCCTTCACTTCGCTTCCCAACTCTCCGCTGGCCAACGGCACGAGCACTAACAACACCGCCAGTGCGGCGGCGACACCGAGCACACCGTGGAGGTGGGATCGGGCGTTGGCCCCGCGCCGGCGCGCCAACGCGGGCACATACGGCGCCGGGCCGGTGAGCGCGAACCCCAGCTGGAAGGTGAACCAGGTGAGCAACAGCGTCCCACCGACGCGGGCGACAGGCAGGAACGGACCCGCGGCCTGGCCGATGGCGAGGCTGGCCAGCGGCACTCCGCCGAAGGGGAAGCAGAAGCGCAGCGCCTCGGCCAGTGTGTGCGCGGCGGGTGCTCCGATCACCCGCCACGGCCCCCGGGGCGCAATCCACGCGGCGGCGGCGTGGTAGCCGGCGAAGACGAGGACCGCGATGAGGTACCCGGGGATGGTGAGGAACCACATCCAGATCATGCCGGGGAGCAGCCACGCGGCTGCGAACAGCCAACCGCGCGCGGCGCGCTGGCGGCCGCTGGTGGCCGCATCGGCCGCCGAGCCGTACAGCGCGATGCCTACCAGCGCCAACGGCCACACACCCCACGGGGGCAGCGCGGCCGCGGTGAGCAGCCCGCCGGCCAGCGACTTCAGCGCATCACGCGAGGGCAGGGGCGGACGGCGCACGAACAGTGGAGGCTAGTCCGACCGGTGGCAGCCGGGCTCAGCTCTTGTGCAGATCGAGAAAGACGATGATGCGCTGACGGGTGCTGCCCACGGGATGGCAGGCGAACAGGGTGGCGGTGAATTCCGGCTTCTGGTCGACAATCCACATAGCGCTCGGATAGACGATCTGGGTCTCGCGCACCTTGTACACGAAACGCCCTTCGAGCGTGGTGAGGATCACCTCGTCGCCGGGTACGAGCTTGTCCAGATGGCGGAACGGGCGGGTGTGGGAGGTGCGGTGGCCACCGATGACGACGTTGCCGATGTGCCCTGGCATCGCCGTCCCCGGCCAGTGTCCCGGTCCGTCGTCGAGGGTGTTGAGGCTCACGCCTTCGAGCAGTTTGGCCGTCAGGCGCAGCTTGGGGATCTCGATCGCGCCGAGCACGGTGTAGGGCTCGCGGGCGCGCGCATCGGGTGGGGGCAACGGCACCGGCAGCGCCACTGTCGTGGTCGTCGCCTCGGTGGTGGTGGTGCGTTCGGTGGTGGTGGTCGTCGCCTCGGTGGTGGCCGTGCGCTCGATGGTGGTCGTGGTGGTTGCCGGCGCCGCACCTTCACCCCCCGTGCATGCGGCGACGACCGCGAAGGGGCCGATGATCAACGCGGCACAGATGCGACGCATCGCGGTCATGTTCCCACCGTGAACTGCGACTGTGCCGTGCGGGCCGCGGCCTTCTGCCCAGACGCGATGCAGGCCGGTACCCCGATGCCGTGGTAGCTGGCTCCGGCCAGATGGAGGCCACTCGGAAGTGCTCGCTCGATGTCGGCGACGCGGGCAGCGTGGTGCGGGCGGTACTGCGGGAACGCGCCCGCCCAGCGCGACACTCGCGCGTGCAAGGGTTGCAGTGTCAGCCCGAGATGATGGCCGATCTCGTCGACCGCTGCGGCCACCAGATGCTCGTCGTCGCGGTGCAGCACGGCCAGGCCGTCGCGGCCCATCGACACGCGAACGATTACCATCCCGCCCACCTGCCAGTGCGGCCACTTCTGTGAGCCGAACGATGCTGCGGTCACCAACTGCTGCTGCGGCTTGGGCACCAGGTAGCCGCTCATCCCGCGCAGTGCAGTGGGCCAATCGCGCTCGTGCACGGCGAGGGTGACGATGGCGACGTCGGCCGCCGGGATCGTGGCGATCCCTGCCCCGATGTCAGGGGCCACTCCGGCGAGCAGGCCGGAGGCGACTGCTGCCGGACACGCGAGCACCACCGCGTCGAACGGTTCGTCGTCGAGTCGCCAGCCGTGACCATCGCGCTCGAGCGTGCCGACCGGCGTCGAGAGGTGCAGGCAGGCCCCGGCCGCGGCCGCCGACTCGGCGGTGGCAGCGGCGAGCGCGCCCATGCCCTGGCGTGGTGCGTAGAACACCGGGCCCGCGTCGGCGGGCGGCTTGGGCAGCTTGCGTGCGGCGAGCAACACGCTGCGGCTGCCGGCGGCCAAGCCGTGGATCTGCGGCACGGCGGCGAGGCTGAAGTGGTCGGTGTCGGCCGCGTAGATGCTGCCCACCAGCGGATCGACCAGTCGCTCGTGCACCTGATCGCCGAAGCGGGCGCGCACGAAGGCACCGAGGGCATCAGCGTCGAGCGCAGTACGCGGCAACAGCGGCTCCATCGCGGCGCGCAGTTTGCCGGGCCAGGTGAGCAGCCGCGAGCGGGCAAGGGCGACGGCGCCGGTGGGCATGCCCAGCACCAACTTGTCCGGGATGGGGTGCAGACAGTCCCACCACACGGCCGCCTTGCCCTGCGCCGGGGCCAGCAACTGCTCGCCGAGGCCCACCTCGCGGGCCAGCGCCGTGCCCCACGGCAGACGGGCGAGGAACGCGTCGGGTCCTTCGTCGATCGCCGGGTGGCCGGCAAAAGGTGAGGTGCGCAGCTTGCCGCCGAGTCGCTCCTCCGACTCGAACAGATCGACGGTGAGATCGCCGGCGGCAGCCTGCGGGTGTATGGCGAGTGCGTGCGCCGCCGCCAACCCGGTGATGCCGCCGCCGACCACGGCCACGCGCCGCGTCTTGTGCGACGCGGTCACCGGTCGGCCTCCACCACTCGCGCCGCGAGCGCCGCCATCACCGCCGGGTCGTCGTTCACGCATGCCGTCCGGGCGAAGCCGAGCCCGTGGGAGCCAGCCCGTCGCGCGGCCTCGATGTCGAGGTCGTACAACACCTCGAGGTGATCGGCCACGAAGCCGACGGCGCTGACGACGATGCCTCGCGGGCGACCAGCATCGTTCTCCGCCGCGGCGAGGTCGTCGATCACGGTGAGGATGTCGGGGCCGAGCCACGGTTCGGGGGTGCGGCCCGCGCTCTGCCAGGCGATCGTCCAGCCGGTCCACGGGTCGAGACCCGCATTTGCGGCCACGGCCATCGCGGTCGCGCGTAGTTGGTCGGGGTACGGGTCGCCGGCGGAGATGATGCGCGTCGGCAGCGAGTGGGCGGTGAACACCACTTTCACATCGGTCGTAGCGCTGGCCCCCGCGGCTCCGGCGACGGCTGCCACGCGCTCGCGCAACGAGCGGGCGGTGAATTCGATGAAGGCTGGTTCGGTGGCCCAGCTGTCGATCGCCGCGTAGCGCATACCGCGCGCGTCGGCCACTGCCCGGGCCCGCTGGTGGTACTGGCCGACGGAGAAGGCCGAATAGTGCGGTGCGAGCACCAGGCCGACGATGCGCTTCGCGCCGCTTGCCGCGACCTCGGCCACCGCCGCTTCGATCTTCGGGTCGGCATGCTTCAGCCCGAGTACCACCTCGTAGCGGCCGGGGGCGATGGCATCGAGCGCCGCCTGCAGGGCGACACGCTGGGCCTCGGTGCGTGCCGCCAGCGGGCTGGTGCCGCCGAGCGCGTCGTAGCGGGCGGTGAGGTCGGCGAGCTGCTCGGCGGTGGGAGCGCGACCGCGGCGGATGTCGGTGTAATAGGCCTCGATCTCGTCTCGCGAGCGCGGTGTGCCATAGGCCATCAAGAGCACGGTGGTGCGCTCGCTGGGCGAACCGCCGGCACTCATCGTCGGGTCCGTTCGTGCACATGCGCCACCACCGCGGTGAGCACCTCCGGATGGCTGGTGGGCTGCACTCCGTGGCCGAGGTTGAAGATGTGCCCGGGGTGGCCGCCGTTGTCGGCGAGCACCCCGTCGGTGCCGGCCAGGGCCACCTCGCGGCCGGCGAGCACGAGCGCCGGGTCGAGGTTGCCCTGCACCACCAGGTCGGCACCGATGCGTTCGCGTGCCGCACTGATCGGCGTGCGCCAGTCGAGTCCGAGCACGTTCGGCCCGGCGGCGTACATGCTCTCCAGCAGGTGATCGCAGCCGATGCCGAAGTGGATGCCCGGCGCGTCGGGGTGCGCGGCGCGCAGCGCATGGAACACCGCACGCGAATGGGGGAGCACGTAGCGGTCGTAGTCGGCGCGGCTGAGTGCTCCCGCCCACGAGTCGAACAACTGGAAGGCCCGCGCGCCGTGACGCAGTTGGCTGTCGATCGATGCCACCGCGTACTGCACCAGCACCTCCATCAGCCGGTGCCATAGCGCCTCGTCGGTGTGCATCAGCGCCTTGGTGTGCTCGTAAGTGCGGCTCGGGCGGCCCTCGACGAGGTAGCTGGCGACGGTGAACGGGGCTCCGGCAAAGGCGAGCAGAGGCACTTCCGGGGGCAGTGCTGCGGCCAGCAGCCGCACCGTCTCGAGCACGTAGGCCGTGTCGGTCTCGGGCTCGAACGGGCGCAGCCGGTCGATGTCGGCGGCACTGCGGAATGGTTGCGCCGCCACCGGGCCGGTGCCGGGGGCGACATCGATGCCGAAGCCGACGGCGTGGGCGGGCACGACGATGTCGCTGTAGAGCACGGCTGCGTCGACACCATGGCGGCGCACGGGCTGCAGCGTGATCTCCGCCGCGAGTTGGGGCTGCTTGATCGCATCGAGAATGCTGCCCTCACCGCGCACGGCGCGGTACTCGGGCAGGCTGCGTCCGGCCTGACGCATGAACCACACCGGCGTGTGCGCCGCCGGCCGCCCGCAGGCTGCGTCGAGGAACGGGATCGAGATCGCCACCGAGAATTCACGCTACCGGCGCGCGTTCGGCCCGGTTGGGGTGCCGGGCAACGCCGATAGAGTTTTCAGACCTCATCTCGTGGTGGGCCCACCGTGCTGCCTGCCGCCGGACGGGGCGCAACCCTCATGACTCAGCACCACCCCGACATCGCCGCCGAGCAGGAGTTCATCGATTTCGCCTATGCCTGCCTCGAGCGCACCCGCGCCGACGCATGGAAGATGCGAGGATTGCACGAAGGCACGCTCGGCGGCACCTTCCAGGCGCGTTACGAGCGCGATGTGTTCGACGAGGCTGTGTTCAACCGCATCACCCAGCTCGATCTGGGCAACGCCGCGCTGGTGTTCGGTCGCATCGATCGTGCCGTCGACACCGACGTCAACGACACAGGCGACAGCAGCAGCGCAGGCGTCGCGGGCGGTACGGAGAGCTTCCACATCGGGCGCTTGGCGGTGGCCGACGAGAACAGCGACCCGGTGGTGGTCGACTGGCGGGCACCGATCGCCGAGCCGTTCTACCGCGCCACCGGGCGCGATCCGCTCGGGCTGGTGCGCCGCCGCCACTTCCACGTGCACGGGCGCACGCTGCTCGGCCTGGAGGACGAACTGTTCGGTGGCAGCCATCTCGGCATCGGCGCCGAGCACGACGGCGCGGTCGAAGGCGCGGTCGGGGGCGAGAGCGCCGTGCCCGCCCGCGGCCCGGAGGGCATCCGTGGTTACAGCACCCTGCTGGCCGCGATCGAGCGCGGTCGCACCGGCCAGCTGGGCGACATCGTCGCCACCATCCAGGGTGAGCAGGACGAGATCATCCGCTCGCCGCAGGCCGGGGTGTTGGTGGTGCAGGGTGGCCCCGGCACCGGCAAGACGGTTGTCGCACTGCACCGCGCCGCGTACCTGCTCTACACCTACCGCTTCCCGCTGGAAGACCAGGGGGTGCTGGTCATCGGCCCCAACCGCGTCTTCCTGCGCTACATCGAACGTGTGCTGCCCTCTCTCGGCGAGGCCGGGGTCGAGCAGGTCATACTCGCCGATCTGGTGCCCGACGTGAAGTGGGCGCGATATGGCGTCGATCGGGCCGACGCGCCGCTCGCCGCGCGGGTGAAGGGCGACCTGCGCATGAGCCAGGTGATCGACAAGGCGGTGAGCGACCGTGAGCGGCCGTTGCGCGCCGACCTGGTGGTGCCCTTCCGTACCGGCTACCTGCGCCTGCGGGCCGACGAGTCGGCGCGCATCGTCAAGACCGCGCAGCGCCGATTCCGCAAGCACAACGCCGGCCGGCGGTGGGTGGAGGGCGAGGTGTGGGCGGCGATGGCCGCCAGCTGGCGCGACGATGCGATCTCGGTCACCGAAGTGCGCGACGCAGTGCGCGCGCTGCCCGAGGTGCGCACCGCGCTCGAGCGCATGTGGCCGGTGCTCACCCCTGCCGAGCTGTTGCACGATCTGTTCGGCAGTAGGGCTCTGCTCAAGCTGGCCGCGGCGAGGGTGTTGTCCGACGACGAGTATCTGTCGCTGTATCGCGAACGTCAGGCCGACGTGGCCGAGGTGCGCTGGACCGAGCACGACGTGGCCCTGCTCGACGAGGCGCGCAGCTACCTGGGTGTGCGCCCCTCGAAGGCGAACGGAGCGAAGGCCGACGAGGACGAGATCCGCACCTATGGCCACATCGTGGTCGACGAGGTGCAAGACCTCACCCCGATGCAACTGCGCATGGTGTCGCGCCGCTCGCTGAATGGCTCGATGACTGTGGTGGGCGACATCGCCCAGGCCACCGGCGCGCTGGCCCCCGACAGCTGGGAGCAAGTGCTCGCCCACCTGCCGACGAACAAGCCATCGCGAGTGATCGGGCTCAGCGTCGGCTACCGCATCCCTGGACAGATCATGGAGTTGGCCAACAAGGTGATGCTCGCTGCCACCCCCGGGTTGCGCGCCCCCACCAGCGTTCGCGCCGGCGACGAACACCCCGAGTTCGTGCGCGTGCGGTCGTCGGAGCTGTTGGATGCCGTCGTCTCGGCAACCAAGGAGCTCGACCGCGACGTCGGCGACGGCAACATCGCCATCGTCGTTCCCGACGCGATGTTCGACATGGTGTCGGGCGCGCTCGAAGCGGCGGGCATCGAGCATGGCAAGGCCACTCGCTCGGGCCTGGAGATGGGCATCACCGTGGTGCCGGTGAGCGTGGTGAAGGGCCTCGAGCTCGATGGTGTGGTGGTGGTCGAACCGGCCGCGATCGTGGCCGGCGAGCAGCAGGGTCTGCGCGCGCTCTACGTGGCGCTCACCCGCAGCACCAAGCGGCTCACCATCGTGCACGCCCAGCCGCTGCCGGCGGCGATGGTCTGAACCAACGGCCCTAGTCGGCGTTAGTGGGCGCTAGTCGGCGACAGCCGCAGCCAGCGCGGCGAGGTTGCTGGCCGCGCGGTCGGCGTCGGCCGGGCGCTTGCGGTCGGCGGCCTCGCGGCACAGGCGCACCACGAACTCGAAGTCGGCCACCAGTTGTGCGTGTTCGGCGGCCATCTGCTCGGCCATCGCCGCCCAGTACTGCTCGATGCGGGTGGCGGCCGCGCCGGCCCCGCTGCCGGCTGCCACCTTGTCGGCCAGGGCCGCGACCTCGGCCTGCATGAGGGGTAGCAGTTCGGCGACGGTGCCCTGCGGCAGGGTGGTGGCAGTGACCGACACCTCGACGGTGGTGGCCGTGCCGTCGTAAGTGGTGGGGCTGCATCCGGTCAGCAGCGCGCCGAGGAAGGCTGCCGCAGCCGGCACCCACCGGGCGCGGTGGATCACGCGATCACCAGGATGCGGCCGCTGGCGAACGAGCCGACACCCACGTGGCGCCCCTCGATCTCCACCGTGAGCGTGCCGTCGGGCGACGCGGCGGTGACCATCCCCTTGTGGCCGGGGAGGATATTCGCGTCCTCCAAGAAGTCGAGCAGGCCGGGGGTGAACTCCAGCTCTTCAGTGATGCGCGAGACGGTGAAGGGCGCGCCGATGGGCATGTCGGCGAGCGGCTTGGAGTTGGGTGGCGAGTACTGCGAACCGGGGATCGGGTTGCCGTGCGGACAGGTAGTGGGGTTGCCGAGCACCCGGTCGAGCGCCTCTTCCACCTCGCTGCTCATCACGTGTTCCCACTTGCCGGCCTCGTGATGGGCGACCGACCACGACAGACCGAGCACGTCGGTGAGGAACCGCTCGGCCAAGCGGTGGCGGCGCACCGTGCGATGGGCGAGCACGAGGCCCTTGTCGGTGAGCGCGATCGACGCACCGGTGGTGATCAACCCCTCGGTCTCCATCCGCCGGATCATCTCGCTGACCGCCGGCCGACTCACCTGCAGACGCTCGGCGATGCGCGCCTGGATGACCGTGACATCGTCTTCATCGAGCTCGAAGATGCACTCGCAGTACTCCTCGAAGGCCGGGTGGTGTTCGCCGGGGGAAGGCATGTCGTCAAGGCTACCTTTCAGCAGCCGTCGGTGGCGAGTGTGTTCGGCATGCGATCGCCTTCGGAGCCGAAGGAGGGTGCCGACTACCGTGGCGAACATGACCAAGCCGGTGCCGAACAAGATCCTGCTCACCGAGGACGAGATGCCCACCCAGTGGTACAACGTCGTCCCCGACCTGCCTGCGCCGCCTCCCCCCGCGTTGCACCCGGGCACCCTCCAGCCCGCCGGCCCCGACGACTTCGCCCCGCTGTTCCCGATGGCGCTGATCGAGCAAGAGGTCACCGGCGAGCGCTACGTCGACATCCCTGGCGGAGTGATCGACATCTACCGCCTGTGGCGCCCCAGCCCGCTGTTCCGTGCGCACCGCCTCGAGCGCGCGCTCGACACCCCGGCGCGCATCTATTACAAGTACGAGGGCGTCAGCCCGGCTGGCTCGCACAAGCCGAACACCGCCGTGCCGCAGGCCTACTACAACCAGCGAGAGGGCATCCGCAAGCTCACTACCGAGACCGGGGCCGGCCAGTGGGGCACCTCGCTGGCGTTCGCCTGCGCGCAGTACGGGCTGCAGTGCGAGATCTGGCAGGTGGCCGCCTCGTACCGCAGCAAGCCCAGTCGGCGCACGATGATGGAGATCTACGGTGCCACGCTGCACTCCAGCCCCTCGCCGGTCACCGAGTACGGGCGTGCGTTGCTGGCCGAGAACCCCGATCACACCGGCAGCCTGGGCATCGCCATCTCCGAGGCGGTGATGATGGCCGTGGCCGACCCGACCGTGCGCTACTCGCTCGGCAGCGTGCTCAACCACGTGCTGATGCACCAGACGATCATCGGTGAGGAGGC
>CAUJEE010000200.1 GCA_963169215.1 Actinomycetota bacterium
GGCCGCGCTGGAGTGCCCACCGTGGCCGACGGCTTGCCGCGCGGCGTCACCCTTGGCGACAGCTCAGATGGCGAGGAAGTCGTCGAGCGCGCTGCGCCCAGCGCTGGGCGCGGCATCCTGCTCCGGCTCGCCGGTGCTGAACGCCTCGTAGCCGTCGATCTCGAGGCGGTCGGCCAGCTCCGGCCCGCCCGACGCCACAAGACGACCCTTCACCAAGATGTGCACCCGGTCGGGGTGCAACTCCTCGAGCAGGCGGTTGTAGTGGGTGATCGCGACCACTCCCAGGCCCTCGCCGACGGGACCTTCGTTGGTGGCATCCTCCACTCGCCGGGCGCAATCGCGCAGGGCGTCGATGTCGAGGCCCGAGTCGAGTTCGTCGAGGATCGCGAACTTGGGCCGCAGTAGAGCCAGCTGAAGCGTCTCGTTGCGCTTCTTCTCGCCGCCCGACAGGTCGACGTTCAACGAGCGATCGAGCAGGCGCTCGGCGAACCCGATGCGCTGCGCCTCGGCCGCCACAGACTCGTCCAGCCCGTCGGCAGTGCGTCCACGGGCGGCATAGGCCTCGGCGAGCATGTCGGTGAGGCTCACGCCGGGCACCTCGCTGGGGTACTGCATCACCAGATGCACCCCGGCCTGGGCGCGCTGCCACGTCGGCAGGGCGAGCAGGTCGACCCCGTCGAGCAACACCTCGCCGGCCAGCACCTCGAAGCCGGGCTTGCCCATGATCACCGCCGACAGCGTGCTCTTGCCCGCGCCGTTGGGCCCCATGATCGCGTGCACTTCCCCGGAGTTGACGGTGAGGTCGATGCCGTTGAGGATCTGCTTGCCCGCAACCGAGGCCACCAGTCCTTTGATCTCGAGCGTGCTCATGCCGCCCCTCCGCTCGTCTCGACGTCGATGACCACTCGGCCGTCGACCACGTGGGCGACGAACACCGGCACCGGCTGAGTGGCCGGCAGGCAGTCGGGCACACCGGTGGTGAGATCGAAGCGGCTGCCGTGCTTCCAGCACTCGATCGAGCGATCGTCGGTCGACACCTCGCCCTCACTGAGCGACACCTCGGCGTGGCTGCATGTGTCGCCGATGGCGTACACATCATCGCCGATGCGAATGACCGCCACGGCGCGGTCGCCGACCACGAAGCGGGCGGCCGCGCCCGGCAGCAGATCGTCGAGCGCACACACCACGACGCCACTCATCGTCCACTCTCCCTGTGCGTCAACTTCGCCTCCACCCGCGAACGCAGGTCGTCGCGCAGTGCGCCCACCGGCAGCAGCGACAGCACGTCGTCGAAGAAGCCGAGAACCACCAGGCGCTCGGCCACATCGGGCGGGATACCACGACTTTCGAGATAGAAGCGCTGCTCGTCGTCGATCGGCCCGATCGTGCTCGCGTGGCTGCACTTGACGTCGTTGGTGCGGATGTCGAGGTTGGGCACGCTCTCCGCCCAAGCGCCCTCGCTGAGCGTGAGGTTGCGGTTGGTCTGGAAGGCCGCCGTTCCCCGCGCCTCTTCGCCGATGCGGATCAGCCCGGTGTAGACGCTCTTGGCGGTGTCCTGCACCGCTCCTTTGAACAGCAGGTCGCTGGTGCTACGCGGGGCGATGTGATCCTGCAGGGTGCGAAAGTCGTGCATCTGCTCACCGTCGGCGTAGTACAACGCCACCTGCTTGGTGGTGGCGCCCTGCCCCACCACACGCACGTCGGTGCGCACACGGGCGTAGTCGCCACCGAGTGCCACAGTGGCCAGCAGGGTGGTGCTGTCGCGTTCGGCGGTGGCCTGCTGGTGACCGAGTTGCCACACCCGGGTGCCGAGCAGATTGACACCCAGGTACGACACACGAGCCGCAGCAGCAGCGTGCAGCACAAGTCGGGGGACGATCAGCGCGCGCACTTCGGGGTGCGACTCGAAGCGCTCGACGAGGGTGAACTCGCTGTCGGCGCCGGCGTGCACGACCAATCGCGGGTACAGCGCCGCCCCCTCGAGCTCGGTCGGGATGCGGTGAGTGACGACGATCGGCTCGGCGAGCACGGTATGCGGCGGCACCACGATGGCGATGGTCGAGTGGTGTTCGGCGCTCAGGTCGTCAAACAGGTCGTGACGTGTCATCGATGCGACAAGATGGTCGACGATGCTCGCATCTGGTGCGGGCAACGACTCGGCACCCTCGACGGTGGTGTGGGTTGCTGCCGGGGCGAAGTCGGCAAGCTGAAGCTCACCGATGCGGCTGTAGCGCCACACCTCCTCGTCGGCGGTGGGCATCTGGGGCGTCGTCGTCTCGGCGAGCACAGAGGAAATACTACTACCGCCGTAGTACTAATCCCCTCGTTTGGTCACGTTTGCGGGCGCAGCACGCGCGGCCGCAGGCCCAGCTCAGGGTCGGCGGCGGAAAATGCGCTTCCAAGGCCGGCCGGCGCGGGCAGGATGGGTGGAGCGCGAGCGGGCTTCTTGTTGCACGTCGTGCAGCACCTGCGGACCCACCTCGCGCAAGAACTCCTCGGCCTCGTCGAGCAGCGCTGCGGCGGTGCCGTCGTCGAGTCCCGGCGGCTCGTCGGCATTGGCCGGCGCCACCATCGACCCATAGGTCCACGCGATGTCGGTGCGCCGTTCGTAGGCCGGACAGTCGGCCGGGCAACGCCAGGGGGCCTCGGGGGCGAGATCAAGGTTGCACTTGCGCACCGCCTCGCCGTTGGCGTAGGTGCGGCTCTCGAAGTGCTTGCACTCCTGACGCATCGGCATCGGGCCATTGTGGCATCCCGAACCCGCGCCGGCCGAGCGGGCACTACGCTCCCGCGCACCATGACGATCAGCGTGTTCGACCTGTTCCGTATCGGTATCGGCCCCTCCAGTTCGCACACCGTCGGGCCGATGCGGGCCGCTCGCCGCTTCCTCGAACGCTGCCACGATGGCGGCGGACTGGCCGACATAGCGCTGGTGCGCTGCCACCTGTACGGATCGCTGGCCGCCACCGGTGTGGGCCACGGCACCGTCGACGCCGTGGTGTTGGGCCTGGCCGGGGCCGAGCCGCACACCGTCGATCCCGATGCCATCGCGACCACGCTCGCCGGAATTCGGGCGACAGGTCGCCTCGCCCTGCTCGGTGGCGACGACATCGCCTTCTCCCCCGACGACGTCGTGCTGCACGCCGAGGAGACACTGCCCGGCCACCCAAACGGCATGCAGTTCGAGGCCTACGGATCCGACGGCGCATGCCTCGACACCGCTCGCTACTACTCGGTGGGGGGCGGGTTCGTGGTGGACGAGGAATCGTTAGGGGCGGAGCTGGAGGGACAGACCGCGGTCCCCCACCCTTATCGTTCGGCCGACGAGCTGCTCGCCGTGTGCCGCACCCTCGGGTCGTCGATCAGCGACGTGGTGCGCGCCAACGAGCGCTGTCGCCGCGACGACGGCGCGATCAGTGACGAATTGGAGGCGATCCGCGTGGCGATGCATGCATGTGTCGAGCGCGGTTGTCGACACGAGGGCGAACT
>CAUJEE010000201.1 GCA_963169215.1 Actinomycetota bacterium
CGTGTTGATGAGCGACGTCACCTTCGCCGCCAGCGCGTTCGCTGCGGCCTACCTCGGTGCCCGCCCGTGCTTCGTCGACAGCGAGCCGCTCACCTGGCAGATCGACCCTGACCTGCTGGCCGACGAGTTGGCCCGGCGCGCTGCCGAGGGGCGCTTGCCGGCGGCGGTGGTGACGGTCGACCTCTACGGCTCGGTGGCCGACAACACGCGCATCGCCGCGATCTGCGCCGAGTACGACGTGCCGCTGGTGGAGGACGCGGCCGAGGCCGTCGGCGCCCGTCGCGATGGCATGGCCGCGGGCCGTTTCGGCCGGGTGGGCATCTACTCGTTCAACGGCAACAAGATCGTCACCACCGGCGGCGGCGGGGCGGTGGTGACCGACGACGAGGTGCTGGCCCAGCGGGTGCGCTACCTCTCCACCCAGGCGCGCCAGCCGGTGCCGCACTACGAGCACCACGACATCGGCCGCAACTACCGCATGGGCAACATCAACGCGGCCATCGGTCGCGGCCAGATGGCCACCCTCGCCGCCCGCATCGACCAGCGGCGGCGGGTGCACGACCACTACCGGCGCTGTCTCGGCGAGCTGCCCGGGGTGCAGTTCCAGGCGGTGCCAGACGGTTGCGAACCGAACTTCTGGCTGACCACCGTGCAACTCGACCCCGACGCGTTCGGTGCCACCTCCGCCGACGTGCTCGCCGCACTACGCGCGGAGGCGATCGAGGCCCGCCCCGGGTTCATGCCGATGCACATGCAGCCGGTGTTCGCCGATCATCCGTTGGTGGGTGGAGCGGTGTCGGCCGCGCACTTCGCCAACAGCGTCAGCCTGCCCAGCTCGGGGCGGCTCACCAGCGACGACGTGCAAACCATCGTCGACGTGGTGTTGGCCGCGCGGCGGTGACCAGGTGAGCGGTGATCGGGTGCCCCGGTGACCCGATGAGGGCCGCGGCCTTGGTGCTGTTGGCATTGGCCACGGTGTGGCCGCGCTGGCGATGGGTGCGGGGCCTGCTGGCCGCGGCGGGCGGCGCGCTGCTGGTGACCGCAGTGTGGGACGTGTCGCTCGCCGGTCGCGATCTGGCCTGGGCGGTGCCGGCGGCGGTGGCCGCGGTGGTGGGGGTGTGGTGGGCGGCACCCATCGCCCACACCCGCCTGCCGCTGGCCACGGCGTGGGTGCTGCTGGCAGGTTGTGCGGGGGCGGTGTACCTGTGCGTGCCCGAGACCGACCAGTTGCGCGAGGTAGCGGTGGTGACGGTGGGCGGAGCGGTGGCCGAAATGCTGCTGCGCTGTCGCCTGCCCGTGCCCGCTGTGGTGGCTGCGGGGGCGTTGGTGTTGTGGGGCGCACTGTCCGGTGCTGTGGGGCGACCCAGCGCGTTGGTGGGTGGCCTGTTTGCCGTGCTGCCGGTGGTGGCGGTCGCGGCGGTTGCGGTGGTCGCCGCACGCTGCAGCCGTGTGCGTCTGGTGATCGTGGCCGCGGTGTGGGTGGCTGCCGCAGCGGTGATGGCGCGCACGGGCGGGCTGGCCCATTCGCTCACCGACGCGCTGCTCGCCGCGGTGGCCTGCGCCGCGGCGGCCGCGCTGGGGTCGGCGGTGCTGTGCCGCTCCGCCCCGCGTTAGCGTGCAAAGCGTGAACGCGCCGGTGCCCGTGAGCGTGTTGTGGGTGGTGAAGGGGCTCGGGCCGGGCGGCGCCGAGCACTTGCTCGCGGCTGCGGCCAAGGTGCACGACTGCGAGCACTTCCGTATCGAATGCGCCTACGTGCTGCCCTTCAAGGACCACCTCACGGGCGCTCTGGAGGCTGCTGGTGTGGTGACCCACTGTCTCAGCGCTCGCGATCGCGATGTGCGCTGGCCATGGCGGTTGGCGCGCGTGGTGCGCGCCGGCGGGTACGACGTGGTGCACGTGCACTCGCCGTTGCCTGCGTCGGTGGTTCGCCTGGCGGTGCGCGCCATGCGTCGCCGGCCGCGTGTGGTGAGCACCGAGCACAACACGTGGACCTCGTTCGCGACGCCCACGCGGTTGCTCAATCGGGTCACCTCCCGCTGGGACGACGCAACCTTCGCCGTGTCGAAGCAGACCCGCGCCTCGATGCGCGGGCAAGCCCGCAAGCGAGCGGTCACCTTGGTGCACGGCATCGATGTGCCCGGCACCGCGGCCCTGGCGGCCGAGCGCGACGTGGTGCGCGCCGAGCACGGCCTACCCACCGATGCGTTCGTGATCGGCACGGTGGCCAACTTTCGCGAGCAGAAGGACTATCCCAACCTGCTGCGCGCGGCGCGCCTGGCGGTGGATGACGGTCGGCCGTGGCGTTGGCTGCTCGTCGGGCAGGGCCCGCAGGAGCAGCAGACCCGCGCGCTGGCCGACGAACTGGGCCTGGGCGATGTGCTCACCTTCACCGGCTTCCGCCCCGATGGTGCGCGGGTGATGGCCGCGTGCGACGTGTTCACCCTCGCCTCGCAGTGGGAGGGCCTGCCGGTGGCGTTGATGGAGGCGTTGGCCCTCGGCCTGCCGGTGGTGGCCACCGCGGTGGGAGGCGTGGCCGAGACGATGCGCGACGGAGTGGATGCGGTCTTGGTGCCCCCCAGCGACCCGCGGGCCCTGGCCGACGGGTGGGCGAGAGTGGCCGACGACAACGCGTTGCGGTCACGGCTGGCGGCCGCTGCCGCCGCCCGTTGCGGCGAGTTCGACGCCGCCCGCGCCCAGCGCGAGATCGAGCGAGCGTATGTGTCGGGCGAGATGGCAGTGCCGCACGAGCCGGAGGGGTCGCCCGGCGAGCACGAGGCGGTTCACGTGAACCGCCCGCGCCCCACCGGCGTCGACATCCGCCCGGCCACCGCCGATGATCGCGCCGCCATCCTCGCGCTGCTGCAGCGCTCGATGAACCGCCCCGACGACCCGCGCTTCGCCGACCTCTACCACTGGAAGCACGACCTCAACGCCTTCGGTGCGTCACCGACCTGGGTGGCGGTTGCCGGCGACCGGGTGGTGGGTGTGCGAGTGTTCATGCGCTGGGAGTTCGTGCGTGGTGGGGAAGTGCTGCGCGCCGTGCGCGCGGTCGACACGGCCACCGACCCCGACCACCAGGGCCAGGGCCTGTTCACCGCGCTCACCCTGCACGGCCTCGACGAGATGCGCGCCGATGGTGTGCACTTCGTGTTCAACACCCCCAACAGCCAGAGCCTGCCCGGGTATCTGAAGATGGGCTGGCGGCAGGTGGGGCGGCTGCCGGTGGCGGTACGGCCGGTCGGCGTCGGTGGTGTTGTGCGAATGGCCCGCTCGCGGGTGGCCGCCGAGCACTGGTCGCAGCCGCTCCCTGTTGGCGTGCCCTTCGGCGAGTGGGCAGCCGGACGATCAGGGTGGCGTGGCGATACGGCCCCACCGATCCGTTCGCTGGCGACGAACAGCACCGAGGACTTCGACCGCTGGCGCTTCGGCTGGGAGCAGTTGCATTACCGAGTGGTGGAGGGTGATGGCGGAGCAGTGGTGGTGCGCGCCCGCCGCCGCGGCAGCGCCCTCGAGTTGGT
>CAUJEE010000202.1 GCA_963169215.1 Actinomycetota bacterium
GGCCCCTACTGGGACAGCTACTCGGTCACCAAGGGAGTCGACCAGATCATCCCCGTCGACGTTTACGTGCCCGGCTGCCCGCCTCGCCCGGAGGCTCTGTTGGAGGGTGTCGTCCTGCTGCAGCAGCGGATCAAGAACGAAGACATGGCTGCACGCTGGCGCGGCGAGGGCTACAAGCCGATCGTGCGCAAGCCGATCGTCGTCGGTGGTGATTCCGTTGAGTGACGACAGCATTTCGACGACAACCACTCCGGCTGCTGCCCTGCCCGGCGACGCGCTGCGCGAGGGCGTGGTGGCCACGCTGCGCGACGAGTTGGGTGCCGACCTGCTCGACCATCTGCTCAAGCCCAACGACGATCTGTGGGTGCGCGTCAGCGCCGGGGCCTGGCAACGTGCCGGCCGCGTGCTGCGCGACAAGGTCGGCTGCGACTTCTTCTGCTTCCTCTCCGCGATCGACTGGCTGCCCAGTCCCTACGGGCGCGGCGAGGACGACCCCACCCAGCCGCCGCCCGAGCGCAGCACCGAGATCCGCCAGGGCTATGCCGGCGGCGACACCCGGATGCAGGTGTTCGCCCGCGTCGTCAACCTCACCAAGCACTTCGGGGTGACGGTCAAGGCCGACGTGGCGGACGACTCGCCGGCGGTCGATTCGTGGGTCGGTGTCTACGCCGGGGCCAACTGGCACGAGCGCGAGACCCACGAGATGTTCGGCATCGGCTTCAACGGGCATCCCGACCTGCGCAACATGTACCTGCCGTCCGGCTTCGAGGGTCACCCGCTGCGCAAGGACTTCCCTCTGCTGGCGCGGATGATCAAGCCCTGGCCCGGGATCGCCGACGTCGAGCCACTCCCCGGTGACGACTCGGACGAGGGTGGTGAGTGACGACCGATGACTGATCTCGCCGAGCGTCAGAAGCTGAGCTACATCGCTGCCCAAGCGGCCGATGCGCGCCTCAACGTCGAGTTGGAGACCGAGGGGATGACCCTCAACATCGGCCCGCAGCACCCGGCCACGCACGGCACGCTGCGCATCATCGTGCGCCTCGACGGCGAGCAGGTGGTGTGGGCCGAGCCCAGCGCCGGGTACATGCATCGCGGTTACGAGAAGCTCACCGAGGTGCGCACCTTCCCACAGATCACCACCCTGGTGAACCGCATCGACTGGCTGGGCAGTTTCGCCAACGAGGTTCCCTTCATCCTCGCCGCCGAGAAGCTGATGGAGATCGAGGCACCCCCTCGCACGCAGCACATCCGCACGATCCTGTTCGAGCTCAGCCGCATCGCCAACGTGTCGCTGTTCCTCGGCGACCTCGGCGTGCAGCTCGGCGCGGTCACACCCGTGTTCTACGCGTTCCGCGACCGCGAGTATGTGCTGAACCTGATCGAGAGCGTCACCGGTGGGCGCTTCCACCCCAACTTCGACCGCATCGGCGGCCTGCTCGACGACCTACCGGCAGGTTTCATCACCGAGTGCAAGCAGGTGATGAAGCGTCTGCGCGCGTTCTGCGACGAGATCGAAGACCTGCTGTTCGGCAACGAAATCTTCCAGGCCCGCTTGCGCGGCATCGGGGTGATCCCCGCCGACGTGGCCAAGCAGTACGGCCTCAGTGGTGCCAATCTGCGGGCCAGCGGTGTCGACTTCGACCTGCGCCGCGACCAAGTGCTGCCGCTGGCCTACGACAAGGTCGACTGGAAGGTGTGGACCCACCCCGACGGCGACAGCTGGGCACGGTGCTGGGTGCGCCTGCAGGAGACCCGCGAGGCCACCAAGATCGTCGACCAGTTGCTCGACACGCTGCCCGCCGGGCCGATCATGGCCAAGGTGCCGCGCATCATCAAGGTGCCCGAGGGCGAAGCATGGGTGAGTACCGAGAACCCGCTCGGCGAGATGGGCTACTACGTGGTGAGCAAGGGCGACCTCGGGCCTTTCCGGGTGAAGATCCGCTCGGCCAGCTTCAACAACATCTCGGTCGTGCCGTGGGTGTTGCGCGGGGTGTACGTGCCCGACGTGATCTCGATCCTCGCTTCGCTGTACTTCATTCTCGGGGACATCGATAGGTGATGGGCATGCTCGCTGTTGAGATCCCTTACTGGGGACAATCGTTGATCCGTGTCCTCGCCGGCGCGCTGGCCGTGTTGGTGCCCGCGGGCACGATCGTCTACCTCTTCTTGTTCAAGATGATGAGCTTCATGCAGAGCCGCCTGGGGCCGATGGAGGCGGGGCCGTACGGCTCGCTGCAACTCGCGGCCGAGGTGGGCAAGTGGATGCAGAAGGAGGACATCACGCCGGCCAAGGCCGATCGGCGTGTGTTCCGTGCCGCGCCCCTGATCGTGCTGGTCAGCACGTTTGTGCTGGTGGCGGTGGTGCCCTTCGGCCCCGACGCCTACTTCACCCAGTTCGACGCCGGCGTGTTCTACATGCTGGCGGTCAGCAGCATCAGCACGCTCGGGATCCTGCTCGCCGGCTGGTCGAGTGCAAATAAGTACTCGCTGCTCGGCGGTCTGCGCGCTGCCGGCCAGCTGATCGCCTACGAATTGCCGATGGTGCTGTCGGTGCTCGGAGTGGTGATCCAGGCGGGCACGATGAATCTGCAGGCGATCGTGTTCAAGCAGAACACCGACTCGATCTTCGGCTGGGACGGCATCGGCTACCCCTACATCCTCACCCAGTTCGTCGGCTTCTTGATCTTCATGATCGCGGTGCAGGCCGAACTGACGCAGGCGCCGTTCGACATGCCTGTGGCCGAGAGTGAGCTTGTGTCGGGCTACATGACCGAGTACTCCGGCTTCCGCTTCCTCATCTTCTTCATCGCCGAGTTCGCCACCGCAGGCGTGTTCGCGCTGATCGCCAGCGTGCTGTTCCTCGGCGGCTGGGGTGTTCCCTTCGCCTGGTTCGACTGGACGACGATCGACTCGGTCGACGACTGGATGAACGTTGCCGGCCCGCTGCTGATGCTGGCCAAGATGACCGTCCTGGCGGGGATCATCATGTGGGTTCGCTTCACCTACCCACGCTTCCGTGAGGACCAACTGCAGCGCTTCGCGTGGAAGGTGCTCATCCCCCTGTCGCTGGCCAACATCATGGTCACGGCCGTGTGCAAGGTGGTGTGGTGATGCACCGGCTCAACACGTGCCGCGGCGAGGGAAGCGCCAGCGTCGAGCCGCACGGAGGGAACGGCCAAAGCGAGCGCAGCGAGCGGCGGCCAGTCCCGACCATTGACAAGGTGGTGTGGTGATGGGCAGGGTTCGCAAGCCACAGATTCCGGGGCTGCTGAAGGGGTTGGCGGTCACCGCCCGCACGTTGGCCGAGACGCTGAAGCCGAAGAAGCTCGGCGGCGGCGCCGTCACCGTGCAGTATCCGCACGAGAAGGAAACGCCGCCTATCCGCGCCCGCGGTGTGATCGGTCTGCGCGAGGAGAACTGCACCGTCTGCATGTTGTGCGTGCGCAGTTGCCCCGACTGGTGCATCTACATCGAGGGTCACAAGGAGCTTGCCCCGCCTCGTCGCGCGGGAGGCGCGCCGCGCAAGGTGAACAAGCTCGACCGTTTCGACATCGACTACGCGCTGTGCATGTACTGCGGCATCTGCGTGGAGGTGTGTCCTTTCGAGGCCATCTTCTGGAGCCCGGAGTACGAGTTCAGCGAGCCGCGGATCGCCGACCTGTTGCACGACATGAGCCGCCTCGGTGAGTGGATGGAGACCGTTCCCGAGGCTCCCGCGCTGGAGGCCGGCGCCGAGAAGAAGAAGGGCAAGTGATGGTGCTCGCTGCCGACGTCCAGCCCGACATCGAGATCGCCCAGAACATCGGGTTCGGCATCATCGCGGCGGTGATGGTGATTGCCGCTGTACGCGTGGTGACCTCCAAGAACGTGGTGCACGCCGCTCTGGCACTGGTGATGGTGATGGCCGGGGCGGCAGCGCAATACCTGTTGTTGGCCGCCGAGTTCGTGGCCGTCACCCAGGTGCTGGTGTACATCGGCGCGGTGATGGTGCTGTTCCTGTTCGGTGTGATGCTCACCCGCGCCAAGCTGGGCTCCGACTCCGACCTCGACAACGCCAAGGCCTGGGCCTACGCACTCCCGATCGCCCTGCTGTTGCTTGGTGTGCTGGTGTACGTGCTGGTAGCCGGCTTCGAGGACGACAAGATCGGCGCCAGCGGCAGCGAGCCTGTTGCCGGGCGCACGAGCGCGATCAGTGACCTGATCTTCTCTGCCTACGCCGTGCCCTTCTGGGGCCTCTCGTTCGTACTGCTCGCCGCCGCAATCGGCTCAATCGTCCTGGCCCGGAAGGATTGAGGGTCAACTTCTCATGTTGGTGAACAACTTCCTCCTCCTCGGTGCGGTGCTGTTCTGCATCGGTGTCTACGGCGTGATCGTGCGCAAGAACGCGGTGCTCGTGCTGATGAGCATCGAGTTGATCCTCAACTCGGTGAACATCAACCTGCTCGCCTTCGACCGGTTGCACGGTGGCAATGACGGCAACGTCTTCGCCCTCTACGTCATCGCCGTCGCGGCTGCGGAGGTTGGCGTCGGCTTGGCGATGGTGCTGTTGATCTTCCGCAACCGCAAGACGATCGCACTCGACGACCTGTCGGAAATGAAGGGCTGACGAATGCTGCTCGCATCCGAGACCGAACCCGCAGCAACCGAGCATGCGGCGCAGGCAGCCGGCTGGTTCCTCGAGCACGCCTGGCTGGTGCCACTGATCCCCGCGATCGCGTTCTTCCTGATCATCTTCTTCGGCAAGCGCCTACCCAAGGGTGGCAGCGAGATCGGGTTGGCCTCGATGTTGGCTGCGCTGGTGATCGCTGGCGGGGCCGGCTACCAGTGGATCGACTTGGTGGGCAGCTCGGAGCACGTCGAAGCAGTGAGCAACACCACCGAGTGGTTCTCCGTCGGCGGCTTCCACGCTTCGATCGGCTCGCACATCGACGGTCTCGCCGTCGTGATGCTGTTCCTGGTGGCGTTCATCTCCACCCTCGTGCAGCTCTACTCGACCGAGTACGTGCGCGGCGATCGTCGCTACACGCACTTCTTCGCCGCCCTCACGCTGTTCTCCTCCGGCATGCTCACGATGGTGCTGGCGCCGAACATGGTGCAGCTGATCCTCGGCTGGGAGATCATGGGCCTCTGCTCGTTCCTCCTCATCGGCCACTGGTGGGAGGAGCTGCCCAACGCGAAGGCGGCGCTGAAGGCGTTCTTCACCGTGCGCGTCGGCGACATGGGACTGCTGGTCGGTACTGGCGCCCTACTGGCCATGTTCGGCACGCTCGAGATCCCGGGCATCAACGAGGCCGCCGCGGCCGGCGACTTCGAGAGCAAGAGCCTGCTCACCTTCACCGCCGTCGCCCTGTTCATCGCCTGTATCGGCAAGAGCGGTCAGTTCCCACTGCACACCTGGCTGCCCGATGCCATGGCCGGCCCGACGCCGGTGTCGTCGCTGCTGCACTCGAGCACGATGGTGGTGGCCGGGGTGTTCCTGGTGGCTCGGCTCTATCCGGTGTTCCAGGTGGGGCTCGACATCACTGTGCTCGACAACCATTTCAACCTGATCGCTGTCATCGGTGGCATCACCGTGCTCATCGCCGCCGGACTGGCGTTCGTGCAGAACGACATCAAGAAGGTGCTCGCCTATTCCACCGTCAGCCAGCTCGGCTACATGATGATGGGTCTTGGTGTGGGCGCCTGGGTGCCGGCGGTATTCCATATCTTCACCCACGCGTTCTTCAAGTGCTGCCTGTTCCTGTGCGCCGGTTCGGTGGCGCACACTGGCAGCCATCACAGCTTCGACATGAAGAAGGACATGGGTGGGCTGCGCAAGAAGATGCCGGTCACCTTCGTGACCTGGATGGTGAGCACCGCGGCATTGTGCGGTGTGCCCTTCTTCAGCGGCTTCTTCTCCAAGGACGAGATCATCGACTCGGCCCACGGCAACCACTACACCACGTTCTACGTCATCGGTCTGATCGGTGCGTTCATGACCACCGCCTACATGACCAGGGCGACGTACCTCACCTTCTTCGGCACGCCACGCGGTGGCGCCGCCCACTTCGTCGGCCACCACGAAGACCACAGCCACGAGCCGGCGCACGATGCCAACTCCGTAGATCACAGTCATGCAATGGCCTTCGAAGAAGAGCACCACGACGCCGGTGCGACCCACAGTCATGGGCACGACGACCACCACGCCCCGCTGGTGCACGGGCGGCCGTTGCCGTTCGCCAAGGACGACTCGTCGTGGCAGCTCACCCTGCCGCTGATCATCCTCGGCACGCTGGCCATCCTGTCCGGCTACCTCAATGCCGCGCCGTTCAAGATCCACAAGTTCCACGATTGGATGCACTCCTCTATCGGCGTCGAGTTGCCCGAGGCGCCCGAGTTCGAGTGGGCCAACGCGGCACCCAGCATCCTGCTGGTGCTGGCCGGATTCGTCGTCAGCCTGCTGGTGAGCAAGGCGGTGTTCGGTCCCGGTCCGTCGGCGCTGAAGGGCCTCACCGAGCGCAACAAGGTGCTCGGCGCCGGGCACCGCTTCCTGGTGAACAAGTACTATCTCGACGCCCTCTACGAGAATGTCATCGTCAGAGCGATCGCCTACCCGATCAGCAGAGCCGCCTACTGGACCAACCAGCACGTGCTCGACGGCATCGTCAACGGTGTCGGGCGCGGCGGTCGGGCGACGGGCGAACTCGTCTACAAGTACGTCGACCAGGCTCTGGTCGACGGTGTGGTGAACGGCAGCGGCACCACCGCCACGCAAGCGGGCGGGGCGCTGCAGCCGGTGCAATCCGGCAAGGTCAACCTGTACGGAGCGTTGCTGTTCGGTGCCGCAGCAGTCGGAGCGCTCGTACTAGTTCTCGTCAACAGCTAGAAGGACAGACCAATGAACACTGATCAGTCGTGGCTCCTGAGCCTGGGCACCTTCCTGCCGCTGGCAGGCGTGGTGCTGATGCTGTTCGTACCCAAGAAGGACGAGGCGATGGCGAAGGCCATCGGCCTG
>CAUJEE010000203.1 GCA_963169215.1 Actinomycetota bacterium
CGGTTCCATGCCCAGCGCCGTCGCCTCGACCGACAACCGGCCGGGCGACCGCAACACGGCGCGCTCACGGCGCAGCACCGCGTAACGGTCGCGTCCGGCAACGATGTCGCGGTCGAGGGTGTCGATCTCCAACTGCCGTCGGGCCAGTTGCGTCTGGAATGCAGCAGCCCCGAGCATCAGCCCGAACACCACCGCACTGGCCATCGCGATCAGGCGGGCAGTGCGCTTGCGGCGGGGAACCAGAGTGAGCTTGGGCTGGGCGAGGTGAGCGACGGGAGCCGTGCGCTTCACCATCGCCCGCGCATCGGCGGCCGTGCCCCGGCGGGCAGCCGGCCGCGTCGTGCTGACCCGGGCGCGAACTGCGTTGGCCCGTTCGCTGCGGGTGGCGAGTGCCATCACCGCCTCCCGCGGGTGGGCGTGTCGGCGATGCGCTCGACGACACGCAGGCGCGCGCTCGCGGCGCGACGATTGCGCTGCTGCTCGCCCACCGAGGGCTTGCGGGGAGCGCGCACCACCCGCACGGTCTGCACCGCATCGCACACGCACGGGAGGTCGGGCGGGCACGGGCAGTCACCGGTCGATGCGGAGAGCATCGCCTGCTTCACCAGCCGATCCTCACCCGAGTGGTACGAGAGCACGGCGATGCGCCCGCCGGGTTCGGTGCGGGCGATGGCTGCGGCCAACGCATCAGGCAGCATCTCCAGCTCACCGTTCACCTCGATGCGGATCGCCTGGAACGTGCGCCGCGCCGGGTGGCCGCCGGTCCGTCGGGCGGCTGCCGGGATCGCGGCCGTCACCACCTCGGCCAGTTCGCCGGTCGAGTCGATCGGGCGGGCGGCGACGATGGCCTTGGCGATGCGCTTGGCATAGCGCTCGTCGCCGTAGGCGGCGATCACCTCGGCCAGCCGGTCGAGTGCGTAGCCGTTCACCACGTCCTTGGCCGACCACAGCTGGTCCTGATCCATGCGCATGTCGAGCGCCGCGTCGTGGCGGTAGCTGAAACCACGCTCGGCGCGGTCGAGTTGCGGCGAACTGACCCCGAGATCGAAGAGGGCACCTGACAGGGACTCGATGGAGAGTGCTTCCATGGCTGTTGCGAGGCAATCGAACCGGCAGTGGTACACCTTCAGCCGCTCACCGAACCGTGCCAGCCGCTGCTGCGCTGCTGCGAGAGCGGAAGAGTCGCGGTCGATGCCGAGGATCCCGATGTGCGGCCACCTCGTCAGCAGAGCTTCTGAGTGGCCTCCTCCCCCAAGCGTCGCGTCGAGCACGAAACCCGGTGGCACTGTGCCGAACAGTTCGACGATTTCGTCGACCATGACCGGTTGGTGGCTGAATTCGGTGCTCATCGTCGTCCTGTCGTGATCGGCCGGCCGTCTGCGGTCCCCCGGCTCGCTGGTGTCTCCGGGATGTCTCCCCGGATGACGAGAACGGCAGCGGGCGGAGTGGGGGCTGGCCTTCTTGCGGGCCGGAGGACCGCAGGCGGTCGGCCGATCGGGTGGGGCGGATGGGGCTTCGGTTGGGCTGGTGGTGTGCCGCTGTACTGTGCGGTGGCCTCTTCCTCCTCTTCGTCGTGGGTGGGTGTGTGGGTAGATGGGGCTGATGGGTGACGCGACCTAGGCCTCGTCTCCTGCGAGCAGGTCGGTTCCTGCCTCGTCGATCCGGGCGAAGCGCTCGGGCGACCAGATCTCGAGACGCGTGCGATGGCCGGCAACGGTGGCCGTGCTGCTCGGCACCAGCCCGGCGTAGCTGCGTAGGTGCTCCTCGATCACCATCCGACCCTGCTTGTCGAGGTTCACCTCGGTGGCGGACGCGAACCAGGCACGCGACTCGTTGCGCGTGATCTCGCCCGCCGCCTCCTGCGCTTCGATGCGGTCGGCCTCGCGTTCGAACACGTCGGCGGGGATCACCGACACGCACTTGTCGAGGCCCTTCACCAGGTAGCAGTGACCACCCAGGCGGTCGCGGAAGCTGGCTGGCAGCGCCAGCCGACCCTTGTCGTCGATTGTGCGCTCGAACGCACCGACGAACATCGTCCGCTCCTTCCACTGGGTTGGGCGCCTGCCTCGACGGAATCCCGCCGGCGCGCCCGGGATCCCCACTTCGACCCAGTTAATCCCCATTTCTCCCCAATGTCAACCATTTCACCCCTCTATTCCCCACCCGTCCCCCACCGCATTCCACCGATCACCACCACGCCCACGTCAAGCGCGCGCCGTCGAGCCCTCGACGACGGTCAGGTCGCCCGCCGGCCAACTCGCCGCGACTAGTTCGGAGCGGTTGCGGCCAGCGCCGCCTGCAAGTCGCCCGCGGTGCATTGCGCCACTGCCGCTACCCCGCTCAACTCGCCCGCCAACGGCCGCGGCGCAGCCACCAAGGCACTGACCCACTCCGGCCGCCAGCGCAGGTGACACATCGTCTGCAAGCGGGCGTAGGTGCGCGTTCGGCGTTGGCTGACACCCACCAACTTGGCCCCATCGGCCGCGACCACTTCCCCCGCGCCGACGCCTGCCCAGCACACCTGCGGCGACCACGGCGACGCCACCAGCGGCCCGCGGTGCACCTGCCCGGCGATCCCCACCCTGGCCAGGGCGCGACACCACCATTGCCCCACCCACACCATTGCCTCGCCGACGTCGTCGCTCCACAGCGGGTCGCCGGCCGGCACCACCACGTCGAGCCACAAGAACTCGTCGGGCACCAACAGCACCGCACCACCGCCGGAGCGGCGGTGCACGACCTCGACGTCGAGAGCGCCGGCGACAGCCGAGTCGACTACTCCCACCCGCTGTGACGAACCGAGTACCAGCGTGCGACGATCGACCGAGTGCACCACGGCCGCGCGCAGCACAAGCCCACACGGATCGACAGCTGGGTCGGCGGCGTGGAAGACCCGCGCCTCACCGCGAGCTGAGGTGAGCTGCCAGGCCGACACCGCGCCAGGCTATTCACCAGCGGCCAGTCGGTAACGGCCACTGCTCGACGTGGGTTCGCGTTGTTCGGTGGTCAGCAGGTCAACTGGCCCAGGCCAGGTAAGGCTTCCACTGGTCGGGCACCTCTTGCACGGCAACGGTGATCCACGAGTGGTCCTTGGGCGCCCGCGGCGGCCGGGCGAGCCTCATCCCTGCCTCGGCCGGTGTGCGGTCGCGCTTGCGCAGGTTGCACGGCCGACAGGCGGCAGCAACGTTCTCCCACGTGTGCTGGCCACCACGCGAGCGCGGCACGACGTGGTCGAGCGAGTCGGCATGGCTGCCGCAGTACTGGCAGCGGTAGTCGTCGCGGGTGAACAGCGCCCGACGCGACATCGCCGTGCGGCGCACGAACGGCACCCGCACCACGTAACGCAGCCGTACCACCGACGGGCTGGGCAGCACCAACCGTGCCGAGTGCAGCTGGTGGCCGTCGTCGGCGACGAGATCGGCCTTGTCGGCCAACACCAGGCACGCCGCGCGACGGGCCGGTACCACAGAGAGCGGCTCGTAGGTCGCATTCAACACCAGAGCGCTCCGCATGGCCGGGAACCTACCGAACCCGCACGGGGGTGTTCGGGCTGATTTCCGGCGCGCGGCCACGTATCCAGAACGGCTCGGCGGTCAGGCCGCCCGGTCGTGCTGCCGGCACCATGCGAGGTAGTTCAGCACATCTTTGGCGGTCGCGCGGTGATTCGCGTCGCCGTATTGCGTCACCAGCCGAAAGGTGAGGAAATCGGCGGCGGGCACCGGTAGGAACGGGCGGTGCCGCCACCATCGAGGGGGTGTGGTGCGCCTCCACTGCCGCAGCGCCACCCCCCACAGCCAGGGCCGTCGCAGCACCGCCCACCCCGCAGCAACCAGCAACCGCACAATCCCGATGCTACCCGCCGCAGCCAGCGGCCCCCGTGAGGCGCACAGCGACTGAGTGCGGCCGCAGCCAGCCCCAATCAATTCGGGCTAACGGAGAGAGCGAGCGCAGCGAGCGAGCGAGGCCCGACGACCGAGCGAGAGAGCCCGACGAGCCCTACTTCGGTTCCTTGGGCAGGCCGAGCACCATCTCGCCGATGATGTTGCGCTGGATCTGGCTCGACCCGGCGTAGATCGTGCCTGCCCGCGCGTTGAGGAACGTGCCCACCCAGCTCCAGCTCGAGTTGGGTGCCCCGGCGTCGTCGGCACCGAACGCGCTGGAGGGCCTGCGCCCATCGGGGGTGAGGGCAGCCGCGCCGAGAATGTCGAGAGCCAGCTCGGTCGAAACCTTGTGGTACTCGCTCCAGTACAGCTTGGAGATCGCACCGTCAGGCCCCGGATGATGACCATGGAGGAACTGGGTGAGCACGCGCATGCCGCTCCAGCGCATGATCTGAACCATCGCGTAACACTGTGCGAGGCGCTGGCGGATCACTGGCTGATCGGCCACACCGCACTCCTTGGCCAACAACAACAGGCGGTCGATCTCGGCCTGGTAGCGGATCGGCCCGGTGGCCGCGGCCTCGCCCCGCTCATAGCCGAGCAACGTCATCGCCACTGCCCAGCCGTTGTTGACACCACCCACCACCTCGTCCTTGGGGGTGGTGGCGTCGGT
>CAUJEE010000204.1 GCA_963169215.1 Actinomycetota bacterium
TGTTCTTCTTCCAATCGCCGCTGGCCGAGATGGCGGTCGCCGCCGACGACCTGGCCTTCCTCGACATGCTGTGGGCCGACTGGTCGCCGGGCTACGACGCGGCCGACGACCTGCCCGAGGTGAAGGATGCGCTGCGCGACCCGCGCAACCTGGCGGCGGCCATCGGCTACTACCGGGCGACGATCGGCGAGGGCCGACGTGACACCGCACTCGCAGCCGCGCAGGCCGCGACGATGGCGATGCCCACCCAACCGACGCTGTACCTGCACGGACGCGACGACGGTTGCATCGGGGTGGAAGTGGCCGAACTGATGGCCGCCGGGGCCTCGGGCAACGTACGCACGGAGATACTCGATGGTGCCGGTCACTTCCTGCACCTCGAGCAGCCCGACCGGGTCGGCGACCTCGTCCTCGACTTTCTCACCGCGCCCGACTGACCGGGCCCGCAGCATGCTTGCCGGGTGACCCGGGCGCGAGCGCATGCGGCCGTAGGATCGTCGCGACTCATGGCCGCTGCTCACCCCTCCCGTCGCGCGCTGGCGCTGTTGGCCGTCACCATCCTTTCGGCCGGCAGCGGCGCGCTCGCGCTCGCCGTCGCTTCCGCCGCCGGACCTGGCGCGATCGGCGACGGTGCCGACGCAACCGTCGTGGCCGAGCGTGGGTCGATGGTGCAGGTCGAACCGATGCCCGGCCCGGCGACGCACGGCGGGTGCCTGCTCGGATCGGTGGCTCCCGTGGCAGCTTCCATCGACCCGGCGCAACGCTGGTCGATCGGCGTCGTCAGCATCAACTGGAAGACTGCGCTCTATCCGCTGTCGGGAGTGCGCGGGCCGGTGGTGGTGGTCGGCGATTCGCTCACCCACGGCTCGGTGAACACCACCATGCGCGATCTGGTCGATGCCGGCTTCGGCCCGGTGTGCATCGACGCCGCCGTGAGCCGCAGAGTGGTGGTGGGTACGGCGACCCTCGTCTCGGGAGTCGACACGATCACCCGCATCAAGACCAGCGACCCGGCGTGGGCGCTGCCCGTTGTGCGCTGGGTGCTGGCCCTCGGCACCAACGATGTGCGCCCCTATCCGGCCACGCTGGCGACGTTCTCCACCACCATTGCGTACGGGCGCAACGCGGTGGGCCCCACCGTGGTGCCGATGTACTGGGTCGACGTGCGTACCCGCCGCGGCGAGCCGTACACCACCTACGAGAACGAGTGGAACAACCGCCTCGCCGCCGCGGGCACGATCGTGATCGGCTTCGCGGCATGGGCCGACGCGCTGGCCGACCCGGGCAGCGTGTTCGCCGGCGACCTGATCCACCTCACCACCGCCAGCTACCCGCTACGCGGACACCTGGTGGCGGACGCGATCATCGCCACCTGAGGTCTCGCGCGCGATCGCCACCGACGCCCAACGCTTCCAGGCAACTGTCGTGATGGCGCGGAGGTGTCAGATCCCGGCGCCAGAGTGCGGATCGGCCGTGCCCGGATCAGCCGTGCCCGGATCGGCCCTGCCCGGATCGGCCGTGCCCGGATCGGTGGTAGTTGGGGCCAGCGTGCCATCCGCGGGGCCGAGAGGGCGGCGGCGGGCAAACCGGGCGGCGAAGTCGAGCACGTTCTCGCGGTTCTCCACCGCGTCGCCGGCGAGTTCGCGCAGCCGTTTCAGTTCGGCGCGTCGCTTGATGCTCCACGGCCCCATGCGCAGGCTGCCGTAGAGGATGCCGCCGAGCACGATCGGGAAGAAGTACTGCGCCAGCCGGTAGGTGGCCGTGCCGAGCACGGCAGTGGCCTTGGTGAGGCCAAACCCGGTGAGCGCCAGCGGCAGGCCGCCGTCGATGATGCCCAGCCCTCCGGGGGTGATCGGGATGACGGCCAGCACGTTGACCAGGCCGAAGGCGACGATGAGCGCGTCGATGTCGGTCGACTCGCCGTAGGCGCGCAGGAACACCCACAGCGCGGCGATGTCGAGCAGCCAGTTGGCCGCCGCCCAACCCGCCACGCGGGCCAACAAGCCTCGGTCGGCGACAAGGTCTTCCAGACGACCCGCCACTTGGCGCACTCCTGCCGAGGCACGCTCCTCGCTGAGCTTGGCCCGCCGGGCGATCCAGCGAATGATCCGCTCGGCGGTGCGCTGGCCCTCCAGCAGGCCGACGACCAACGCGCCGGCAATCACCATCAGCACGATGCCGGCCACTGCCGCGGTGGCATAGCCGGGGTTCACCCCGCGGATCGGGATCGAAACGAGTAGCCCTGCCCAGAAAACCAGATTGAGCACCACTGCCGAACCGAGGCCGGCGGTGGCCAGCGCGAAGCCGGCGTCGGGCCCGGGGATACCGCTGAGTGTCATCAGCCGGTACCCGAGGGCAGATCCGGCCGCGCTGCCGCCCGGCACCACGCTGGACAGTGCCTTGGTGCTCATCTGGATACGGAACAGGCGGAACGATGACACGATGTGTCCGGCCTCGCCGAGCGCGGCGCGGGTGAGCATCGAGTAGCTGTACAACGCGGCGAGTTCAAGTCCGAGACCGAGCAGCAGCAGCCACGGGCTGACGTTGCGCAACTCGCCCCACGACTTGCGCACGCCGGGGATGATCGTCGCCATGCCGAAATAGAGCACCGCCACGAACGCGCCGAGCTTGAGCGTGAAGTGCACCGGGCGGATGCGCCGCGTGCGCGGCGGGCCGCCGGTGTCGTCGAACGACACGCGGGGCAGCTCGCCGGTGTGGTTACCGGAGTCGGTGTCCACGTGATCCATGCTCACGCACCATTGCCAGCCGACTCGACGATCTCGCGCAGGCGTGCGTCGAGCATCGGGCGCAGTTCGACAGCAACCTTGCCGAGGTGCACCACCACCAGTTGACGATCAGGTATTACCAGCGTGTACTGGCCCTCGTACCCCTGGGCCGCGAACGAGCCGGCGAACTCGGGCCACAGCCACCAGTGCGCCCCATAGCCGAAGCCGCTGTCCGGGTCGACGGCCGTCAGCTCGCGGCCGTGGTCGCGCCACCCCACAGGCAGCACACGCGTGCCGTCGGGGGCGACGCCGTCGTTGCGGTACAACTCGCCGAAACGAGCGAAGTCGCGAGCGGTCGCGTGGACGAAGCTGGATCCGATGAACGTGCCCGCGTCGTCGAAGCGGACGCTGGCGCTGGGCATGCCCGCCGGGGCGAACAGCCGATCGTGCAGGAAGGCTTCCATTCCCGCGCGCCCGCCACCGACGGCATCACCGACGATGCGGGCGACGATGTTGCTGGTGCCGCTGGAGTAGTTCCACACCTCACCCGGCGGGTGGGCGGCGGGACGCGCCGCGGCATAGGCGGCGACATCGCCCGAGCCGTCGCCGAACAGCATCTGCAGGCAGTGGCTCGTCGAGTCGTCGACGTAGTCCTCCACCCACTCGAGCCCGTCGCGCATGTTGAGCAAGTGCTGGAGGGTGATCGACGCTCTCGGAGTGGCCTGCCAAGCGGCCACCGGTGCCGGCTGGTCGAGGGTGAGCCGTCCCTCGCCCACCAGGAGGCCCACGGCCGCGTGGGTGATGCTCTTGGCCATACTCCACGACACAAGGGCGGTGTCGGCGGTGACCGGCGCAGCTGGGCCGAACACGGAGGCCGGCTGCTCGCCGTAGCGCTCGTGCACCACCTCGCCGTCCTGCATCACCACCAGCGCCAGCGAGATGCCGTGCGGTGCACCGGGCGCGAACAGCGCGTCGGACACGCGCGCGACACTGCCCAGGTCGATCGACGGCATACCGAAGACGCTAACACCGACGCCCAGAGCGACCTGCGCGCCGCGCCTGCCGCCGCGCCCGCCGCCGCGCTAGGGGACG
Source organism: Actinomycetota bacterium (assembly GCA_963169215.1). Taxonomy (GTDB): domain Bacteria; phylum Actinomycetota; class Acidimicrobiia; order Acidimicrobiales; family Ilumatobacteraceae; genus UBA668. Next base: position 3,819 of record CAUJEE010000204.1, read on the forward strand.
ATGGGCACACCGCGGGCGGGGGTGTTGTCGCGGTCGAGCCACTTGTGCGGGGTGAGCGGGGCGGCGCCGGTGGCCAGCGCGATCGCCTCGTCGACCGTGCGCGCCCGCTGGGCAAGCATGCGGTGCGAGGGACGCACGAATCCGGCAGCGACGGCACCCTCCATCCACGCCAGCAGCGGCGTCCAGAAGTCGTCGACGTCGAGCAGCACCACCGGCTTGGCAACGATGCCCAACTGGTTCCAGGTGAGCATCTCGGCCATCTCGTCGACGGTGCCGAAGCCCCCCGGAAGCACGACGAAACCGTCGGACAGCGCCTCCATCCGTGCCTTGCGGTCGTGCATAGTGGGCACCACCTCCAGCGCGGTGAGGTCGCGGTGGGCCACCTCGGCGGCGAGCAG
>CAUJEE010000205.1 GCA_963169215.1 Actinomycetota bacterium
ACCGCTCTCGCTCGCCGCAGCTACCGCCTGATCGGCGAACACGCGGGCAGGCAACATTGACGGCGGGGTGTTGATCAGGTCGCGGGCGAAAATCGCCGCGGCGGCGGTGACCTCACCCCGCTCGGCGCCACGACGGGCGCCGGCGCTGCGCCGGTCGCCGACCACGAGGGTCAGCTCACCGAGGCTCGACTTGTTGGGGTCCTTCTTCACTCCCGCGTAGCGATAACCGGCGAGCAGCGCGCCCTCCACCACGGCCTGCGCCGCCCGCGCGCTGTCGACGCCGGGCAGATCGGCGAGGGTGGTGGCGATGCGCGCCCGCTTGCCGGCCGCACGCACCAGCGCGGCGCCGGCGTTGCGCAAGCCGGTGACGTCGAGGCTGCCGACCTCGCCGATGCCCACCGCGATCTGCGCCGGGCCGCTGCCCGAAGGCACCACGAAGGTCTGCCCCGGCTTGCCGTCGAACCCCTGCGCGACCAGCGCCGAGCGCGACAGGCCGAGTGCACGCGGCACCGGCCCAGTGGTGGCCATCGGCAGGCCGACGGCATCGACCTCTTTGGGGATTGAACGGCTCAGATGCACGGTGACGGTCATGCGCCCCATTCTGCCTTGCTGCCGACGGCGCGACGACGCTTCAGCGCGACGACGCTTCCGCGCGGCGACGCTTCGGCGCGGCGCTGTGCCATGATCGCCGCCCGTGAACAAGACCATGAGCAAGACCATGAAGCGCATCCTCATCGCCGTCGTCGCCCTCGTGGTGCTGGCCGGTGTCGGCACCGTCGTCTACGTGTATGTGTGGGACCAGGCCGACGAGGAGTTCGACCAGGGCGATGTCGAAGATCGTCTCGACGCCACCCTGCCCGCTGACAGCGTCGCGCCCGACGACACGGTCGCGCCCGACGACACGGCCGCGGGGGCGATGGCGTCGACGGTGAGTGGGTGATCGCGGCCGACAGCGAGGTGGGCTACCGCGTTGAAGAGGTGATCAACGGCCTCGACAAGACCGCCAATGGTCGCACCAAGGACGTCACCGGTTCGATCGTCATCGACGGAACCACCGCCACCAGCGGCGAGTTCACCGTCGACATGACCACCGTGTCGAGCGACCAGAGCCGCCGCGACAACGCCTTCCGTGGAGAAATCATGGAGGTCGACCAGTTCCCCACTGCCACCTTCGTGCTCACCGCGCCGATCGAGTTCGGCGCGATCCCCGACGAGGGCGGCACCGTCAGCGCCGAAGCCACCGGCGACCTCACCCTGCACGGTGTCACCCGCTCGGTCACCTTCGAGGTGGAGGCAACGTTCAAGAACGGCCGCATCGGAGTGCTCGGCCAGATCCCGGTGCTGTTCGCCGACTACGACATCGACAACCCGTCACGCGGTCCCATCTCCACCGAGGACAACGGGTTGCTCGAGTTCGTGCTCATCCTCGACCGCGCCTGACGGCCGACGTCACGCGCGCGGGTCGCCTCGCGGCCGAATAGAGTCGAGGCCATGGGACTTCTGTGGTGGGCGCTGACCGGACTGTTGGCCGGACTGCTCGCGCGCTGGATCGTGAAGGACGACCGCCAAGGTTGTCTTTACACCACCGCCGTCGGCGTGCTCGGCGCGCTCGTCGGCGGTGCGCTGATGCAGGCCAGCGGGCGCAAGGGCATCAACGAGTTCGACCTGCGCTCGGTGCTGGTGGCTGCCCTCGGGGCTGTGTTGCTGCTGCTGTTGCTGCAGGCCGTCGGCAGCCGCAAGGGCTCACGGCGCCGCTGACAGCGCACAAGCGCGGCGCGCTGGCTAACGACCGGCTGCCGCTCAGCCGCCGAGCAGAGCGCGCACCCGCTCCTTGGGGCGGCCGATGATCGCCTTGTCGGCGGTGACCACCACTGGGCGCTGCAGCAACTGCTTGTGGCGCACGAGCAGGTCGACCACCTGGTCGTCGCTGACTGCATCACTCTCCGCCAGGCCCAACTTCTGCCACAGGCTGTCGCGGCGCACCAGATCGGTGACCGGATCCTCCAGCTTGGCGATGATGCCGCGCAGGGTCGCGGCATCAGGCGGCGTCTTCAGATAGAGGACGATCTGTGCCTCGACACCGAGCTCTTCGGCAATGCGCACGGCATTGCTGGAAGAGTTTCAATTGGGGTTGTGGTAGATGGTCACCTTGCTCATCGGCGGCGAGCGTAACCCGCGTTGCGGGCCGCTGTGAGACACCCCTTCGGTAGCGTTCCCTTCGACTCCCCCGTTGGCTTCCCCGTTGGCTTCCCCCACCCCTGCCCGCCGGCCCGTGCCATGCGGCCGGCACACACCGCGGAGGAATCGCCATGTCATGCCACCCACGCCCACACCCGCCACGGCCGGCCCCGGGTGCGGTGCCCGTTCCGGCGCCGGTGCGCTCGGGCACCGATGCGCTGCGCGTGCTGCTGCTCGCCACCCCGCCGCCGTTGGCCGCCGAGACACTGGCCTTCTTCCTCGACGACGAGGGGCGCGGTGGCGTGATCACCATCGTCTCCGACACCACCGACCCGGCCACGGTGCTGCCCGTCGCCGAGTGTCTGTGCCGCGCCGCGGACGGGGTGCCGTCGGCCAGCGCGCTCGTGATCGCGTCGGTGCGCCCAGGTGGCAGCGTGCTCGCCGCCGACGGCGAGCGCTGGCGCGACCTGTCGCGCGTGGCCGCCGATCACGGTGTGCACCTGCTCGAGTGGTTCGTCATCGGCGCCGACGGAGTGCACTGCCCGCGTGAGCTGGTGGGCGAACCCGATCGCTGGTGCGTCAGCGCCCGCGCTGACGCGGCGCCTCTACCGCCCTCGCCGCCCTCTGCGTGACCCGGCGCTGTTCGCTCAGCCGATAACGCTCAGCGGATGATGGTCAGTGCACGCAGGTGCAGCCGCCGCCGCAGCCACCGGGCGGCCCTTGCATCGGGGCGGCCGGGCTGGTCGAACCCGTGCCGCCGACGTTGGCGAACACCGACAGCAGGCGCACGGCACCTTCGTGCCCTTGTGGGCAGGTGGCCGGGGCCGACGCCTCACTCATCGGGCGGCGCTCTTCGAACACCTCGTCACACTCGGGGCAGCGGAACTCGTACAACGGCATGGGCGCCACGATAGCCGCCGGCGCGGGCCTGTTCGCTGTGCCGCTGTGGTTGACTGTCGCCGTGACCGAACTTGCGCCCGCGATCGTCGAGACGACGCCGATCACCGATCACGTTCCGCAGACCGGTGAGCCTGCTGCCGCGCACATCGTCAAGACCGAGCCGGGCGAGAGCGCGGCGGCCAAGGTGCTCGAGGCGCGCATCTACGGCACTCCGCTCGAGGCGCTGTGCGGCCACGTGTGGGTGCCGTCGCGCGACCCCAAGCAGCTGCCGCTGTGCGAGGCGTGCAAGTCGGTGTACGAGATGTACCGCATGTTCAACGACGGCCTCAACGACCACCCCGCCGAGTAGGGCGCGGCGCGCTGCGTCGGCGGTGACGAGCCCGGGTGACGACCCCGGGCGGCACCGGGGCGCGGCGATAGCCTGCACGTCGTGTCCGGCCACCTCTGCGTTCTCGGCGACTTCGCGTGGGACGTGCTCATCCGCACCAACACCGAACTGCTGCGCGGCGGCGACACCTTCGGCGAGGTGATGCTCACCCCCGGGGGCAGTGCGGCCAACGTGGCTGTGTGGGCCCGCCGCGCGGGCACGCCCACGCACTTCATCGGCAAGATCGGCCGCGACAACTTCGGAGTGCTGGCCCAGGAGGATCTCGATCGCGAGCGGGTGGAGGCGCACTTCGTCGAGGCCGACGGGCACCTCACCGGTTCGGTGGCGGTGTTCGTCGATCACACCGGCGAGCGATCGATGGTGTCGGGGCACGGTGCCGACTTCTACCTGCTGCCCCAGGAGCTACCGCGCGAGGTGGTCCGCACAGCGCGGCACCTGCACCTCACCGCCTGGTCGTTCTTCGTCGATCCGCCGCGGGCGGCGGCGCGCGCGGCGGCCGATCTCGCCCGCACCGCTGGAGTCACTTTGTCGCTCGACCCCGGTTCGTTCCAGATGATCGCCGAGATGGGCGTCGGTCAGTTCCTCGCCGTGACCCAAGACCTGGGCATCGACATCCTGCTGCCCAACAAGGAGGAGGGCGAGGTGCTCACCGGCGGTCTCACCGACCCACTGGAGATCGCCCCCGCGCTGGCCGAGCTGTATCCGGGCGCGTTGATCATGTTGAAGCTCGACGCCGACGGTGCGCTGGTGTGGCAGGCGGGCAAGGGCACCCCGATCGCGGCCGGCACCAACAATCTGGTCGACGCCACCGGTGCGGGCGATTCGTTCGCGGGCGGGTTTCTCGCTCACTATCTGGAAAGCGGCGACGCGGTGGCCGCGGCCCGCTACGCGACCACCATCTCCGCGTGGGTGATCGAGCATCTCGGTGCCCGACCGCTGCCCGACGCCCGGCTGCGCGCCGCGATGCTTCGCCGCTGAGCGACGCGCGACACGACCATCACTGCGCCTCCACCACCTCCATGACCACCACCTCGCCGACCCTTCCCGACACGCACCACATGAACGCCGCCGCCTGGATCACCTGGGCGATCCCCGGTGTGGTGTGGGGTACGTCGTTCTTCTTCATCGCCGAGTGCCTCGACGCCTTCCCTGCACCGCTGATCACCCCGTTGCGGGTGCTGCTCGGGTTCGCCACCTTGACGCTGGTGCCCAAGGCTCGGCGCACCCGCATCGAGCGCGCCGACCTGCCGCGGGTGGTGCTTCTCGGGGTGATCTGGATGGCGGTGCCGCTGTCGCTGTTTCCGTTCGCCGAGCAGCACGTGTCGTCGAGCGTCACCGGCATGCTCAACGGAGCCACGCCGATCTTCGTCACAGTCGTGGCTGCCGCGTGGGCCAAGTCGAGGCCGCACCGGCTGCAGGTGGTCGGCCTGTTGCTCGGTCTGGGCGGGGTGGTGCTCATCGCCCTGCCCGCGGGCAGCGGCGACAACTCGTGGGGCGGCATCGCGCTGATCTTCATCGCCCTCGTGTTCTACGGGTTCGCACTCAATGTGGCCGTTCCCCTGCAGCGCCGCTACGGCGCGTTGCCCGTGCTGTGGCGCACTCAGGGGGTGGCCTTCGTGCTCACCGCGCCGTGGGGGCTGGCGACCGTGGGTGAGGCCCGCTTCGAGTGGGGCGCGACGATGGCGATGGTGGGTCTCGGGGTGCTCGGCACCGCGCTGGCCTACGTGCTGATGGCCGACAACGCCGGGCGGTTGGGCAGTTCGCGAGCGTCGGCCAGCGTGTACCTGATCCCGGTGGTGTCGCTCGCCCTCGGCGCGGTGGTACGCGACGAGCAGGTGGCGGCATGGTCGGTGGTGGGGTGCGGCGTCGCGCTGGTCGGCGCGTGGCTCGCCGGCCGCCAGCCACGACCGGTAGCCCAGGCCGACGAGCCTGAGCTGGCTGGAGCCGCTCAGCCAACCAGGCGCACTGCAGCGCGATGAGCGCTCGCACGCTCGATCTTGGAGTCGCACGTGAGCAACGGGGCGTCGAGCGCCTCGGCGAGAGCGACGTACACCGCGTCGTAGACGCTGAGGCTGTCGCGCAACTCCAACGCTCGCGGCAACAAGGGCAGGTGCTCGTACCACTCGATGCCCAGAGCCGCCAGCTCGCCGAGGCAGACTTCCGCCTCGGTTGAGGTGATCCCGCGCGACCGTAGGAACCCACGCAACACGTTCGCCACTTCCACCGCCAGCAGCTCGGGCGCGTGTAGCGAATCGTCGGCCCGCAGCACGGTCGCCACATCGTGCCCTTTGGCCGTGCCGAGCAGCAGTTCCGCGATCGCCGAGGCGTCAACGACCAGCACGGTTGTCGCGATCTCGCCGGATGATGTCAGTGGGGGACGTGCGCAGCCGGCGCGTCGGGCGTGCCGCAAGTCGTTCGAGCAGCTCGGCGCGCGTCGGCCGTTCGAGCCCGCGCCGTAGCTCGGCCAGCGCGTACTCGGACAGCGACATGCCGGCCAGCGCGGCACGCGCTTTCAGTTTGCGGTGCAGATCGTCGGGCACGTTGCGAATCTGCATCATGGTCATGCTGACAGCATAGTTGCATGTGCTGCACATGCTTGCCATTCTTCAGAACTGGGTGTCGTCCGACAGCATGTCGAGAATGCGACTGCGGCGCCGCGCGCGGAACATGTCGCCGCGACGCTCACTCCACCTCCGGCCCCCGCACCTCGAAGCCGCCTCACTGCCCGCAACCCTCGGAGTGGGTATACTTACGGTATATGGACAGCACGACGATCAAGCTCTCGGTGCACACCCGCGACCGCCTCAAGTCGTACGGCGGCGACACCTACGAAGCCACGGTTGTCGAGGCGCTCGACGCGCTCGACGCGCAGCGCTTCTGGTCGCAGGTGGACGCTGCGCTGCAGCAGCGAGATCACGTGTCGAGCGAGCAGCGAGAGCGGGCGCAGCGGGCCGAGGCCGAGGTCGACGCAGCTTTCGACGGCATCGGCTGATGGAACCAGGCGACATCCATCTGGCCGACCTCAACGAGGAGCGGCGACGGCATGTGATGGTGCTCTCCGTCGGGCGGTTCAACCGGGCGGCCGATCGCGTGATCGTCGCCCCGCAGTTGTTCGGCCCTCCCGATGACGTTCTGCTCCCCTGGCGGGTGGAGGTCGACGGCAAGGTGTTCGCCGTCGACCTGTTGAGGTCGCTGCCCGCGTCTCGACTGCTGGAGCGAGTCGACCGCGCGCCGCAACCGCTGGTGGCCCAAGCACAGCGCGTGCTGCGCCACATCATGTGAGGTGGCCCGGGTTGCTCAGCGCGGGCGATAGGCGTCGGCGCGGGCGAAGACTCCGACGACGATCACCCGCTGCCGCTCGTCGTCGACCTGGTAGATCACGCGATAGGTCCCACGGCGAGCACTGAAGCGATCTGCGAGTGGCGCGTGCAGGCGCTTGCCGACGCGATGCGGGTTCTCCAGGAGAGGACCGACGATGAACGCGCGAGCGGCGAAGGCCACCGATTCAGGGAGCTGTTCGGCAAGTTGACGCCGCGCGCAGTCGGCGTGACGGCGAGCGTGTAGCGCTTCACGCAGGGCGGCGGGCCGCCATCGCCGCGGCCAGCTCGGCTCCGTCACCGAGTTCATCGGCCGCGATCTCGACAGCCGAGTCGGCGAGCGCCCGCATCATGGCCGTGTCGGAGAGGATGGCGATCGTCTCCTCCAACGCTTCCAGATCGTCGGGCACCACGAGCATTGCTGCTGGCTGACCGTGCACGGTGACGGCGACCCGCTCGTGCTGGCTGCTGACCCGCGCCACCAACTGCGACAGGTGCGCCTTCGCATCGGTCGGAGATCGAGTCTGAGACATAGTCATAGATGTGACATATCGCTCGCCGCGTTCACCGGAAGTCGCGGCTGGCGGGGGCGGCGCCCACGGGTAGCGGGGTGAGTCAGATCGGATCGGCGAGGGCTGTGAACCTCACCGGTTCATCTATCCCGACGTGATCGGTGCCGAGCGTGGAGGGGGCCGCGCCAACAGACCACACGCCGACTCTGTTCCCGATAGCGTCGGCGATGAACAGGCAAGTGTCGGTCCTTGGCCCAGACGCCTTGGCCGACACCCGACCCGGACGCCGTAGCGTGAAGGCGTGAGCGACAACGACGACGACCTGACGGTGTGGCGTGCCATGAAGGCGCAGGTGACCATTGAGCGCATACAAGAGTTGGCATTCGTGGCGTTCCGTGGAGACGACCCTGGCCAGTTGTCGGAGGCTGAGCAGTTCTTCTTCGACCGTGCCGTCGCCGATGTGCAGGCCCATCCGGGGGCTGTGATGATGCCGCTCGACTTGTAACCACGTAACCACCGCCGCAATGAAGACCGCTCCGATCGGAGCGGCGAGGCGGTGGACATCGGCCACCGAGAAGTCAGGGCCGGGATGCCGCAATGAAGGCCGCTCCGATCGGAGCGGCGAGGCGTGGTGGTCATCGCGTGCACCACTTGTTGTCGTGCTGCCGCAATGAAGGCCGCTCCGATCG
>CAUJEE010000206.1 GCA_963169215.1 Actinomycetota bacterium
CTCGGCGTTGATGGCGAGCGGGGCCGACGCGATGATGTTGCTGCCCGACGGGATCAGCGTGGCTCGTGAGTTGCGCCGAGACGCCGACGCGCTGCAGGCCGGCATGTGGAGCGCGGATGCCGCCAAGCGCAACTTCTCGCGCAGCCGCAGCGCCACCAAGGGCCGCCGCACCGACTACACCGCGCCGGAGCCGGACGAGCCGCAGGCCTGACCCCCGGCCTGTGCCACAGCCTGGCGGGCGAGCCGCGACCTGGTCCGCCGGGTCGCGGCTCCGCCATGCACGGCACCGCACCGCACCGCACCGCACCGCACGAAACCATCGCGCACCCCTTCTTCATACTGATCCTCGTCCCACCAACGCCGCTCGACGGCCACCCGGAAGGAGCCTCCCACCAACACCACCACCTGCCCTCTCCCCCGTCCCTCGCACCAGCCAGGAGCCCACCGATGACCGACACCCAGCAGACACCCCGCTTCAGCGCCGCCGCCGGCGACTACGCGGTCGCCGTGTTCCGCGAAGTCATGCGTGTGGCCGCCGTGGTGCGCCGTGGGTTCGATGCGGGCGACCTCGCCGCCGAGATCAGCGCCGAGGTGCTCGAGAACCCCGAGTCGATCATGGCCCGCTATCCCGACCCGGTGCGCTACGCCCGACAGCGGGTGCGCCATGCCGGCATCTCCTACGAGCGTCGCCAGCGCGTCCAGCGTGGCGAGGGTGCCCGCCTGCACCACGGGCCTGACGGCCTGCTGCAGCCCGGGCGCACCTACGTGTCGGGCAACGCCAACGGCCCCGACGGCGGACCCGAGCTGTTCGCGGGCGCCCGCGACGAGCGCGCCGAGTTCGAGACTGCGGCCGATGAGCGGATGAGCGCCACGCTCGAACTGCGCCGCTGCTGCCAGGGCCTCACCCTCGCCTCGGTGCACGAGGTGTGGCTGGTCGACGCCTGCGGCTACAGCGTGCAAGAGGTTGCCGCCCTTCGCGGCCAGCGCCGCGAGACGGTGAGCCGCCGCCTGAACGAAACTCGCCGCCGCATCCGGCAGAATCGTGCCGAGATGTCGGAGAGCGAGATGTCCAGCGCCGGGGAGGTCGGGGCATGACCTCCACGGCCCGCGTCACCTTGCGCTACCGCCCTGCAGCCGACGTGCTCACCGGCGAAGTGCACCTCGACGGGGCCGACGATCGACTCACCACAGAGTCGCCCGACGCCGACACCACGCTGGTGTGGGCAGGCGATCGCCTGTCGTCGTTCCAGCTGGTGTTCGCCTCGGCCCGCTCCGGCGACGATGCCGAACTCCCTCTGCCCGCAGCGCTGCTGCCGGCGATCCAGTCGCTGCTCATCACCGCACTGCACGCGCTCGACGGCATCGACGATCAGGCAGTGCGCCTGCGCGCCAAGGCCGAGGCCACCACCGAGCTACCGCTCGAAGCACTGTCGCGAGGTCGGCCACCCGAATTGGCACCTCGCCAACAGGCCCTCGACCGCCGGGGGGCCATGCAGTTGGCGCACTCGCTCTCGCGGTTGGCCGATGCCGTCCACACCAGGGTGCCGCTCGATGACGACGTCGAGGCACTTCATACCGATCACCTGGCACGGCTACTGCGAGAACTCTCCGCCACCATCAGGCACCAGCGCGGGCGCACTGCACCCGGTACCACTGCTGCCACACGAGTTGCCGCCCGCGCAGGTGAGGCCTTCAGCGACAGCGAACTCCGCGTGCTCGAGCAGGCCTTGACCGCGCTCGACGACCAAAGGTCGTGGCCACAGGCCAGCGATTCGCTCGATCGCTTGCTGGTCGCGCTGCAGCAATCGCAGCCCCGGTGCTGATCGGCTCGGCAATGGCGGAGCCAACTATGGATGCTGTATATTCATGCTGTATGTCGGCAACGCGAACCCAGATCTACCTCACCGAGCAGCAACGCCGCCGCATCGATCAGGTCGCGCAGGCGGAGGGGCTCGCCATGGCAGAGGTGATCCGCCGCGCGCTCGACCAGTACCTCGGCGACGACGTCGATGCCAAGGTCGCGCTGGCGGAGACGTTCGGGGCCGACCGCGAAGCGACAGCGCCTTCGAGAGATTCCTGGCGTCGTGGCTGATCTCCTCGTCGACACCGACATCTTCATCGATCATCTGCGCGGGGCGGTGGAGATCAAGCCCGGCCGCCACCGGCTGCACTACTCGGTGATCACCCGCGCAGAACTGTTCGCGGGAAGCACCGCCACCAACCTGGTGAGCCAGCTGCTCGCTCCCTTCAAGGAGCTGGCCGTCGATCGAGCGGTCGCCGAGCGTGCCGGCCGAGTGTCGCGCGAGTTCGGCCTGCGCCTGCCCGATGCGCTCATCGCCGCGACAGCGCTCGAACACGGCCTCAGTGTGTCGACGAGGAACGTCAAGGACTTCAGCCAGGTGAGGGGCCTTCGCGTACGACCCCTGTGAAGCCAGGTGGCACTCCGCTGTCAACGGAACCGACCCTGCGACAACTCGGCTCAGCCCGTCACGCGAAGAGGTCCATCGCGCGTTGACACGCCATCCACGACGCGCCACTGGCGCCACTCGAGAGCGAGGCTCCACTTGAACACCAAGAGCATTTCCCTTCTGGCAGCCTGCGTGCTGGCCGCAAGCGCCTGCAGTTCGTCCGACGGGGTCACCAACGACGACAGCGCGACAACCGCACCAGCGGTGGCAACCGCCGAGACGACCACCACCGCGCCCCACACCGGCCGGCAAGAGGCCCGCAATTGTGAGGCGGACGAGTCACTCACCGACGACGACGGGGATGGATGGGGTGAGTGCGTGGTGAACATAGTGCCAGTGGATGAAGCCGCGGCGCTCTCCAACGCGACGGCCGCCGGACTGCCGGCATGGGTCACCACCTGCGGGTTCCCGACCGAGATCAAGATTGGTTACAGCAGCAGCATCACCTGCAGCGTGGTGAACCTCGACGGCTCGGAGGGGGCTTGGAGCTTTGAGCTCAGCTCCGACATGACCGCCACACCACCTGCCTACGTCGAGACGAAGGCCCGGCCGCTGAACCGCACCGACTGCACCGCGACGCCGCCCGATGGCCAGTTCCAGAAGGACTCGACTGCGTGGACCGGACAGTGCCTGCACTTCTGGGCTTACGTGTTCCAGTTCGACGCAAACACCGGACCGTGCAGTTTCCTCGCCGACTACGGCTCAGCTGCCTACCGCTACTCCTACAAGTTCTCCGACGCGATCATTCGCGTTGACGGTGGCGGGCGGTGTCACCTATTGGCTCCGGTGGTGGAGGGCGACATGATCGAGATCTGGGCCGTGGCGACCGGAGTGGAGTCGTACACCACCACCATCGGCGGCACGAACACGTACACAGTGTTCGAACTTATCGACGTCACCCTGTACCGCCACAGCTGAGCGGACAGGCAGACGAGGCATGCAGGTGACACAACGGTCTGCCGTTTCGAGCAGGCGATGAAGGAGGCGGCAATGGCGGGCAGACGGTTCGCGGTGGTCGATTGTGAGACCACAGGGCTCTACAACCACGACCGGGTGATCGAGGTGGCGGTCGTCGTGGTCGACGCCAGTTCGGGCAGCGTCATCGATGAGTACGACACGCTCATTAACCCCATGCGCGACACGGGCCCGATCGGCATTCATGGCATCACGCCCTCCATGGTGCAGTTGGCCGCAACGTTCGATGAGGTCGGCGAGGCTTCGCCCGCTCGACAACGTCACCAAGCGGTTGCAGGTGTTGGTGGCGGCCGACCCGACTTCGCAATCCGGCAAGGCCAAGAAGGCGCGAGAGTATGGCGTGCCCGTGATCAGCGAATCCGACTTCCTCGCGCAGGTGGCCTGAGCCGATGAGCGGGCACGGCGATGCACAACGGTTGCTCACTCCGTCGAAGGTGACGGCGTGGCTGGACTGCGCGCACTTCCTCACCCTGCAGCACGAGGTCGACGACGGCACCCGAACCAAGCCAGGGGGCGGCATGGGTGAGTTCGCCCAACTGCTGATGGACAAGGGGCTCGAGCACGAGCGCGCCTGCCTCACGGCGTACAGCGAAGACCCCGGTGACGCCTACGAGGTGCCCGAGTGGCGCAAGGGCGACGAATCGTTTGCGGCCTGGGTCGAGCGCGTCGACAACGTGTTGTCGCTCGGCCATCGCGTGGTGTACCAGATGCCGTTCGTGCACGACGGCATGCGCGGCATCGCCGACTTCCTGCTGCGCGTCGACCTTCCCGACGGGACGTTCACCTACGAGCCTGTCGATGCGAAGCTGGCCCGCAAGGAGGCCAAGCCCGGCCACGCGTTGCAGCTGTGCTTCTACGCCGAGGCGCTCGAGGCCCAGGGCTGGCCGACGCCGAAGCACGTTCACATCTGGCTCGGCTCGGGCAGGGTGGAGACCATCCGCCTGGCCGACATCCGCGCCTATTGGGCGCGCATCCGCAAGCAACTGGCGGTCGCACTCGAGCCTGAGCCCGACGGACCGCCGACCAGGCCGGTGAAGTGCACCCACTGCGGGTTCTGCGCGTTCGCCGATGTGTGCGAGGCCGAGTGGCGCGCGGCTGACGCGCTGCAATTCGTTGCCGGCATCCGGGCGACCGAGTCGACCAACCTCGAGGCCGACGGTGTCATGACGATGGCTGCGCTGGCGGCACTCGACCGGCCCATCGATGGTCTCGATCAGCAGCGTCAAGCGCTGCTGGTGAAGCAGGCCTCGCTGCAGGTGCAGGCGCGCAACGCACCCGACCGGTTGCCCCCATTCGAGTTGTTGCCCGGTGAAGACACCGAGGGGCTGGCCCTGGGGTTGGGTGCGCTTCCCGAGCCCGATGACGGCGACGTGATCCTCGATTACGAGGGCCACCCGTTCTGGCGCGCCGAGGCCGGGCTGTTCTTCCTGTTCGGTCTGCTCACCAAGAAGGGCAGCGAGTGGGTGTACGACGCGTGGTGGGCCCACGACCTCGACGACGAGGGCGTGCGCACCAAGCAGCTGATCGAGTACCTGGCGGCACGGCGCGAGCACCACCCGGGCATGCACGTTTACCACTACAACCACACTGAGCGCAGTGCGCTCGAACGTCTGGCGGCCGACCACGGCGCGGATCAGGTGCTGCTGGCCGGACTCGTCCAGACGGGCCTCTTCGTCGACCTGCTGCAGGTGGTACGCCACGGGCTGATCGCGGGGGTCGAGTCGTACGGCCTCAAGCACATGGA
>CAUJEE010000207.1 GCA_963169215.1 Actinomycetota bacterium
ACTGAGTCGGGCCGGGCGCACCCGGCTGATCGGCTGTGGCGCACGGGACGACGCTGGCCCGAACGGTGACCCAATGTTACGGCCCGGCGCCCCCACCGCGCCACTCCATACCCCTGTTCCCCATCCCCCACTCCCCCGCAAGTAGGCGTTCGCGCCGGCCCAGGCCCCGACCCAGCGCCGACTTGCGCCGGGCCGAGCAAAGTTGGCGTTCATCCCGGGGCGCGGCCCGCCTGACCGCCGACTTGCGCCAGCCACCTCCGAAGTCGGCAGTCAGGCGGGAGGGCGCACGCTCCAGCCGCGGCTGAGCAGCTCGTCGGCCAACAACTGCGCGGGGATGCCCTTCAACAAAGCAGCGCGGGTGGCCGCCACCTTGTCGTCGGCTTCTACCGAGTTGTCGCCGGGTGCGTCGGGATCGAACGTCTCGCCATTCACCAGCCGGTCGATCAACGCCGAAGCCTCCGCCTTGGTGAACTTGCCTGCGGCCTGACGTTGGGTGAGGTCCAACGGGTGGCGTGCTTCGCGCAAGGTGCCGTAGCCGGCCTTGGCGAGCAGCACCTGCAGGTACTGCACCTGCTTGGCCGACGCCGGCGGACCGGACGCGCCCGAGGACTGACCGAAGGCCATCGGTCGGTCAGCTGCCCAGTTCGCCGGCGCGGTAGTGGGCGCGGCACAGCAGCTCGTAGCGCACCTGGTCGCCGAACAGGGGCTGGTCGGTGTTGTCCTCGGTGTCGCCCACCACCACCGTCTCGCCCTCGTACACGATCTCGCCGTTCACCACACGAGCGTTGTGAGTGGCGCGCGCGCCACACCAACAGCGTGCTTCCACCTGCATCGGGATGCGCTCGTCAGCCACCTCCAGCAGTCGCTTGGTGCCCTCGAACAACTCGCCGCGGAAGTCGGTGATCAGCCCGAAGGCGAACACGTCGACGCCCATGTCGTCGACCACCCGCGCCAGCTGGTCGCACTGCTCGGCGGTGTAGAACTGCGCCTCGTCGCACACCAGGTAGTGCAGCGGCCAGTGGTCGACGGCCAGCTTGTAGATGTCGAGATTGGGCACCACCTCGATCGCCTCGGCGGCGACCCCGAGGCGACTGGTCACCTGCGCGCCCTCGTGGTCGAGGGTGGTGAGCAGCAGCCCGTAGAGCTCGCGCGAGGCGAGATTGTGGTGGATCTGGAGCGCCATCGTGCTCTTGCCCGAGCCCATCGTGCCGAAGCTGAACCGCAGGTTTGCCATGCCGTTCGCGACCCTACCCGCGCCGGGTGGGGCGACTAGAGCATCGCCTGCACGGTCTCGATCGTGTCGGCCTCCAGCGGCGTCTTGTCCGGCCGATAGCGGCGTACCCGGGCGAAGCGCAGGGCGACTCCCCCGGGATAGCGACGCGAGCGCTGCACCCCGTCGAGGGCGATCTCCACCACCAGCTCCGGCCGCACATGCACGACCCCAGCCCCGCTCGGGTCCACGGCCAGAGCCAGCTTCTGCAGGTGCTCGGTCTGCCATCGCAACAGGTCGTCGGTCAGGCCCTTGAAGGTCTTGCCCACCATCACGAACGTGCCCTCCGGGCCGCGGGCACCGAGGTGCAGGTTCGACAGCCAGCCGTGCCGGCGCCCATGGCCCCACTCGGCGGCGAGCACCACCAGGTCGAGGGTGTGCACCGGCTTCACCTTGCGCCACGCCGCACCGCGCCGACCGGCGTGGTAGGGCGAGTCGAGCGCCTTGACCATCACCCCCTCGTGCCCGGCCTGCAG
Organism: Actinomycetota bacterium; assembly: GCA_963169215.1. Lineage (GTDB taxonomy): Bacteria > Actinomycetota > Acidimicrobiia > Acidimicrobiales > Ilumatobacteraceae > UBA668. Next base: position 1,747 of record CAUJEE010000207.1, read on the forward strand.
GGCGGCGCGGGCGAAGGCCTCCGCCGCGACCGGGTCGTCGCCCGCATCCACGTCGAGGGTGGGCAGCAGCAACCCCGACGGGAGGGTGCCGGCCAGGGCGGCTTTGCGCACAGTCAACGGCTCGTCGATCAGCGACTGCCCGTCTATGTGCAACAGGTCGAAGAAGACGGGCGCAGCACGCTGTCGGAGCTCATCGAGTCCTGGAACTTGAGCGGGTTGCCGTCGGCATCGAGACCCAGCGCCTCGCCGTCGAGCACGAACCGCTGGCTGGGCACCGCCAGCACGGCCGACACCACCTCGGGAACGCGGGCGGAGATGTCGCGCAGACTGCGCGTGAACACCCGCACCTCGTCGTCGCGGCGGTGCACCTGCACCCGCGCGCCGTCGAGCTTCCACTCGACGCTCGCCGCGCCCACCTCGGCGAGCGCGTCGGCCACCGAGCCGGCGGGTGACGCCAGCATCGGCTGCACGCCCACCCCGGGCGTGAGCCCGACCGCGAGCGACTCGCCGCGCAGGGCGCGTGCACCGGCCGCTCCCAGGTCGCCGAGCAGCATTGCCGCGCGGCGCAAGGCTCGCGGATCGACGCCGGCCGCGCGGGCCAAGGCATCGGCCACCATTGCATCGTTGGCCCCCTGACGCAGCTCGCCACCGATCACCCGCGCGAGATGCTGCTGCTCGGCGGTGGTCAACCGCGCCAACAACACGGCCAGCACCCTCTCCCGCTCGCTTTGCGATCCTTCGCCGGATATGCCCGCCAGCCGTGCGAGGGTTCCGTCGACCTCGTCGATCATCACCGACGGCGTCGACGCCGCGGGCGTGGCGGCCCAGACACCCTGCAACGTGGCCCAGCCGACACCGACCCGACCTTGCCGTGGCTCACCCACCAGCAATCCGACGATCGCCTCAACCGCCCCCGGCCCTGGCGGCACCTGCGCGAGCAGGTCGGCGATCAGGCTCACCTTCTCCGTGCGCTTGCTGGTCGCGGCTACGCGCTGCGACACCTCGACCAGCGTGGCGTACAGCACACGCCGTCCCGGGCTTCAGCCTTCGCCGCGCAACGCGTCGATGCGCTTGAAGTACTTCTTGGCCATCGCCAGCAGTTGGCCGCTCGACGGGTGATCGGCGCTTTCGATACCAACCACCCGGCCGGCGAGAGCCTTGTGGCGCAGGTCGAGATCCTTCTTCAGCTCCTGCTTGGCAACGCCCGGGCCGACGATCAGGATCTCGCGTGCATCACCCAGCGCCGCCGCCACCTCGTCGTAGAAGTGGTGATCGGGCGCCGGCTTGCCCGAGCCGGGCAAGCCCGACTTGCGGTGCACCTGCCGCTGCCCACCCTCCACTCGCTCGACCACCGCGACGTGCTGGTCGTCGACGCTGAAGTCGATGACGGTGGCGTGCTGGTGATCGATCCACACGACGGCGTGCTGGTACGACATGGTTCGTTTCCTCATCCTCCCGGGCGCAAAGCCCGGCTCGGCGGCTGCACTTTCAGGGTATCGGCGGGTCGGGGCGAGGCCCAAGGCGATCTGCCGCGCAATCGGCTCGCTGCTCAATCGGCTCGCTGCGCAATCGGCTCGCTGCTCACCCGGCCCGCTCCCGGCTCGCTCCCTGCGCCGCTCAGCCGGACAGGACGTCGCCGAGCGTGGCCCGGCTGCGCACGGCCGAACGGTAGATCGCCACCCGCACCGCAGGCGTGAGCGACGCGTCGCCCATGTCGTCGAGCAGGCGGACGACGAATCCGCCGTCACGGTCGCACCAAGTGGGGAGAACCGTCGGCGAACTGATCGACACGCTGGTGTCGATGCTGCGCACGAAGGTCACCGACAGCACGCCCGCGTCGTCGGCCGCCGGTGGCCACCCGCCCCCGGTGGGCGCCGACGACAGCATGCTGCCCAGCCCCCAGGCCACCCACACACCGTTGACCTGTTCCACCGGTCGCAGCACACGAGACTGGCCGACTACCAGGTCGACCGTACCGGCCGCAGTGACCGCCTCGATCGCAGCCCGTTCGGCGGCTGTCGGCGCCACCGACTGCTGACCACCCCAGTCGACGACGGCCACCACCACGTCGGCGCCGGCGGCGCGCACGCGAGCTGCGTCGGCGAGAATCTCGTCGCTGTCGGGCGCACCGTCGACGGCGACGTACGACAGCACGGCCACACCTAGGCCATTCACCTCCAACGCGGAGGCCACCGAGCCCGCCCCGCCGAGGTCGACCGCCGGCCCGCTCGCCGAGGTGCACAGGTCGACACCGGCGAAGCCGAGCGTGGACTGCAGGGCCTCGCGGGTGGCCACAGCGGCGCGATCGTCGGCCAGGTGACAAACGGTGACATCGGCCGCGGCCAGACGATCGAACACCCTGGCGAACATCGGCGGCAGATTGGCCGCGGCCACACCCGGGTCGGCGGCGACGATGCCGGTGAACTTCATCACCACCAACTCCGCTGTCGGCAGGAACTGAGTGGTCTCCGTCGGCGGGAGCGAGGTGGGAGGCGACCCGACCCAGATCACCCCGCCGACGACGAAGCGCTGGTAGGCGCGCACCCCGGCGTTGTACTCGTCGAGTTCGTCGATGCTGAGGTCGAAGCGTTGCGCCACGCCGCTCGGCGTGTCGCCTGCCTGCAACACATAGAGCGGCGCCGAGCTTGTGGGCGCAGTGGAGATCGCCGTGTCGACGATGGTGGTGGCCGTGTCGGACGTGAGCGCCGGCGGCGTCTCGCGGGCGCGACCGCCTGATTCGGTGCCGCACGCGGCGACTATCGCGATCGTGCACAGCAGAACCGTCGACCGCAGACGCATGCCCGCAGCGTACGCGGCAGGCTGATCGCGGACGGGGCATCCCGTGCCGTAGCGGGAAGGCGATCCTGCCGGCAGGGGTGGAAAGGGTGGTGATTCCACCAGCGCTATCAGCCATATTTTCGTCCATTGCCATCGCAATCCAGGTCAACAGCCACTATAATGTCTATTGAGGAGTGGACCTATGGCCACAACTGAGGACTGGGAGCGCCTACTCGGCGAGCAGATCCGCGCCGCTCGCCTGGCCGCCGGCGTGGCCCAGGTCGCCCTCGCCGCGCAAGCCAACGTCGCCCTCGGCGCGCTGAAGAACCTCGAGTCGGGCAAGGGCAGCACCGTGCGCACGCTGGTGCGCGTAGTGCGCGCCCTCGGGCGCAGCGACTGGCTGGAGGCGTTGGCGCCGCCCGTCGCCGTCAGCCCGTTGGCAGCGTTCGAGCAGAGCCAGCGCAACCGCACCGTGCGCGCCCGGCGGCGGGTGAGCCGCCGGCAGGACCGGCCACGCTGATGGGGGCAAGCTGATGTCGTACGAAGCGGTCGATGCCCTGCTGGTGAAGGCCTGGGGGCGCGAGGTGGGCGCGGTGGCGCTCGACCCGCGTTCGGGCTTCTACGCGTTCGAGTACACCCCGTCGTGGCAGCGCGACGGTGTCGAGCTGGCCCCGCTCTCCATGCCACTAAGGGGGCCGCTCACGGGGCCGCTCACGGGGCCACGCGCCGGGGCCGTGCATGTGTTCCCCACCCTGCCCGAAGCCACCTACCACCGCTTGCCGGCGATGCTTGCCGACAGCCTGCCCGATGCGTTCGGCAATGCAATCGTCAACGCCGCCCTCGCCGCACAGGGCGTGGCAACAGAATGGATCACGCCGCTCGACCGCCTGGCCTACCTCGGCTCGCGCGGTGTCGGCGCGCTCGAGTTCCACCCAGCTCGCGGGCCACGCACGCGGCGGCCGACGGCGATCCATCTGGACGAGTTGGTCACCGCCGCGCGAGCGGTGGTGCACGGCCAGTTCGTCGACGACCGCGAGACCGAGGCCGCGCTGGCCAACTTGATCGCCGTCGGCACTTCCGCCGGTGGGGCGCGGGCCAAGGCGGTGATCGCCTGGAACCCCACCACCGGCGAGATCCGCTCCGGGCAGTTGGCCGCGCCGGAGGGCTTCGAGCACTGGCTGCTGAAGCTCGACGGGGTGGGCGCCGACGCCGAACTGGGCACCGGCGGCGGCTACGGCCGCATCGAGTACGCCTACCACCTGATGGCCCGCGCCGCCGGGTTGACGGTGAGCGACAGCCGCCTGCTGGAGGAGAACGGCCGGGCGCACTTCATGACCCGTCGCTTCGACCGCGTCGGCGGCGAGCGGGTGCATGTGCAGACGCTGTGCGCGATGGCCCATCTCGACTTCAACCAGCGCGCCACCCACGACTACGCGCAGTGCCTGCAGACCATCGACCGCCTCGCGCTGGGTCCCGAGGCCCGCGCCGAGGGGTTCCGGCGAATGGCGTTCAACCTGTGGGCCGCTAATCGCGACGACCACACCAAGAACCTCTCGTTCCTTTGCACACGCGAAGGCCACTGGTCGTTGGCCCCCGCCTACGACATCACCCACGCCCACAACCCCGACCCGACGCGTTGGACGGCACAGCACCAGATGGGCGTCGGTGGACACTTCACCGCGATCACCATCGACGACGTCGCCGAGTTCGCCGATCGCTCGATGGTGCCCGGGTGGCGCGACATCGTCGCCCAGGTGCAGTCCGCGGTGGATCGCTGGCCCGAGTTCGCTGCCGCTGCCGGACTCGATGAGGCCACGGCGGCCATGGTGGCGACCGACATCGCCACCCTCGCCCCGCGCTGAGCCCGGCCCAGTCCGGCCCCGCTCCGGCCCCGCTTGGGTCGCCGCGCACCACGCCGCGCCCCAGCCTGTCGGCCCGCGCCAATTCGAAATCGAAACGACGAGACAGGGAAACACATTCGCACCGCCTCGCTGCGCCCGTGCGGCTCAGTCGCCGAGCGTCACGGTCGCCGTCGGCTGGGCAGGCACCCGCGCCGCCAGCCAGCCCTCTCCCCCGGCGGCGAACACCTCGGCGATGTCGGTGTCGACCACCACGTCGACCACCCCCGGGTGCTGCGGCGAGGGCGTCGCACCCAGCACGGTGCCCTGCGCGGTGGTGATCGCCAACGACGCGCCGTCGGCAGTGGTCGCCAACGACCATGGGTGTTCGCCGGCCACGTCGAGCCGCAGTGCCTGCCCCGCGGAGAGCGCGATCTGCACCCGCCAGGTGGCACCCACCTCCAACCGCTGCTCACGCTGCCCGCCCGCCACCGGTAACACCTGTGCGGGTAGCACCGCGTCGAGGTCGGGATGCGGGCGCACCGTCAGCCGTTCACCCTCCACGGCCAACCTCGCAGGAACGCTCTGCGCGCTGGCCCACGGCGAGCCCGCCGGTGCCACCAAGTCGCGCTCCTTCAGCCAACTCATCAAGCACGGGCGGTGCTCGCGATCGATGAAGGTGGTGGTGGCGTAGGCCACGTCGCCGTGGGCCAGGCGGCACCACCGCCGCGCCGTGAAGCTGTCCCCGTCGTGGTCGCCGATCGCCGCCAGCACCATGTGCGCGCCGACGAAGTCGGTGGCCGACACGATCAGCACCCAGTGACCGTCGACCGGCAAGAACTGCGGGCACTCCCACACCGGGCCCACCTCGCCGCCGGCAGCAGCGGTCACCGCCGGGTCGTGGGTGGCGAGCAGGCCGGCGTAGGTCCAGCGGTGCAGGTCGGGCGAGCGGTACTGCGCCACCACGCCGCCGGTGCCCTCCTGGCCGGCGCCCACCACCATCGCCCAGCCATCGCCCGCGCGGCGCACCTGCGGGTCGCGAAAGTCGAACAACCCGAGGCCGGGCGGTGGCCCGTCGATCAGCGGTCCGCCGGGCCGGCGAGTCCACGTGGCCAGGTCGGGTGTGCCGACGGCCGCGACGATGCGGCCGTGTTTCCAATCGTGCTCGAGCGGGCTGGTGTAGAACAACGCCGGCGTGCCATCGGTGGCGAACACCACCGACCCCGACCAGCAGCCCATCTCGTCGGGTCCGGGGGTGAGCGCCGGCGGTAGCTCCCGCCAATCGACGAGGTCGTCGCTCACCGCATGCCCCCAGTCGAGCGCCGGGTGCCACGAGAGGTGCTCGGGCGCGTGTTGGAAGAAGAGGTGGTAGCGCTGCCCGTCGTGCACGATGCCGTGCGGGTCGTTCATCCACCCCCGCTGCGGGGTGAAGTGCACTGCCGGACGTGGGCGGTCGCTGGTCAAGGTCTCGTCCTCCGCGCCGATGGTACCTGCGCGGCTTACGACCGCGATCCCGGCGGTGGCGAGTGGCGGGTAGGGCTGGTTCTGGGAAGGCACCTTCCCGGCGGCGCGGCGGCTTCTAGTCTGGCCCAGTCCCGGCCCCCGGGAACGCACCAGACCAGAAGGCCCTGCGGGAACGATCCTTCCCAGAATCCGATGGTTCGAGGGGCGCCGCCGCGGCGGGGGCTGTCAGCTGCAGCCGCTGGTGCTGCCGCAGCTGGGGCACGCGTGGCAGCTGCCGGCGCGCACCATCTGCACCCCGCACTGCATGCACATCGGTGCGTCGCTGTGGCGGGTCTTCGGCTTGGGCGTCATCTCCAACTGGCGCTGTACGCCACCGGGGTTGGTGATGTCGTTGTTCGGCGCCTCCGGGGCGATCCCCAACTCGATCTGCGCGATCAGGTCTTCGGCGGTGGGGATGCTCTTCGGGTCGGGGGTGATGTCGCTGCCGGTGCGGGTCTCCCACACCGCTTCCTCCACCCCCGGCAGCGTCGGCTGCAGCCGCTCGTCGATGGAGAAGATGCCCAGTTCGGCACGCTCGTCGTAGGTCATGTACTCGAGCGCCAGGCGGCGGAACAGGTAGTCCATGATCGACGAGGCGAAGCGAATGTCGGGGTCGTCGGTCATCCCCGCCGGCTCGAAGCGCATGTTGACGAACGCCTCGACGAAGGCTCGCACCGGCACGCCGTACTGCAGGCCGTAGCTGATGCTCTTCGCGAACGCGTCCATGATGCCGCTCAGTGTCGAACCCTGCTTCGACACGGTGAGGAAGATCTCGCCGGGACGGCCGTCCTCGTACTCGCCGATATTGGCAAAGCCCTTGCAGTCGGCCACACGGAACTCGAACGTGCGCGCCCGGCGGGTGCGCGGCAGCTTCTGGCGCACAGGCTGGTTGACGATGCGCTCCACCACCTTCTCGACCACCTGCACCGCCGGCACCTGCATCGCCGACACGGGAACCCCAGCGTCGTCGTCCTTCTTGGCGGTGCTCAGCGGCTGGCCGACCTTGCAGTTGTCGCGGTAGATCGCCACCGCCTTCAGGCCCAGCCTCCACGACAGCGCGTGCAGCGCCTCCACGTCTTCGACGCTGGCCTCCTCGGGCATGTTCACGGTCTTGGAGATCGCCCCGGAGATGAACGGCTGCACCGCACCCATCATCCTCACGTGACCCTCGTAGTGGATGGTGTTGTCGCCCATCGAGCAGGCGAACACGGGCACGTGTCCGCCAGCCAGATGCGGCGCACCGAGGATGCTCTTCTCGCTGTCGATGTAGGCGACGATCTCGTCGATCTGTTGGGGCGTGTAACCGAGCTTGCGCAACGCCCGCGGGATGGTCTGGTTGACGATGGTCATCGTGCCGCCGCCGACCAGCTTCTTCATCTTCACCAGGCCGAGGTCGGGCTCGATGCCGGTGGTGTCGCAATCCATCATCAGCCCGATGGTGCCGGTGGGGGCCAGCACCGAAGCCTGCGCGTTGCGCACGCCGTAGACCTCGCCCTCGCGCACCGCGGTGTCCCACGCGGCGCGACCGGCGGCGAGCAACTCGCTCGGCACGGCCCCACTGGTGGCCAATTCGGAATGCGCGTCGCGGTGCATGCGCAACACGTCGAGCATGTAGCTGGCGTTGTCGGCGAAGCCGGCGAAGGGGCCCATCCGGCTGGCCGTGCGCGCGCTGGTGGCGTAGGCGTGTCCGGTCATCAACGAGGTGAGCGCGGCAGCCCAGGCACGGCCGTCGTCGCTGTCGTAGGGCAGACCGAGGGCCATCAGCGTCGCGCCGAGGTTGGCGTAACCGATGCCCAACTGGCGGAACTTGCGGCTGTTCTCGCCGATCTTCTCCGTGGGGTAGTCGGCGCGACCGACGAGGATCTCCTGAGCGGTGAAGATCACCTCCACCGTGTGCTTGTAGGCGTCGACGTCGAAGCGGCCCTCCTCGTCGAGGTAGTGCAGCAGGTTGATGCTCGCCAGGTTGCACGCCGAGTTGTCGATGTGCATGTACTCGCTGCAGTTGCGCACCACCACTCCGTTGGCCAGGTAGCTGTGGTTGCGGGGTTCGGAGAGGTTGTAGGTGAGCTCGACACCGTCGTCACTGCGACTACGCAGACGCGTGGTCGTGTGATCGACGTCGTAGAAGCGGTGCTCGGCGAGCAGCCGGGCGAGCTTGTCGGCCTTGCTCGACACGCCGAAGCCCACCGCCGCGGCGAAGCGGGCGATGTCGGCGCTGGAGATGCGCAGGTCGAACATCGGCAGTGAGCTGTAGACGCGCTCCTCGCCACCGACTGTCGTGTAGGCGAAGGAGGCATCGGTGGTGCTGGCCCGGGTGTTGTAGATCGCGGACGTGACCCCGAACGTGGAGAGCAGACGTTGCACGCCTTGCAGCAACTGCTTCGACACCGAGCCGAGGCCCACATAGCGGCTCTTCTCACCGTCGTAGACGCATCCGTCAGCGTCGAACAAGCCCCGCAGGAAGGCCGCCACGATCGGGGTCGGCGCCTCGTTCACCGCCGTGGGCACCGCCTTGTGAGCCCCTCCTGCGTCGTTGACCCCCAGCGCCCGCAGAAGATCGGCCAAGGCGCGGCGCGTGGCCCGCAACTGAACGGTGCCATTGGCCTGGTGCGACGGCTTGGGAAGCTGTCCACCGTTGATCTCGGCCAGCAACAGACGGTGCGCGGGCATCACGTCGGCGAGATCGTCGGCACTGCCGTATACAGACGAAATCACGTCACCGCTGATCGAACCGTCACCGACGACCCAGCCGAGGTAATGGGCGAACTCGCTCGTCCACTTCTCCGGCAGGTTGATCCGAGCGGCGACTCGACGGTCACCGCGGGTCAGCGTGGTGGGATCGATCGGCAACGCCCACGATGCGTGTACCGCTGGAGTCGGCAGGTCGAGGATGCGCACCTGGTCGTCCGCGTCGAGCTGGGCAGCTTCCACGTAGCCGCGGTTGGCGGTGAAGATGCGGTGGCCAGCGGTGCAGCGCAGTTCCATGCCGTTGGCGAACTCGAGCCGCACGATCTCGTTCACACCGGTGACCATGAACGCGTCCGGCGAGGTGAGCTCGATGCTGTTCGCGGGCGCCTCGGGGTTGGTGACATCGTGGGTGTAGACACCGAAGCTCTCCCCCACGCGGGCGCGATCGAGAAGCGCGTCGAAGCGGATCAGACCCTTGTCGGTGTGCACCAACGTGTCGGCAGTGAAGCAAGGGTTACTGCCGTTGATACGGCCGGTGGCATGGGCTGTGTGCCACTTGTTGATCGTGGTGTCGAACTGCAGGCCGGGGTCGGCGCACTCCCATGCCGCCTGGGCGATGTCGTGCCACAGGTCGCGGGCGCGCACGGTGCGCACCGGCGAGCCGTCGATCACCGACTTGAACGTCCACTCGTCGTCGTTCTCGACCGCGGCCATGAACTCGTCGCTGACGCGCACCGAGTTGTTCGCGTTCTGGTACTG
>CAUJEE010000208.1 GCA_963169215.1 Actinomycetota bacterium
GACGACGCCGACGGGACGCCGCTCGCCGCCGGTAAGGATCTCGTCGCCCTGCAGCGTGACCTCGCCGCTCGCGAGCGGCTGGCGGTGGCCGCAGTGGCGCCGATCGAGGAGCGCACCGGCATCACCGCGTGGGACTTCGGCAACCTGCCCGGTGAGGTGTCGACCATGCGTGATGGTGTGCAGATACACGGCTACCCGGCCTTGCTCGACGACGGTGACAGCGTCAGCCTGCGCGTGTTCACGTCGGCCTTACTCCAAGAGAAGGTGATGCGCGGCGGCGTGCGCCGGCTGTTACTGATCGCCGTGCCGGTGGGTGCCCGCGCGGTGCAACGCGATCTCGGCAACGCGGGCAAGCTGGCCATCGCCACAGTCACCTCCCTCGACACGTTGCAGGCCGACTGCCTCGCTGCCGCCGCCGATCAGGTGCTGAGCGAGTTCGGTGAGGTGCCCTTCACCGCCGACGGCTTCGCCAGGCTGGTGGCCTTTGCTCGCGACCACCTGCCCGATCGCGCGGCGGTGGCGTTGGCCACCGCCGCCGAGGTGTGCGCGGCAACCGGCTCGGTGCGCGCCCGGCTCGAGCGGCTCGTCGCTCCCGCGGTGGTTGCTGCCGCCGACGACGCCCGGGCGCAACTGGCGCGGCTGGTGCGGCCCGGCTTCGTCGCCGCCGCCGGCACCGGTCGCCTGCGCGACGTGGTGCGCTACGTGCAGGCGCTCGACCACCGCCTCGCCAGGCTGCCCGAAGACCCCGCCCGCGATGCCGCCCGGCTGCGCGACATCGTTGCCCTCGAGGCCCGCTACACCGCGCTGCTGCGCCGCCTGCACCGCGACGAGATCACCCCGGAAGTTGTCGAGTTCGGCTGGCAACTGGAAGAACTGCGGGTGGCAACCTTCGCCCAGCAGCTGGGCACGGTCAGGTCGGTCAGCGCAAAGCGCCTGACCAAGGAACTCGCCGCCCTGGGCGCATGACCCAACACTCGCTACTCATAGGGCGAGGTGGAGGCGCAGCGCCTCGTCAAGGGCTGCCTGGATCTCGACAGTCATCATGCCGATTCGCGCTCCGATGCGCTAGACAGCGATGGAGCGGACTGCCTGGCCACGAACGCCCACCAGTGGGAGGGCATCGACAGCTTCACAGCCACCGACACGAGGATGGCGCACCAGTGAGCGGCCGCACACCGATCCCGCTAGCGCTGGCGGTACACGTCGGCGCGATGATCGATGCGCAACACCGTGACGGTGAGGCTGGTGTCGTCGTCATCGTCGATGGAGTAGACCACGCGGTATGCGCCGCGCCTCGCTGACCAGAGCCCCTGCAGTTCGCGCTGAAGGGGATGGCCGACCCGACGAGGGTTGTCGCACAGCGGACCGATCATGAACTCCACCACCGCGGCGGCCACCCGGCCGGGGAGACGGGCAAGCTGCCGTTCGGCGGATGCGGCAACACGTAGGCCCGCCATCGAACCCTCACTTCTTCAGGTACGTAGCCCGAAGATCGGCAGAGGACGACACCCGCCCTTCGGCAACATCGCGTCGTGCAGCCTCGATCTGGGCGAGCGCATCGGGGTTGGACAGGATTTCGAGCGTGTCTTCCAGCGACGCAAGGTCTTCCGGACTCAACAACACTGCGGCCGGACGGCCGTTGCGGGTGACCGTGATGCGAGCGTGTTGCCGCTCGACGCGATCGACCATTTCGGAGAACTTGGCCTTCACTGCGGCCAAGGGAAGCGTCTCAGACATGATCAGAATTGTAGTCACACTTCTCCCTTGCGTGATCCGGGCGGTCGTCGGAGCGGCATCATCGCGCAGGGGTGTGGCGCGAATCGCCGGGCGCTGCGGAGCGGTGCCCGGCCACGGGTGACAGCGGGTCAGCCCGCGAGCCAGGCCAGTGGGGGGCGCTCGCTGAGGTTGAGCGGCACCGCCGAGCCGTCGGGGCGGAGCAGCGTCGGAGCGGTCTCGGGTAGCAGCGTGCCGGCGGGCACCCGGCCGAGCATCGTCGCCAGCACCTCGGCCGCCTGCACCGACAGCGCATGCAGGCCACGGTGGCGGTGCTCACGCACACCGAGGTCGATCTGCGCGATCGCTTCCGGTCCGTGGCGACGGGCGATGTCGATCAGCATCGCCACCTCCACCCCCCAACCCTGCACGAACGGCAGCTGCTCGAGCACGCTGCGGTGCCCGGCGTACTCACCGGTGAGCGGTTGGTGCAGTCCCGCGAGCTCGGGGTAGTACAGCGAGAACAGCGGGCGGGCGACCAGTTCGGTGGTGCGCCCGCCGCCACCGAGTTGGGTCGGGCGGTGGAAGACGGCCTTCACCAGGGCGACCGACTCGTCGTCGAGCATCGGGGCCAGAAGACGGGTGATCCAGTGCGGCTCGAAGCTGGTGATGTCGCCGTCGACCCACACCACGAAGTCGCCGCTGCTGGCCGCGAGGCTGCACCACAACACATTCCCCTTGCCGTGACCCTCGCCGTACCGAGCATGGATCGCCTCGATCGGCACCACCGTCGCACCTGCGCTGTCGGCCACCGCCGCCGAGTCGTCGGTGCTGCGGTCGTCGAGCACGATCAGTTCGTCGACAAGCGGCACCTTGCGCATCAGTTCGTGGCGGATGACGCTTACCAGCGGGCCGATCGTCGCCGCCTCGTCGCGGCACGGGATGCACAGCGAGACGGTGCTGGTGCCCTTGGCGGCCAACAGCACGTCGAGCGCGCAGTCCTCCATCTCGAACATCCGTACCGACCTCATCGCCCTCCATTCAACCCGCGGCTGGGGCACTACCCTGACAACCCGTGCAGCCCCCCGAAATGTTCCTGTACGGCGTGGTGAACGCCAGCCCAGACTCGCTGAACATCGACTCGATCGTCACCGGCGCCGAGCAGGCCGTCGCCCGGGCACAGGCATTGCTGGCTGCCGGCGCCGACGGGATCGACCTCGGCGGGCAGGGCAGCACCGACGTCGCCGAGGTGGTGCCGTGGACAGCGGAGTGGGACCGCTTGCAGGCGATCGTGCCCGCCCTGGCCGCCCTGGGGGTGCCGCTCAGCGTCGATACCTGGCGCCCGGAGGTGGCCCGCCTCGCCCTGCAGAACGGGGCAACGGTGATCAACGCCGCTGATGGTATGCAGAGCGATGCGATGTGGCAGGTGGCGGCCGACTTCGGCGTGCCGGTGGTGATGCCGTTCCTCAGCGGCCCCAACCCGCGGGCGATGCAGATGGTGCGGCGCGACCCGGTGGAGGCGATCGTCGAGTTCTTCGACGCCCGCCTGCGCGACGCCGACCGCTACGGCCTGCGCCACCGCTGCATCCTCGACCCGGGCACCGGCTTTGCCCCGCCCAACTGGCCATGGGAGGAGCGCTACCTGTATCAGAAGCAGGTGTACGGCAACCTCGACGCGATGCGCGTGTTCGGCCTGCCGCTGTACATCGCCCTGCCGTGGAAAGAGACCGAGCAGCACGACGAACTGCTCGAGCTCGTCATCCGTGGTCGGCCGGAGTACGGCCGCGCCCACTACCCGGCCAAGGTGCGCCGCTTCGAGGCCCGCCTCGCCGCCGACCACGACTGATCAGATGGCGAGTGGCCCGCGGGCGTGGATCTCGCTTGCCGGCAGCGTGGCATCCCAGTCGGGCGGGCAGCGCTCGGGTGCCACCTCGCTGAGCGGGGCGAGCACGAAGCGGCGCTCGAAGATGCGTGGGTGCGGCACGGTGAGCGCCTCCCCGCTGATCGTCACGTCGTCGTAGAACAGCAGGTCGACGTCGAGCGTGCGCGGCCCCCAGTGCACGTCGCGCTGGCGCAAGGCGTTGGCCTCGATGCGCTGGCAACGACGGATCAGCGCGTAGGGGTCGAGCGGAGTCTCGACCTTCACCACCATGTTGAGATACGCGCCCTGACCCTCTGGACCACCCACAGGCGCTGTCTCGAACACCTGCGACATGGCGGTGACGTTGCCCAACTCGCGCACGGCGAAGCGCAAGTAGCGCTCTCGGTCGCCGAGGTTGCTGCCCAACGCGATCAGCGCGGTGTGCGCCACCAGCGGCGGCGCGGCCGCCTCGCGCCGAGTGCGCACGATGCGCACCGCTGTGCTCTGTACCTCCTCTGGCACCGGCGGGCGCAACTTGGTGACGGTGACATCCACCTCGTCGACCAGGTCGAACTCGAGCACCACGTCGGCCACCTTGGCCGCCAGTCGCTCGAGCAGCACGTCCTTCGAGTCGCGCACCATTGCGCTCACCCGCTCGCACACCAACCCGTAGTGCACGGTGGCGGCCAGCTCGTCGCTGCGGCCGGCCTCGTGCAGGTCGCAGCCGATCGACAGGTCGATGCGGACCGGCTGGGCCAGTTCGCGCTCGTGCGGCAAGGCACCGATCACGGTCATCACCCGCAGATCGTCGATCAAGATGCGATCCATGCCGGACCCCTTTCGAGTGGCGTCACGCTACCGGCCGAGCCGCGCCATGCCCGACGCGCGCCATACTGTTGCGAGTGGCCAACACCAGGTATGCGACGAGCGGCGACGTCAGCATCGCCTACCAGGTCGTCGGCGAAGGTCCGCTCGACTTGGTGGTGGTGCCAGGATGGGTGTCGCATGTCGAGGTCGCCTGGCAGCATCCTCTGCTGGCCCGCTTCCTCCAACGGCTGGCATCGTTCGCCCGGGTGATCGTGTTCGACAAACGCGGCACCGGCTTGTCGGACCGCGTGCCTGTGGAGCAGCTGCCGACCCTCGAACAGCGGATGGACGACGTTCGCGCAGTGATGGACGCCGCCGGGTCGCAACACGCCGCACTGTTCGGCATCTCCGAGGGGGGACCGCTGTGTGCGTTGTTCGCCGCTTCTCACCCCGAACGCACGACCGCACTGGTGGTCTACGGCTCGTACGCCCGTCGGCTGCGAACTTCCGACTACCCGTGGGGACCCGACGCCGAGGAGCGCGAGCAATTCTTCGCGGCGATAACAGACGGATGGGGCGGCCCGGTCGACCTGGCAACGCTCGCTCCGTCGCTGGCCGGTGACTCAGGATTCGCCGATTGGTGGGCCACCTATCTACGCATGGGCGCAAGTCCGGGCGCGGCGGTGGCGCTGGCGCGGATGAACTCGGCAGTCGACATCCGCGCGGTACTGCCGGCGATCACCGTGCCCACGCTGGTGGTGCATCGTCGCGACGACATCGACATGCAAGTGGGCGGCGGAAAATTCTTCGCGGAGCAGATTCCCGGCGCCCGCTACGTGGAGCTGGAGGGAATCGATCACCTGCCGTGGGTGGGTGACCAGGATGCGATCCTCGACGAGGTGGAGGGCTTCCTCACCGGTGCCCGCACGCGACCAGCCAGCGATCGTGTGCTCGCGACGGTGCTCTTCACCGACATCGTCGACTCGACCGCAACCGCAGCGCGCATCGGCGATGCCCGCTGGCGGACGCTGATCGAGGCCCACGACGCGGCCGTGCGACGCTGCCTGGCCACCTACGACGGGCGCCTGATCAAGAACACCGGCGACGGCGTGCTGGCTACCTTCGATGGCCCCGGCAGGGCGATTCGCAGCGCGATGGCGATCACTCGCGCCGTGCTGCCACTCGGCATCGAGGTGCGCGCCGGTCTGCACTGCGGCGAGTGCGAGCTGATCGCCGACGACATCGGCGGGATATCGGTGAACATCGCTGCGCGGGTCGCGGCATTGGCCGCGGCCAACGAGGTGCTGGTGTCGCGAACCGTGCGCGATCTCGTCGCGGGCTCAAGGTTGCAGTTCGAATCGCGGGGTGAACACGAGCTGAAGGGTGTGCCCGAAAGGTGGGAACTGTTCGCGGTCGACACCGAAACGGCGACGTGACGCGCAAGAGCCCCTCCGTGGAGGGGCCCCTGTCAACGGGTGGAGGTGAGGGGAATTGAACCCCTGGCCTCAACAGTGCGATTGTTGCGCTCTGCCAACTGAGCTACACCCCCGCTGGGCGACCGAGTGTAGCGGCAATCAGGCGGCGTGGAACCAGGCCTGATCGCCGTAAGCGTTGTGCGTTTCCATGTTGCGGATCTGCACCAGTTTGTAGCAGTAGCCGCACAGCGATACGAACGACAGGGCGAACAGGTAGACCAGCCCGGACGACTTGGTGGTGGCGGCGAGGAAGCCGCTGATGGCCACGGTGGTGACCAGCGCCATGACGATGTTCGCCCGCCGACGGCGGACGATCTCGCGCTGGCTGACGCGGTGCATGTGCGTGGTGCGGTGCGAACGAGTGTCGTCGCCGCGACCGACATGCTCGCGGCGCAGACCGGCCTCGCTCATGCGCTCACGGGCGAGCGGCTGTTGCGTGGGCGCGCGACGCACCTGCCCGGGATGGCCGTGGGCCGGACCGTAGAGCGAGCGCTGCTGCGGGGCCTGCGCCAGCGGGCGGGCCATGCCGCGCATCGGCACCATCGTGCGCGTCGGCACGGCGCGCTGGAGGGTCGACAACTGGCGGCGGAAGTCGGTGACCGAGGCGTTGGGTCGGTTCTCGACCCGCGAACGCAACAGCGGCGGAAGGATGACGGCAGCCCAGACGGCTGCTACGGCGAGAATGACAACGGTGCTCATCAGATGACTCCCCCGTGCGGGCGGGCGTGATTGGGGGTAGGCGACATTTGATTACGATTCTACGACATTCGTGACAGTAGGTGCAACGTCAGGGGTCCCATCTGGGCCTTCAGTGGCGGGCGTCACAGCCCGGCGGTAGACGCCCGAACGCCCGCCGGTCTTCTCCCATAAGGCGATTTCGCCGATCACCATCGCCTTGTCGGCGCTCTTGCACATGTCATAGATGGTCAGCGCAGCCACCGTGCAAGCGTGTAATGCCTCCATCTCAACGCCGGTGCGGTCGACCGTGTCGACCTGGGTCTCGATCTCGATGTAGTCGTCGCCGATCTCGAAATTGACATGTACGGCACCCACCAGCAGCGGGTGACAGAGGGGGATGACGTCACTGGTGCGCTTGGCCGCCTGGATCGCGGCCACCCGCGCCACGGCCAGCACGTCGCCCTTCTTCACCTCCCGGTTCATCACCGCCAGCGTGGTCTCCGGGCGCATGAACACCCGCCCCCGCGCCACTGCCCGCCGGTGGGTGGGCTCTTTGGGGGTGACGTCGACCATCCGTGCCCGGCCCGACGGGTCGAGGTGGGTGAAGGAAAGGTCACTCATTCGTCATACAAGGCTAGTCGGCGCGGCGTGGGTGGCGGCGACGGCACCCGCTCAGCCGGTTACGGTTGGGCCGGAGTCGACCACCTCGAAGGCGGTGCCGGGGATGTCCTTCAACTGGTTGAGCTGATCGTCGTCCCACGAGGTGCTGGGGGCGCCCTGGAAGAACCAGTTGCTGCCGTTGTCGGCCACGATCAGGCCGTAGTCCTTCATTGCCTGGGCGATCACCCGCGCCTGGGGCGCGAGGCCGTCGATCGGGTAATCAGCGCGTAGGCGCAGGCGCAGGCCCATCGGAGGCGAATCGGTGGCGCAGGATGTCGACGAGGCGAAGTGGGTGGCAGGCAGGACATAGCCGCGGCAGGTGGTCTGGAAGGTGACCCGGATGGCGTGGTCGATGTGCCCCGCAGCCACCTCGTCGTAGCGCACCAGGCCGGGGACGATCGGCAGGCCGGCGGCATCGGCGCTGGTCCAGCCGAGCGGGCGCAGCGCGTTGCTGTTCAGGTTCCAGTGCGCCCCGCTGCCCGCGGCCCAGCCGTCGGTGGTGCGGTGCGCGTGGTACAGCTCGTACAGGTCGCACGTGCCCTCGCGCACCACCAGCACGTGGCTGTCGCTGCCGCCCTCCACCGGCGCGTCGAGCGGGATCGGGAACGGGCCGGGATCGCTCTCGTCGCCGTACTCGTCGTAGGTGATCGGCACCAGCGCCTGGCCCGCGGGCACCACCACGTAGGGGATGCCATAGCTCTGGTTCTCGCCGAAGTCGGCGTGGAGGTAGTCGGCCCCGGTGGCTTGGATGCGGGCGACGATCTGCGTGCTGCGGGTGTGCAGCGGTGCGGTGGCGATGCGCTGGTTCCACGGGTTGTCGTGGGGGAACACACGGCAACTGCCGATCATCGGGGTCGAGGGCGGGGTCAGCCGCACCGCAGGCGCGAGCCCGCTCGCTTCGGCCGGCAGATCGATCGCCGGGGGCCACGGAGCACCGATCGCCCGCTCGCCACCGACGACGACCCCGACCAACAACGCCGTCACGCACAGCGGCGCCACGACCGCAATCCGTGATCGCATCGCCCCACCCTACCCAACTTGACGCGCCCGCCGGACCGCGACCCGGGCCGACGCTGATATATCGCTTCAACCTGGGTGGGAACGCGGGGCGCGGGGTGGGGGTTGAGTGGGCGGATCAGCCGCCGATCTGGCTCATCGTGCGACGCGGGCGCACGAAGCTGACCTGGTTGATCTGGTGCCCGGCCCACTTGCCGCCCACCGCCCGGCGGATCTCGGCCGCGATCGCCTCGTCGTCGGCACCGTTGCGCAGCAGGCTGAGCAGGTCGTGCTCGCTGGTGGCGAACAAGCAGGTGCGGAACTGCCCTTCGGCGGTCAGCCGCACCCGGTCGCAGTCGCCGCAGAACGGCTTGGTGACCGACGGGATCACCCCCACCGTGCCCCGCCCGTCGACGTACTCCCAGCTGTCGGCGGGGGCCGCGCCGCGGGCGGCCACCGGGCGCAGCGCGAACTCGGCCGCGATCGCGGCCACGATCTCGTCCTGGCCCACCACCGCCTCCGGGTGCCAATGGCCGTCGGCGTCGAGGGGCATGAACTCGATGAAGCGCACCTCCACCCCGGCTTCGCGCCCGAAGCGAGCGAGGTCGACGATCTCGTCGTCGTTCACCCCGCGCTGCACCACGGTGTTCAGCTTCACCGGCGCGAATCCGGCCTCCTTGGCGGCCTCGATGCCGTCGAGCACTCGGTCGAGTTCGTCCCGGCGGGTCATCTGCAAGAAGCGGTCACGGCGCAGCGTGTCGAGGCTGATGTTCACCCGCGCGAGGCCCGCGTCGCGCAATTCGTGGGCCAGGTGGCGCAGCGCCGAGCCGTTGGTGGTGAGCGCCAGGTCGGGGCGGCGGCCGTCGGGCAGGCGAATCGTGGCCAGCTTGCCCACCAGCACCGGCAGGTGGGCGCGCACTGTGGGCTCGCCACCGGTGAGGCGGATGCCGTCGACACCGAAACGCTCGACGAACAGGCGGGCCAGACGCTCGATCTCTTCGAAGGTGAGCACCTCGCTGCGCGGCAGCCACTGCATCCCCTCGGCGGGCATGCAATAGGTGCAGCGGAAATTGCAGCGATCGGTCACCGAGATGCGCAGGTCGCGCACCGTGCGCCCGAAGCTATCGACCAGCGGCTCGTGGCTCACGCCCACGGGGCACCACCCATCGCGTCGGGCGAGAGCAGCATCACGGCCACGTCGCCATTGGGCGCGATGCCCTCGCCATCGGGAACAACCGCGATCGCGTTGGCCATCGAGGTGGCTGCCAGCTGATGGCTACCCTGCGCGCCGACCGAGCGGACGTGCACCCGGCCGTCGGGGCCGAAGGTGGCGAGCACGCGCACAAGGTGCAACTTGCCGTCGAGCTTGCGTGGCAGGCCGTCGCTGGCCACGGCGAGCACCGTCGGCCGGTCGAGGTGCACATGGCCCATCATCCGCCGCAGAGCCGGGCGGGCGAGCAGCTCGAAGCTCACCAGCGAACTCACCGGATTGCCGGGCAGGCCGAACACGGGCACTGCCTTGCCGTCTGTCGCGGTGAGCAGCCCGAAAGCAAACGGCTTGGCCGGCTTGATCGCGATCTGCATCCAACGCATGTCGGCCATGCCCGACAGCACATGACGCACCACGTCGTAGTCGCCCATGCTCACCCCGCCGCTGGTGACCACCGCGTGACACCAGTCGACGGCCTCGCGCAACACCTGCTCGAGTTGCGCCTCGTCGTCGCGCACGATGCCCAGGTCGACCGGCTCGCAGCCCGCCTCGCGCAGCGCGGCGAACAGCATCGTGCGATTGCTCTCGCGTATCTGCCCCGGACGCAGCGGTGAGCCGTCGTCGACCAGCTCGTCACCGGTCGACAGCACAGCGACGCGCACCCGCGGGTAGACGGTCACCTCGCGCACGTTCACGCTGGCCAGCACACCGAGCACCGCCGGGGTGATGACGGTGCCCGCCGGATACAGCGCCGCGCCGGCATGCACATCTTCGCCCACGCCGCGGATCGACTCGCCCGCGCTCACCTCCCGATGGATGCGCACCCGCGCCCCGTCGTCGAGGCGCTCGGTGTCCTCCACCATCACCACCGCATCGGCGCCCGCGGGCACGGGGGCCCCGGTCATGATGCGGATCGCCTCACCTGCGCCGAGCACTCGGTCGGTGCAGCTGCCGGCCGCGACCTCGTCCACCACCGGCAGATCGACGGGCATCTGCCCCCCGGCGGCGAGCGAGGCGGCCTGCACCGCGTAGCCGTCGATCGCACTGTTGACGAACGGTGGCACCGACTCGGCGGCGACCACCGGCTCGGCCAGCACGCAGCCCTCCGCCTCGCGCACGGGCATCACCAGCGGGGCCCCGGGCGGGCAACGCTCGAGCACGTGATGACGGGCCTCGGTGATGTCGATCACGGGTGCAACGGTACCGTTTCGGGGGTGTCGAGCTACCTTCCGTTCGCGGCGGCCCACCGCCCACCCGGCCACCTGGTGGCGTGGACGACCGACGATGCACAGAGCACGGAGACGACTTCGATCCTGTGGGAGAACGAGGGGTTCACCGTCAGCGGGCTGGTGGAGAGCGAGCGTGTGCAATACGTGCTGCGGTTGTCGGCCTCGTGGCAACTGCGCCAGTTCCTGCTGTTCCGCGACCTCGACCAGCCCGACCTGTGGTTGGCCACCGACGGCCACGGCCGGTGGGGCGAGATGAACGGCGCGCACCGGGTGGAACTCGACGGCTGCTACGACCTCGACCTGCGCGGCACGCCGTTCACCGTCTCGCTGCCGATCCGCCGCCTGCCGCTGGAGGTGGGCGACACGGCCGAGCTGCCGGTGGTGGTGGTCGATCCCGACACCTTGGCCGTGCAGCCGGTGTTGTGGCGACTCACCCGCGTCGGCTCACACCGCTGGCGCCGGGCCGAGTCGGGTGACCCGGGCGACACCAGCGAGTTCGACGTCGACGAGCACGGCCTGGTGCTCGACCAACCCGGCCGTTTCCGGCGCGCGTTGGTCAGCCCCTAGCGGCCAGCCAGGCGCGCAACGGACCACCGAGCGCCGGGTCGTCGAGGGCGCGGTCGAGCACGGCCTGCAGCCAGCCGAGCGGGTTACCGGTGTCGTGGCGGCCGACGTCGCTGAGCACGCCGTGAAACGGCCCAGCCGCGGCCTGCATGCACAGCGCGTCGGTGAGCTGGATCTCGCCGCCCGCTCCCGGTTGCACACGGTCGATGCAGTCGAACACATCGGGGGTGAGCAGATAACGCCCGATGAGGATCAGGTCGCTCGGGGCATCTTCGTTGCGCGGCTTTTCCACCATCGTGCGCACCGGCACCACGCCGTCGGCGGTGATCGGTCCGGCGGGATCGATCACCCCGTAGCGGTGCAGCTCGTCGCGGGGCACCCGCTTGAGCCCCACCACACTGCCGCCGGTGGTGGCCGACAGATCGGCCATCTGCGCCAGCAGGCTCGAGTCGGCGAGCAGTTCGTCGGGCAACAGCACCGCGAACGGCTGGTCGCCGACCGCGGCGCGGGCACACCCCACCGCGTGGCCGAGCCCCTTGGTCTCGTCCTGGTAGGCGAAGCTGATGCGCGCGTCGTGCCCGATACGCGCGACCCGCTCGGCCACCTCGTCGCGCCCGGCGGCGCGCAGCGCGGCGACGAGGTCGAGGCGCGGCGCGAAGTACTGCTCGATCGCCGGCTTGGCCCGGCTGGTGACCACCACCACGTGCTCGAACCCGGCGCCGACGCACTCGTCGACGATCAGTTGCAGCCCGGGTGTGTCGACGATCGGCAACAACTCCTTGGGCACCGCCTTGGTGGCCGGCAGGAAGCGGGTACCCAATCCCGCGGCGGGGATGACGGCCGTGGTCGCACGCATGGCGACGATGCTACGCCGGGTCGCCCGAGTGTCGCCCTAGTGTCGTCTCGGTGTTGTCTCGGGGTCACCTGCGCGGCTGCTGGTAAGCGGCTGTGCACAGGCCGGGTGCGGCCGCTACGATTGGCAGTCGCACCAACCGACTGCTAAGCGTGTTCCGCGGGGTCTCCAATGCCCACCTACGTCTACAAGTTCATCGACACCGGCGAGACGATCGAGGTGCAGCAGGCGTTCACCGACGACGCGCTGACCGAGGCGATGCACCCCGACGGCCGACTGCTGAAGGTGAAGAAGGTCTTCACTCCGGTGGGCGTCACCTTCAAGGGTGGCGGCTTCTACAAGACCGACAGCCGCGGCGGGTCGAAGGCCAGCGGATCGAAGGCGGAGTCGACCTCGACCACCTCTGCCGACGCAGCTGCGGGCACCGGGTCACCGGCCGGATCCAGCGGCGACTCGTCGAGCACGTCCAAGAGCACGGAATCAGCCCCCGCATCCACCTCCGCGGCGGCGTCCACCGCGTCTTCCGGTTCCAGCGCCCCCAGCACCACCTCGTCGGCCGGCTGACCGGCCCGGGCGCGTTCGGCGCGGCGGCCGATATGGTGCCGCCGACTTCCCCGCGCCCCGCTGTTCGTGATGGAGGTCGTCATGTTCCTGCTGCCCCGCTTGCGCCTGCTGCTCGCCCGCCGGCCATGGCTCTACTGGCTGTGCGCCGCGACTTGCGCCACGATCGCCGCAGGCAGCGTGGCCTCGGCGCGCGGTGCGGCCGCCGACGCACGCGATGGGTGGGGTGACACCCGCGAGGTATGGGTCACCACCGCCGATGTCGCCACCGGCGCCGCCCTGCTGCCCGAGCGGCGCAGCTATCCGGTGGCGATGGTGCCGCCCGACGCAGTGGCCTCCTGGCCGGTCCCGGCCGTCGCCGCCCATCCCTTGGCCAAGGGCGAAGTGGTGGTTGCCGGCGATCTGGCCGGTGATCGCGCCGTCCCCTCCGGATGGGTGGCCTTCCTGGCGCCCGCCGCATCCGACTCGGGGTGGGTGGTGGGCACCCACACCGCGTTGTTCGGCACCGGCAGCCATCTGTGCGACGGAGTGATCACCGCCGTGCCCGCCGACGCGGTCGAGGTGGCCGTGCCCCCGTCGTGCGCCGCGACGGTGAGCATGTTCGCTGCCGGGGGCGAATTGGTTCTGGCCCGCACCGGGCCGTGACCCGGCTGCCCCGAACGCCTCTGGCCGACTCTCAGCCGGCGATCGGCTGCGGCCGGTCGACTCGTCCGTCGGCGTGCTGCGCGAAGCGCTCGGCGACGTCGCCGTGCACCGGGTCGGGGCGATCCCACGGCCAGCCACCGAAGCCGTCGCGGCGATAGTCGGCGAACGCCTCGCGGATCTCCGCTTCGGTGTTCATCACGAACGGGCCGTACTGCACCACCGGCTCGGCGATCGGACGGCCCTGCAGCAGCAGGATCTCGCACCCGTCGGCACCGGCCAGCAACGGCACGTCGGCGGTCGGGTCGAGCACCGCGCCGGTGTCGGTGGTCAACTGCTGGCCGTCGACGCCCACCGATCCCTCGAACACGTACAGCACGCGGTTGGCATCGGGACGCACTGCTGGCGGCAGGATGAGCGCCGCCCCGGGTGCCTGCACCACGTGCCAGATGGCGACAGCTGCATCGGCGCGCGCAGCCCATGAATCGGGCGGTGGGCTGGCGGGCACCAGCCCCTCGTACTCGCCGGCGATCACCGTGACGGTGCTCACCCGCCCGGCGTCGTCGACATGCTCGCGCCGCGGGATGTCGTCGGCCCACAACATGGTGAAGTACGGGTCGACCATCTTGTCGGATGCGGGCAGGTTGATCCACACCTGGAACAGCTCGCAAGTGTTCGGGCCGTCGCGATCGAGCAGCGGGAACATCTCGCTGTGCACCACGCCGCGCCCGGCGGTCATCCACTGCACGTCGCCACGGCCGAAACGGGCGGCCGCGCCCATCGAGTCGCTGTGGTCGATGAAACCTCGGCGGGCGAAGGTGATCGTCTCGAAGCCGCGGTGGGGGTGCTCGGGGAAGCCGGGCACCGTGGTGCCGTGGTACATCCGCCAGCCGTCCTTGGGCTCGAAGTCGCTGCCGATCTGGCGCCCGGCCAGCGACGCCTGCGGGGCCAGCCGCTCGTCACCTGCCGGGTAGTGGTCGAGGTGGTGCACGCAGAACAGGTAGGGGTCGACGGTGGGCCACTGGAACCCGAGTGCCACCGTCTGCAGCACGATCGGTGAGGTCGTCATTCGTTCAGCGTATGCGGGCGATCATCAATGCGTACACGAAGATCGCCAGCTCTATGCGGTACAGCACGAACGGTGCGAACG
>CAUJEE010000209.1 GCA_963169215.1 Actinomycetota bacterium
ATCGCCCTGCAGCACGATCCGCTCGCGTGCCCGCTCGGCGCGCGGGTCGGGGATGGGAACTGCCGACAGCAGGGAGTGCGTGTACGGATGGGCAGCCCCACCGTAGAGATCCTCGCAAGACGCGATCTCCACGACACGCCCGAGGTACATCACCACCACACGGTCGCTGATGTGGCGCACCACCGACAGGTCGTGGGCGATGAACAGCATCGACAGGCGGAAGTGCTCCTGGAGTTCCTCGAGCATGTTCAGCACCTGCGCCTGGATGCTCACGTCGAGAGCCGACACCGGCTCGTCGAGCACAAGCATGCGCGGTCGCAGGATGAGCGCGCGGGCAATGCCGATGCGCTGGCGCTGGCCACCGGAGAACTCGTGCGGATAGCTCGACCCGTGTTCGGGCAGCAAACCCACAGCACTCAACATCTCGCCGACGCGCTCGCGGGTCTCGCTTCGTGAAACGCCGTGGATCCGCAGCGGCTCGCCGACGATTTCGCGCACTGGCATACGCGGGTTCAACGACGAATAGGGGTCCTGGAACACCATCTGCATGTTGCGGCGGAGAGGCTTCAACTGACGGCGACTGATGCTGGTGATATCGGTGCCGTCGAACACCACCTGCCCCGACGTCGGCTCGATCAATCGCAGCAGTGAACGACCCAATGTCGTCTTGCCGCAGCCCGACTCGCCCACCACCCCAACTGTCTCGTGCGGCATGACATCGAAGCTCACATCGTTCACCGCGTGCACCTGCCCAATGGTGCGACGGAACAGCCCGGCCTTGATCGGGAACTGCTTCACCAGGTTGTGCACCTGCAGGAGCGGCGCCATCGTCTCATCGCCGTTCACTTCACACCCCCGACACCGATCAGTTCCTCAGAGCGATGGCACCGCGACCAGTGCCCGGGTTCCACCACAGCCAGCTCGGGCAGCGACTCGGCGCAGCGATCAATGGCCATCTCGCAGCGCGGCCGGAACGGGCACCCACTGATCGGTCGCAGCAGGCTCGGCGGGCTACCCGGAATTGCCTTCAGACGGTCGCGGGTGCGGCTCGACACGTCGGGAATGCTGCCGAGCAGAGCCCTCGTGTAAGGGTTGACCGAGCGGTAGAAGATGTCGTCGAGCGCGCCAGTCTCCATCACCCGGCTGCCGTACATCACCTGCACGCGATCGGAGACACCGGCCACCAGACCAAGATCGTGGGTGATCAGGATCAGGGCCGCTCCCGTGGCCTTCTGGACCTCCTTGATCAGCTCGATCACCTGCGCCTGGATGGTCACGTCGAGGGCTGTGGTCGGTTCGTCGGCAATCAACAGCTTCGGCGAGTTGGCGATCGCCATCGCGATCATCGCTCGCTGTCGCATGCCGCCGGAGAACTCGTGTGGGTATTGCTTTGCTCGGCGCGCCGGCTCGGGAACCCCGACCGAGGCCAACATCTCGACGGCCCGATCATGCGCGATCCGCTTCGGCACCTTCTCGTGGGCACGAATCATCTCCACGATCTGATCGCCGACGGTGAACACCGGATTCAATGCCGTCATCGGGTCTTGGAAGATCATGGCCATAGTGCCACCGCGCACAGCGCGCATCGGCTCCTCGTCCAGCGTCAGCAGGTCTTGCCCGTCGAACTGCACCGAACCGGTGACGTCCGCGCTGCGCGGGTGCAGCCGCATGATGGCCAAGGCGGTGACCGACTTCCCCGACCCACTCTCGCCCACGATCGACAACGTCTCTCCGGCTCGTACCGACATCGAGATATCGCTCGCTGCCCTCACGTGTCCGGCATTGGTCTTGAAGGTGACGTTGAGATCGCGCACCTCCAGCAATGGCTGGCCTGTCTGTCTCAACTTTCCACCTTCGTCTTCGGATCGAGGGCGTCACGAAGTCCGTCGCCGAGGAAGTTCACACAGAGCACGATCGCCACGACGAACAGGCCCGGCAGGAGCACCCGCATCGGATCGTTGTCGATGTTGCCCTTCTCCTCATAGACGAGGTTGCCCAACGTCGGGATCGGCCGC
Source organism: Actinomycetota bacterium (assembly GCA_963169215.1). Taxonomy (GTDB): domain Bacteria; phylum Actinomycetota; class Acidimicrobiia; order Acidimicrobiales; family Ilumatobacteraceae; genus UBA668. The sequence goes on from CAUJEE010000209.1 coordinate 2,016, forward strand.
TGAACGCCAAGACCGAGGAAGGACAGAGTGCTCTCCAGCACGATCGCAATGCCGACCAGCAGCGAAACCTCCACCACTACCGCACTGACGATGTTGGGGACGATGTGACGGAAGATGATCCGCGTGTTCGACGCGCCGGCGGCGCGGGCCGCTTGAACGAAGTCTTGCTCCTTGTACTGCATGACAACGCCGCGAACCACACGCGCGATTCGAGTCCACAGCAGCGCCGCCAGCAACAGCGCGATGCCCAGCGGTGCAGCGCCATACCGCTTGGAGAAGATCAACAAAATGATCAGCGAGGGCACGATCAGGACCACGTTGATCAGTTGCGAGATGAGTGTGTCGACCCACTTGCCGAAGAAGCCGGCGATAGCGCCCAGCAACGCGCCGAGCACCGCCGACACGACGGCGACGATACTGGCGATGCGAATCGAGTAGCGCCCTCCCATCATTGTGCGCACGAACAGATCGCGGCCGATGGGGTCGGTGCCGAACGGATGCTTCCACGACGGACCCTGCAACCGCTCGCGAACGTTGCGCTCGTCGAAGGCGAAGTCGCTGAACCATGGGCCGACGATGAACGCAGCGATGATGAGCATCAGCCCGACCGCGCCGACGATGGCCAGTTTGTGGTGCACCAGGCGGCGCCAGGTGAGGCGGGCCAGGCTGGAAGGGGCAGCCGAGAGCCCCTCGCGTTCAGTGGTCTCCTCGGCTTCAGTGCGTGCAGTGTCAGTCATACCGGATCCGTGGGTCGAGGACGCCGTACAGCAGATCGGCGATGAGGTTGAAGGTGATCGCTAGCACCGAGCCGAGAATGGTGATGCCCATCATCAGATCGAGGTCGGGCTTACCTAATGCCCTGAGGAACGCCTGCCCGAGGCCGGGCCAGGAGAAGATCGACTCGGTCACAACCGAACCGCTGAGAAGAGCAGCGAATGTGAGTGCCCACAGGGTGACCAGCGGGATCATCGCGTTGCGTAGCGCGTGGCGCCAGATCACCCGCCGCTCGCTGATCCCCTTCGACCGCGCGGTGCGGATGTAGTCGGAGTTGATCACCTCGAGCATTGCCGCTCTGCCGAAACGACTGAGATCGGCGATACTCACGAAACACAAGGTCAGGATCGGCAGCGTCGCGCTGGATAGATATTCGCCGATCGAGTCGCGCTTCATCGTCCCGGTGACGAACGGTTTCACGCCGAACCACTTTTCGAACTTCACGCCGAGCACCACCTGCAACACCAGCCCCAGCACGAAGGTGGGGAGGGCCAGACCGATGAAGCTCAACCCGGTGAACGCGTAGTCGCCGATGGAGTAGGGCCGGCGCGCCGAGTAGACGGCCAGCATCAGGCCGAGTACGGCGGCCAGCACGAAGGCCGGCGTCGCCAACAGCAAAGTGTTCAGCCCGCGCTCACGGAGCGCCTCCGAAACGGGCATGTTGAACGACTCGGAGAAGCCGAAGTCTCCGTGCAGGGCGTTGTTCATCCAGGTGAACGGCCGCAGCCAGATGGAGACATCGAGGTTGTACTTCTCGTAGACGATGTCGTAGCCCTCCTGGCAGCGAGGTAGGCATAGACGAAGGCTGCCAAGTGGGTCGGTGGTGAACGACACGCCGACATGAACCAGATAGAGAGCTGCCACCAACAGTGGGATGGTGCTCAGGATGCGACGAACTGAATACGCGAACACGCTGCCTCAAGTCGTGAGAAAGCGGTGGTGAGGGCCACGAGGACCCTCACCACCGCCATCAATGTGGATTACGTCAGCCGGCGAACTGGTAGTCGACCACGTTCACCAACGGACCAGCCGAGTTGGCGTCCGGGGAGACCGCAGCCGAAGCCAGCAGCGTTGCGCTGTACGCGTAGAACGACGGCTTCTGGGTGAGCGGGATCACGATCAACCCGCCCTCCGGATCAAGCTCGAGGGTCGTCACGTACTTGTCCAACACGTTGTAGCAGTCCGCGCGCTCTGCGTCGTCGAGGATCGCATCGCACTCGTCAGCCTTCGCGTCGAACTCGGGGTTGGCGTAGCCATAGGTGTTGTTACCCGAACCGGTGCGGTATGCAGGCGTCTGACCGCCGGGCCACGGCCCGCCGACCCATGCGAACTGGGTGATCTCCCAGATGCCGCAGTCGCCTTCGGCGCCACCGCTGTTGGCGCAGGCAAGGTGATCCTCGTTGAACGGCTGGTCACCGAAGTAGGCGCCACCCTCACCGTTGTTGATGACGATCTCGATGCCGGCATCCTTCATCTGCGCCTGGATGAGTTCCTCCTGGATCTCACGCAGACGGTTGCCACCGGTGGTGCCAACACGAAGCGTCAGCTTGCCGTCGGTCGGGTGGGCGTAGATGCCATCGTCACCCTTCACGTAGCCGGCAGACTCGAGCTTCGCCATGGCACCTTCGATGTCGCCAGCGCCGTAGCCGGCGTCACCCTGGTGATCTTCGTAGGTGGGCTGGTTGCTCATCCAGTAGGTGTTGCCCAGACCCTCGGCCGGCAGCGAATCACCGAACAGCGGGGTGTAGAGACCCGCCATCACCTCGGCCTTGTCGATCGCGAGGGCGATGGCCTCACGAACCTCGGGCTTCGCGAGGTGCACGTTGTTCACGTTGAAACCCCAGTGCTCGAACACCGGACCGGCCTGCGAGGCGACGACGAAGTCGTCGCTGCTGGCGAACTCTTCGAACTGCAGCTGCGGCTGGGTGAAGATGAAGTGAGCCTCACCGGCCTTCAGAGCGTTCACCTGTGCATCGGTGTCGGTGACGAAGTTCAGCTGGACACCATCGACATGGGCGATGTCCCTGTTGGTGACGTCGGGGCTGACCGAGCCGTGGTAGCTGTCGTTGCGCACGAGCGACATGCTGACGCCGCGCTCCCAGTTGTCGAACACCAGCGGGCCCGACGACGGCAAAACCGTGCCGTCGATGTTCCACTCGCGCAGCGCCTCGTTCTCGGCGGCAGCCGCCTCGGCCGGGTCGGCCGGGAACACGTGTGCCGGGTGAACCTCACCGAACAGCGCCTTCCAGCCGGCGAAGAAGGCCGACCAGGTGATGCTGAACTCGGTGTCGGAGGCGACATCGAAGGAGGTGATCGTGTCGAGACCGGTGCGATCGCCGAGCAGGTAGACGAAATCGGGATCGGTGTCCTCGTCGTCGCCGTCGGCCGTCGTGGCCATGACCATGTCGTAGGTGTACTTCACGTCGTTGGCCGTGAGCGGCTCGCCGTCGCTCCACATCAGGCCGTCACGCAGCACGAAGCTGGCGGTGAAGGTGCCGTCACCGTTGTCGGTCATGACGGCCTCTTCGGCCAGCAGCTCCGGGAAGAACTCGGTAGCAGCGGTGATGCCGTACAGGCCTTCCCACATCGACTGCCGGATCCACGAGGTGATCGACAGGTTGTTCTCCGGGTCGTCCAGGTGCATGTCGGACGGCTCTTGCTCGTGCGCCCAGATCAGGGTGCCGCCCTCCACGCCGCCGCTGGGCTCGGTGGAGTCGGTGCCGGCGGTGGTATCGCCGGTGGTCTCGCCGGTTGTGTCGTCGGACTTCTCCTCGTCATCGCCGCAAGCAGCGACAATCAGGCTGAGCCCGACCGCGATAGCGGCGAACTTGCCGCGCTTCGTGGTCCTCACGTGTTTCCTCCTAGGTGGAACGGAGGGAGGTGGTTGTGGGTGGCGAGCCACCCGGAAGCTCACTTGGTCCTCCCCGAGCCGAGCGAGCGCAAGGAGGCTAGCACGAACCTTTACCGATAGGTAGCGACACGGTCGGGAGAAATTCACCTGCCCGCCCATCCCCCGTCGCCCGACCCTGTTACCGCAGGTAGAGGCCTGAAATCGGGCTGGAAGCCGCCGGTCGTCAGCGCCCGAGCTTGCAGATGCGGGCGAACTCGTCGGCGTCGAGGCTGGCTCCACCCACCAGAGCGCCATCGATATCGTCCTGCCCGATCAGTTCGGCGATGTTGCCTGCCTTCACGCTGCCGCCGTACTGGATGCGCACCTGATGGGCGGCATCGGCCCCGGCCACTTCGCGCACGCAGGTGCGGATCGCGGCGCACACCGCTTGCGCGTCGGCGCTGGTGGCCGTGCGACCGGTGCCGATCGCCCAGATCGGCTCGTAGGCGATCACCATCGCGGCCACCTGCGCCGGCTTCACCCCGGCCAGCCCGGCGCGCACCTGGCCCAGCACCTTGGCCTCGGTCGACCCGGCCTCGCGCTCGGCGAGGGTCTCGCCGCAGCACATGATCGGCGTCATCGCGTGGGCGATGACCGCTTTCACCTTGCTGTTCACCATCTCGTCGGTCTCGCCGAACAACTCGCGGCGCTCGCTGTGGCCGGCGATCACGTAGCGCACCCCCAGCTTCTGCAGGAACACCGGCGACACCTCGCCGGTGAACGCGCCCTTCTCCTCCCAGTGGCAGTTCTGTGCCCCGAGCGCGAAGCCCAGGCGGTCGCTGTCGATCACTGTCTGCACCGAGCGGATGTCGGTGAACGGCGGATGCAGGCTCACATCGGCCTGCTCGAGATCGTCCTTGCCCACCAGGTAGGCCAGCTTCTGCACGACCTGGATCGCCTCGAAGTGGTTGAGGTTCATCTTCCAGTTGCCGGAGATGAGGGGTTTACGCATTGGGTGCCTCCCGGAGCGCGGCCAGGCCGGGCAGATCGCCCAGCTCGAGCAGTTCGAGCGACGCGCCACCGCCGGTGCTGACGTGGTCGACCTCGTCGTCGAGGCCGAATTGCGCCAACGCCGCCGCGCTGTCGCCACCGCCCACCACGGTGAACGCCTTGGTGTCGGCCATCGCCTGCGCCACCGTGCGCGTGCCGGCCTCGAACCGCGGGTCTTCGAACATGCCCATCGGGCCGTTCCAGAACACGGTGCGGGCCTCGATGATCACGTCGCTGAACGCGGCCGCGGTGCCCGGCCCGATGTCGAAGCCCTTGGCTCCGTCGGGCAGCGAGCGGCCGAAGGTGGCGAACTCGCCGCGGGCATCGACGCCCACCAGGTCTTCGGGCAGGTGAATTGCCTTGCCGCTGGCCGCGGTCTGCGCCAACAGGCGCTTGCACGTGTCGACCTGGTCGGGCTCGAACAGTGAGTCGCCGATCGAGTGTCCCTGCGCGGCGAGGAAGGTGAAGCACATCGCCCCGCCGATGGCCAGCGCGTCGACCACCTGCAACAGCGCCTCGACCACGCCCAGCTTGTCGGAGATCTTGCTGCCCCCGAGCACGGCGACGAAGGGGTGCTTGGGGTCGTTGCGCAGGCCGAGCAGCACCTCGACCTCCTTCTGCAGCAACAGACCCATCGCCGACGGCAGCGTGCGCGGCGGCCCGACGATGCTGGCGTGGGCGCGATGACATGCACCGAACGCGTCGTCGACGTACATGTCGATGCCTTCAACCAGTTGCGCCACGAAGGCCGGGTCGTTGCCCTCCTCCCCCGCGTCGAAGCGCAGGTTCTCCAGCAACTCGACCCCCGGGGCGAGCTCCGCCAGGCGGGCGCGCACGGCATCCATCGAGTACTTAGGGTTGGGCTGGCCCTTGGGACGCCCGAGGTGCGACGCGGTGATCACCTGCGCGCCGCGCTCGGTGAGCCAGTTGATGGTCGGCAAGGCGGCCCGGATGCGGAAGTCGTCGGTGATCACCCCACCGTCCATCGGGACGTTGAAATCCGTGCGCACCAGCACCCGCTTGCCGCGAACGTCGCCGAGGTCGGCGAGCGTGGGTATGCGGCCCGACATCGCGGCTACTTCTTCCGGTTGATGGTCGCGCTCGTCACTTCGCCCTCGGAGCGCGCGACCTGGGCAGCTTCGAGCCGACGTACATGGTGGTGTCGATCAGTCGGTTGCTGTAGCCCCACTCGTTGTCGTACCAGGCCAGCACCTTCACCATCTTGCCCATGCTCATCGTCAGCCCCGAGTCGAAGATGCTCGAGTGCGGATCGCCGACGATGTCGCTCGACACGATCGGGTCGTCGGTGTAGCGCAGCACGCCCTTCAGCGAGCCGCTCGCCGCCTTCTTGAACGCGGCGTTGATCTCGGCGACGGTGGCTGGACGCTTCAGCATCGCGGTGAAGTCGACGATCGAGCCGGTCGGCACCGGCACCCGCAGCGAGGTGCCGTCGAGCTTGCCCTTCATCGCGCTCAGCACCAGGGCGGTGGCGCGAGCCGCGCCCGTGCTGGTGGGCACGATGTTGATCGCCGCGCCGCGAGCGCGGCGCAGATCCTTGTGCGGGCCGTCGACCAACTGCTGGTCACCGGTGTAGGCGTGCACTGTCTGCATCAGGCCCTGGTCGACGCCGAACGCGTCGTCGAGCACCTTCACCATCGGCACGAAGCAGTTGGTGGTGCAGCTTGCATTCGACACGACCTGTTGCGTCTTGGGATCGAAGTCCTTGTGGTTGACGCCGTACACGAAGGTGGCGTCGGCCGCGTCGCACGGCGCCGACACGATCACCAGCTTCGCGCCGCCGGCGAGGTGGGCGGCGGCCGCATCGCGCTTGGTGAAGAAGCCGGTGCTCTCGATGACGACGTCGACACCCAACTCGCCCCACGGCAGGTTCTTCGGGTCGCGCTCGCTGAGCACACGCAACTCGTCGCCATCAACGCTGATGCCGCTCTTGGTGGCCTTGATCGTCTGCGGCAGCACCCCGAGTACCGAGTCGTACTTCAACAAGTGCGCCATCTGGTCGAGCGAGCCGAGGTCGTTGACCGCGACGAAGTCGATGTCGGCGCCGCGTTGCTTGGCGGCGCGGAAGAAGTTGCGCCCGATGCGCCCGAAACCGTTGATACCGACGCGAACCGTCATGGCCACGTGTCCTTTCCCGAAGTGGTGCCTAGGCCGAGATGTTGCCTACGCGACCGAGCCTAGCCAGCCGGGCGGCAGGGCCACCCAGTTGCCCCCGGCCCTGCCCGGGCCAGCCCCGCGCTGGTCGCCTAGCGGGCGATGTCGCGGTGGCTGACGGCGACGGCGAAGCCCTTGGCACGGATGCGCTCGGCCAACTCCTCGGCCACGGCCACGCTGCGATGCCGCCCGCCGGTGCAGCCGACGGCGATGGTGAGGTAGAACTTGCCCTCCGACTCGTAGGCCGGTAGCACGGCGAGCAACAGGTCGCCAAAGCGGTCGAGGAAGTCGCTCGACTCGGCCCGTTCGAGCACGAAGTCGCGCACCGCCGGGTCGTGGCCGGTGAGCGGGCGTAGGTGCTCGTCCCAGTGCGGGTTGGGCAAGAAGCGCACATCCATGACGATGTCGGCGTCGATCGGCAGGCCGTGTTTGAAGCCGAAGCTCTCGACCGCGATCTGCAGTCGGTGCTGTTCGCCGGCCTGGTCGAAAGCCGCGACCAGTTTCGACTTCAGTTGGTGCACGTTGAGCTCGGTGGTGTCGATCACCAGATCGGCGGCATTGCGCACCGGCTGCAGCATCTCGCGCTCGAGCTCGATCGCCTCCACCAGCCCGGCGGCCTCACCGTCGAGCGGGTGCTTGCGGCGGGTGGCGTCGTAGCGCTTCACCAGTGCCCCGGCGCTCGCGTCGAGGAACAGCAGCCGCACCCGGTGGCCGCCGGCGCGCAGCGCGGCCACCTTCGGCAGCAGCTCCACATGCTGGCGCCCGGCCACCAATGCCAGCTTGTCGATGTCGCTGCTCGGCTTGCTGACCAGTTCGACGATGGTGTCGACCAGGCTGGTGGGCAGGTTGTCGATCACGTACCAGCCGAGGTCTTCCAACACCCCTGCGGCGCCGGAGCGCCCGGCCCCGGACAGGCCAGTGATCAGGAGGATGTCGGCCATTACCCGCGATCGTAGGCGGCGGCGAGCTTGCGCGTGCGGAGGTACAACAGGCGCGGGATGCTGGCCGCGGCGACATACTCCTCGGCCCGCGCCAGGAACCCGGGCGGGGGTGCAGGTTCCTCCATGCGCTCCACCAGCAGGCCGTTGGCGGCGAGGCTGTTCACGTAGCGGCCGAGCGGGCGATGGACGAAGGGGATGAACACGTCTTTCTCCACCTCCTGCAGCGACTCGTCCTCCACCAGGTACTCGCCGATGCGCCAGTACTGCTCGGGCGGATCGAGGATCTGGTCGTCGATCCAGCCGCTGTTCGGTGTCTGCAGCAGCGGATGGTTGAGGAACAGGCAGAACCTGCCCCCCGGGGTGAGCACACGGGCCACCTCGGCGATGGCCGCGTCGACCTCACGGATGTGCTCGAACACCAAACAGGCGACCGCTGTGTCGAAGGTGGCGTCGGCGAAGGGCAGGTGTGCGGCCGCGGCGCGAGCGAAGCACGCCCCGCCACGCGCGTGTGCCACCCGCACGCAGTTCCAGGTGGGATCGATGCCGGTGACCTCGGCCCCGAGACCCGCCGCGAGACGGCTCACCTGGCCGTCGCCACAGCCGATGTCGAGCACCCGCGCCGCACCAGCCAG
>CAUJEE010000210.1 GCA_963169215.1 Actinomycetota bacterium
CCCCGTAGTCGCCGCGATCGGCGGCCTCACGCGCCTCGCGCCGCTTGCGGGCCACCTCCAGGCGCACCACCTCCTCGGTGACGGTGTCGTCGGCGCCCGTGTCGGCGCCGGCGTCGGGGCCGCTGCCGGCGGTCACGCGCACCGGCACGGTGACCGTGTGCAACGCCACATCGCCCACGGTGGAGGCCCAGCGGATGGTGAGCGTCGCCACATCGATCGGGCCAACCACAGGCACCGGGCGCAGGTGGAACTTGGCCACCACCTTGCGCCGCTCGCCGCCGTGGGCATCGCCGAGGGCCACCTGCATCCCACCCGGCACCTCGGTGACGGGGAACTCGTTGAGCACACCAGTGGCAGCCACCGCGGCCCCGGGCGTGATCTCCACCGACACGTTCTGCGCCACCACCGAAGCGAGCCCACCGAACTCGTCGGCGAACACCTGCGCCGCTTGGTCGGGGCCGTCGCACCAGTAGTCGTTGCCCATCCCGCCATCGGCGAGCGCGGCCAGCAACTGCTCGTCGTAGCCGTTGTCGAAGCCGATGCACGAGGTGGTGACGCCCTGCCCGTAGCCGCTCTTGATCAGCGGCACGAGTTGGTCGGCGCCAGTGATACCCGCGTTGGCGTGACCGTCGGTGAGCACGATGATGCGCCGCAGGGCCTCGGGGCGCGGCGAGGCCGTCAGCATCTCCAGACCCTTCAGCCAGCCGCCCGACAGGTTGGTCGATCCGCCGGCCTCGATCGCCATCACGGTGCGCGCCGCGGTGTCGGCATCGTGGGTGGCGAGCGGAAGTGCCAGCTGTACGTCGTCGTCGAATGCCACCACGCCGATCCGGTCGTCACTGCCGGCGAGGCGCAGCAGTTGAGCCGTCGCCGCGGTCACCGAGGCCAGCGGCGCGCCGCTCATCGAGCCGCTGCGGTCGAGCACCACCACCACATCGAGGGGAGCGCGCTCCACCGGTGCCGCGGGTGGGGCCGCCAGCTCGAGCAGCACATGCACCACCTCGTCGACGAGGACGGTGACGAGGGTGCGATCGAACTTGACGGTGGGCTGCATGGCGGCTCCTTGCTGGGGGACGCCGTATGAACGCGCGCACCGTCGAGTTGTGTGACGTGGTTCGCAAACTGCTGCGCTGCCAGCCGTCAGTCATGGCGGGCGTCCGGGCGTCCGGGCGTCCGGCCGCTACCGGCCGGTACCTGCCGGTACGGGCGCGCTCTGTCCCATCCGCCGGGCGGTTTCGCGCCCAATCAGCCTGCCGCGGTCAGGAACGGGAGGAATCGCGCCCGACCCATGGTGGGGCAGACTGGGGGCGTGGCCAAGCTGCTTCCGGCGGACTTCGACCTCCATTCGTTGGAGCACTCCGAGCGGCGCGTCTGCCAGTCGTTCCTCGAAGGGCTCGACGACACATGGCTGGTGGTGCCCCACGTGCCCATCGTGGTGAACAACGCCGACTGCGAGATCGATGTGGTGCTCGTGTCGCCCACACAAGGCGTGATCGTGGTCGAGGTGAAGGGTGGCGCGATCACGATCGAGAAGGGCAAGTGGTTCACGAACGGCCATCCGCTCAAGCGGCCGCCCACCGAGCAGATCACGAAAGCGAAGCACGCCCTCGTGCAACGCATGCGTTCGTCGCACGTGAAGCTCGACCAGCTGTTCGTGCAACACGCGGTCGCCCTCCCCGACGTCGGTTCGGTGCCCGGCGAGGGGCTGGGTCCGGACGCGCCAGCGGAGATCGTGTTCAGCAAGACCGAGCTGGCGTTCCCCGAAGTGGCTGTCGGCAAGCTCTTGCGCGACCACGGACCGATCCCACCCAACCGCCTCGCCCAGTTCCTCTGCGCGCTACGGCCCGACATCGAGCTCGACGGAACCGAGGGGCGAGTACTGCAGTGGGCGCGCAAGCAGCTCGACGAGGAGACTCGGCTGCACCTCGCGAACGTGGCGGGGCTGGACAAGAACCGACGAGTGATGGTGAACGGCGGCGCGGGTACTGGCAAGACGATGCTCGCACTGAGGTGGGCCCGACAGGCGCTCGCCCGCAAGGAGCGCACACTCGCGGTGTGTTTCAACAAGCCGATCGCAGGGATGCTGCAGCACCTGCTGGCCGGCACCCCAGCGATGGTGAGCACATTCCACGATGCGACCCTGCACCTGCTCGAGCCTCACGGCTTCCGCGTCGGCGAGGCTCCGACCCCCGAGTATTGGCGCGACTCTTTCACCGATGCGCTCGCGTTCCACGCCGAACGCATCGGTACCCCGTTCGACACGATCGTCGTCGACGAAGGGCAGGACTTCTATCCCCATTGGTTCGAGGCGCTCGAGCGCCTGCTCGACCCCAACGGTGCTCGCCGCCTGCTCGTTGTGGCCGATCCCGCACAGGCGATCTATGTGAAGCCGTGGCAAGCACCGGCCGACATGGTGGAGTTGCCGCTCGTCTACAACCTGCGCAACTGCCTGGCCATCGCCCGGTTGGTGGAGAAGCTCGGCGGGCCTGCGCCTCTGCCCTCTGCCCCCTACGGCGAGGCGGTGCACCATCTGTATGCGGGTGGGCAGAAGGAGGTGCGCAAGCGCGTACGAGATGTGGTGGAACGGTTGACCACCGACTACGGCGTGCCCTTCAGCCAGATCGCCGTGCTCACCACACGTACCGACACTCGCGATGCGCTGTTGGACGGCCAGCCCGACGGGTGCCCGTTGGTGCGGTGGGAGCAGCGGAGTGAAGATGCTGTGCTGTGTGAGACGGTGCAACGCACCAAGGGCATCGAACGCACTGCAATCGTGCTGGTCGACATGTCGGGCGACCCTGATCGCACCCTGCTCTACGTGGGCGCCAGTCGGGCGGTGGCCTCACTCACCCTGGTGGGCCCACCCGGCCTCGCCCACGCGGCCGGCGTGGCGCCAGGCGCGCGAGCGATGGGCGCGGGCTGACGGTCACGATGTGCAGAGCCGCGAGCGTTTTCGAACTGTTGCCACGAGGAGGTCGCATTGGCTGAGGCAGTGACTGTGCTGACAGAGCGCTACACGAGGGCCGTCGATCTCGCCCGAACCCTGCACACCGAGACGCGCAAGGGCACGACGATCCCGTACCTTGCGCACCTGCTGTCGGTGTCCGCGCTGGTGCTCGAACACGGTGGTAGCGAGGATCAGGCAATCGCCGCCCTGTTGCACGACTCGGCGGAGGACCACGGCGGGCACGAGCGCATCGACCAGATCAGCACCGCGTTCGGTGAGACGGTGGCGAGCATCGTGCACGCCTGCTCGGACAGCCTGGCCCACGACAAGACGGACAATCCGCCGTGGTGGCCGCGCAAGGTGGCGTACCTTCGCCAGGTTGCATCCGAGCCACTCGACGCGCTGCTCGTCTCGGCCGCCGACAAGCTGCACAACGCCCGCTCGATCCTCCGTGACTATCGCGCTCAGGACGACGAGTTGTGGGGCCGCTTCAACAAGGACGCCGGCCGCGTGGGCAGCCTCTGGTACTACACGAGGCTGGTGGAGGTGCTTGGAGAGCGGCTGGTCGAGCCGGCGGCGGCGGACCTGGTGGCCGAGTTACGCCGAACGGTGGATGCGATCTGCGCTCACGCCCGCTCGCTCGGCCACGACGTGGAGGCTGAGCAGGCCGAGGGTCGTCGGCTCGCTGCCGAGTACTGACCCACGTCTCTGTCATGCGTCACGCGCCGAAAGTGATCGTGCGTTCATGACACTGTGAGCAGTTCGAAGAACGATCAGCCCGCGATCACGCCAGGGCTCGACTCGTGCCCGGTGTGCCGACAGCTGCGGTTGGAGGGTCCTGATGATTGCGCCTTCTTGGTCGATCCTGCGTCAGGTGGCGGATGGACGAACTGGTCGGCGGCTCTCCTGCGGTTGTTCCAGCGGGTCGGCCCGCAGCCCACGCAAGCGGTCATCATCGATCAGCCGGGTTCGCTCGACAGGTACGTGCAGGTACTCATCGGTCATGGCGTCGCCCACGCAGAGGCGAGCAGCAATGTGTATCTCGAAGGCGAGTCGCGACTGTCGCCCGACCAGGAGTCCCTGCTGACCGAACTCGGCTGGCAGCGACCCGAGCGCGACGAGGACGACCCAGAGGAGATGCCCGCCAACTGGTTCCTACCCCGCATCCACGATGACTGGCTGTACCTCACCGAGATGCTCGTGGCCACCGTGGTCGGTGTGTTCGGTTTCGCCGAGGACTCGCCCGTACTGGTGCGCACCTTCGCGGCCGAGAACCCCTGCCGCGAGTGCTCGTGGGGCGATCAGGGGTGACCTACGCTCCCGCTCGGATCCTGGGAGGTGCCCAATGAGGTACGAGACCCCTCGTGAGTTGCTGACCCGTCTGAAGACCGGCCGTGAGGAGTCGATGCAGCGGCTGCTCACTTCGCTGATTCTTGCTGCGCCATATCCGCGATGGAACACCCGCAACACCCCGAGTGCCGCCGGCCTCGAGTGGCTGAGCGCGCTGTATGCCCTCTCGTTCGGTGAGCAGTTGATGGCGGATGCACCGACGTTTGTCGACGAGTTTGAACTTCGCGGCCGAACGGACGACGAGCGTGGAGGCTCACCCGACTATGCCGTGCTGTGGCCAGGCCGCGTGTGGATCATCGAGCTGAAGACCGAGTCTGGCAGTCATAGGGCCGGCCAGTTGCCCATGTACCTCGACTTGGCACATCACTACTTCCCTGATGCCCTCATCGACATGACCTACCTGACCCCACCGCTGAACAAGCCGGCGCCGCAGTGCCCGCCGTGGGCCCGGTACTCGCACGTCACGTGGCCGCAGGTGCAGCCCCTCGTCCGGGCCGCGTGGCCGGACCCGCGCGAGCCAGGGCAGCGCGCCGTCGTCGAAGGTCTCTGCGAGGCGATCGACCTGCTCGATCGGACCCCAGCGGAGTGGCGGACCCATGTCCTCGGGCGAACGGAGCAACTCATGGAAGTGGCTGACCCGATCATCGCCGGGATGGCGAAGGTGGCCGAGACGGCGGTCGACAAGGCACAGCGTGGAGTTGACGTCGCGTTCGACTCGCTCGACGATCTCTTTGAGTTGACAGCCGAGATTCGGCAGGCGATCCGTGAGCTGCCGGCCGAGTCGCCTTTGCGTCACGTGAGGCCCTGGGTCTGGCGAGCAGAGACGAGCGGGGGCACTCCACTCACCCGTCTCGGCACTGAGCAAGGCTTCGAGGTGCGCCTGTCGTGGTACGAGAAACCGTTATGAGTGTTCCATCGGCCAATGTCCCGAGCAGCACCAGTTCGTCGTCGCGGTGGAGGAGGGGCAGCGGGCGTTGCCGGCCGGTTCGTCGGGGGAGGTGGTGGACATCGCCCGTCGCTACAACGAACGCATCGTTCGCACCCGTCACCATCAGCCGCTGTTCCGTTCGGCGGTGATCTACGCCTACCAGCGTCGGTGCGCGGTGTGTCGTCTGCCGTTCGCCGAGTTGTTGGATGCGGCGCATGTCAAGGCCGATGCCGATGGTGGTGCGGCGAACGTGACCAACGGGTTGGCGTTGTGCAAGATCCATCACGGTCCGTTCGATGTGAACATCCTGGGCATCTCGCCCGACTATGTGGTGCACGTGCGTCAGTCGGTGCTGGAGACCTTCGACGGCCCCACCCTGCAACACGCGATCAAAGAGATGAACGGCGAACACCTCCGCCAACTCCCCGCCGCCCGTGGGGAGCGCCCCGACCGCGACCTGCTGGCCGAGAGGTTCGAGACGTTCCAGGCCGCGTCGTAGCGTCGCCCACGCGCACCCGCAGGGCGCTTCGGCTCTGAGATTCCACGCTTGTCAGCCGCCTCTGGCCACCGCCTGCCGGTCAACTTCCCGTACGCCGCCGGCGGAGCTCCGCACGAGCCAACTCGACTATGGCGCGGGCGTGGAGCTCGTCCAGGGGATTGGTGGCCGCGATGTCGTCGTTGAGTTGGTCGAAACAACTCGTGAGCCCCAGTTCGCGGGCGAGCGAGTACGAGTACTTGCCGAACTGGACGCGCCCTGATCGTCGGTGGACGCTGAAGAGTCGGTACTCCTGCTCGTCGTTCGATGGGCGCACATTGACGTAATCGGTCCGGGCGCCCTCCGGTGTTTCAAGCCACACGCCATCGACGATGAGAGCGTTCAGGATCTGCCTCACGATCGGGCGGCGACTGGCAGCAACCGTCGCGAGGAGGTCGTCTGCGTCCGTCTTGCGCGATTCCGCCGAGCTGTGTGGTCGACCCGCAGGCATGGGCGGGGGTTCCCAGCGTGGCTCGCACTCGCAGTACTCCGCTGCGTTCATACACACAGGGCAGAGTTGCGAAGGGGTCCCGGGCACGTTCCGAGAGTATCGCCGGTGCGATGACGTCTTGAGCGGGTGCTGCCTTCCACGAGGTGCTCGGTGAATACACGCGACCCGTCACCAGATGAACCCTGTTGCACCCCCGGCGTACGGTGATCGTCGTGGACAGACCGACCGCAGCCGACATCGAGGTTGCTTCGTGGCAGCTCGCCGCCACGGTGCTGCGCAGGCAGCCTCAGCTGCGGTTGCTTCGCGGCTTCCCCGGCGGGGGCCAGTACGACGTGCTGTGGTTGCTCGGCCGCGATGGCGACCCTTGCGACATTCGCCTGAACCGCAACGGCACCATTCAGGTGTGGGGGCGCTCGTCAGCTGGCCCCGGTGGCGAGTGGCCGCCTGCTGGATGGGCCGAGTACCTCGCTGGCGATCGTGAGGAGTTCGCTCTGCGCCTGCAATCAGCGGCGGGACTTGTTCCGCGTCGCCGCGCGCTTCCGCCGGTGCCCCATACCGTGGTCGTCGGTGTGCTGGCAGCAATTGCGGAGCGGGTCGCTCGCGGCATGCGTCGCGTGGATGTCCAACTCGGATACATCGACACGTCCGGCTACGGAGGCGGCCCGAATCCTGCGTTCGCCGCGTTCGACATCGACCGCAGTCTGCTGGCGGCTCGCGCCGACGATCTGTTCGGCGAGGCCGGCTACCGCTTCTGGATCGTGTTCGTCGAAGGCCTACCGGTGTTGGCGCTCGAGACATCACAGGCACTCGCATGGCGGGCGCCAGGCGGCAACCATCTCGACGTGATGCAGGTGTTCGCGGAGAACGGTCGGCGCCACCAGCAAGTAGCGGCGGCGTTGCTGGGGTGGGCCGAGGTGCAGCTGTGAGAGTGCGCATTCACCGCGGCGCCCACGAGATCGGCGGCAACTGCATCGAGCTGGCTAGTGGCACCGATCGGATCGTGCTCGATGTCGGCCGCCCGCTGTCGGCCGGGTGGGACGACGACGTGCCGCTGCCCGATGTCGCCGGGCTTGCCGGTGGTGACCCGACGCTGCGCGGCGTGGTGCTCAGCCACCCACATCTCGACCATTACGGGCTGACTGCCCAGCTCGGGGCCGACGTGCCGGTGTACATGGGCGCCGAAGCCGAGCGTGTGTTGCAGGCGGCCACATTCTTCTCGCCCATCTCGCGTGCGCCGCACCTTGCCGGCCACCTGTCGGATCGCGCACGCTTGCACCTAGGGCCCTTCACGATCACGCCATACCTCATCGATCACTCGGCCTTCGACGCGTACTCACTCCTTGTCGAGGCCGACGGTCGACGGCTGTTCTACTCGGGCGACCTGCGCGCTCACGGTCGCAAGGGAGGGCTCTTCGAGCGACTGGTCGCACACCCACCAACGGTCGACGTGTTGCTGATGGAGGGCACGAACGTGCGTGCCGACGGACGAGCCTCCGCGCCATCGAGCGAGCGCAGCGTCGAGCACGATCTCATCGAGCGGTTCACGTCGACCGAGGGGATGGTGGCGATGTTCTCATCTGCGCAGAACATCGACCGTCTCGTCACCGCATATCGGGCAGCAGTCCAGGCGGGCCGCACGTTGGTGGTCGACCTCTACACCGCCACCGTCGCTGCGGCTACCGGCCGCCCTTCGATTCCACAGCCGGGTTTCCCTGGCCTCGCCGTGTACGTGCCGCAACGGCAGCGGGTCCGCGTGAAGGAGAGCGAGGAGTTCGATCGTGTGAAGAACATCCGCGACGTGCGCGTCTTCCAGGAGGAGCTCCTGCGCGAACCGCAGCGCTACGTGTTCCTCGGTGCTTCCTCCGCCGCCGGCGAATTGGTTCGTGGCGGTGTCCTGGCCGGTGGTACCGCGGTCTGGTCGCTGTGGCACGGCTACCTCACCCAACCGTCCGGCCAGCGGCTCGTGCAGCTGCTGCAGCGTGCGGGTGTGCCGTTGTACGAGCACCACACGTCAGGGCACGCGACCTTGGCCGATCTCCAGCGCTTGGCCTCAGCGTTCGCGCCGGCGCGCCTGGTACCGATCCACTCGGAAGCCACGGATCGCTTCGGGGACTACTTTGGCGGTGTCGAGCCACACGCCGACGGCACGTGGTGGGACGTCTGAGGATGGGCACCGAGGCACTTCGGGTGTGGGCGGCCAAACACGGGTCTACCCCACCCGACGGCCCCGACCGCGATCTGTCGATCACGTCGAGGGTGATTCGCTTCCAGTGGAACGGCGCACCTGCGGCGGCCGTCGGGGCAGAGGTGGATGGCAAGACGCGGATCAACACCGTGCTCGATGGCGTCGCATGGTGCACCGAGCGATACCCGAGCGCCGACACGTTGCACTTGCTGGTGGGTCGGTCCCCGAACGACAAGGTCGCCGTCGAACACCTTCAAGCAATGGGAACACTTGCCGCATTGTTGGAGTCCGGCCCGTCGATTCGCTTGTGGCAGGTGAAACCGGATGGTGCCGCCGACGAAGTCGAGGTGGCCGCCACGACGTTCACCGAGACTGACACGTCCGCACCGGTGCGATGGGCCGGCTACCTGGAGGGGGCATGGGGTCAACGACCGACAGGTCTCGCCGCAGAGTTGCTGCGGCGTCTCGACCACCCGTCGGTCGCGCTCTACCCGAAGCTGTCGTCGCAGACGGGCGATACGCCGTGGCAGCTACGCCTCGACGGCCTCGAGATCGGCCGAGTCGGCGCCGACACCGGTCGTCTCGAGCTGGCGACCAGGAACCTCTCTGCGGCGGGCGAACCCCGTGACCAATGGCGCAAGGTGGTGGTCGAGCGGTCTATG
This sequence comes from Actinomycetota bacterium, assembly GCA_963169215.1. Classification (GTDB taxonomy): domain Bacteria; phylum Actinomycetota; class Acidimicrobiia; order Acidimicrobiales; family Ilumatobacteraceae; genus UBA668. The sequence continues at coordinate 9,059 of CAUJEE010000210.1, forward strand.
GGCTTCGACTCCGGATCGCTCGATCGCGTCGTGGGGATGATCCACGACCTCATCGCCCGATGGTCGAAGAACGCGCCGCCCGGTGCAGTGCTCGCGCACGGGCAGGCGGAGCACGCGCTGGAAGCCCATGTGTTGAGCGGGCGCGTCATTCTCACCACGCAGTCGTGCGGTGCGCTGCGGCTTGCTGCTCCCGTCGTCGGCGGGGTCCTGCGGGCGGCTCAGTTCCCCACCTTGTGGGGAGACGTTGCGTCGCCGGCACGCTATCTCGATGCACTTCTCGCCGACGAGCAGGGCAGGCCGTGGGCCATCGAGTTGAAGGACCAAGACGCGGGCGGCGGCAACGGCGCGTACTTGCGAGCAGGTATTGGGCAAGCGGTGCTGTACCGGCACTACATCCGGTCGATAGCGGCGCTGGACACCTGGTTCAGCTCGGAGAGCGGGTTGGGACTCGATCGTCGGCAGTGTCAGGCCGCCGTGGCCTTCCCGACGGCCGTGGAAGAAGTGTCCCGATCGATCCAACGCCACTACGAACTCGCTGCCCGGTGGGGAGTGGAGATCATCGAGTTCCCGCGGCCGGGAACAACCTGACGAGTGTGCGGTGTGTCGTCTGCCGTTCGCCGAGTTGTTGGATGCGGCGCACATCAAGGCCGATGCCGATGGTGGTGCGGCGAGCGTGACCAATGGGTTGGCGTTGTGCAAGATCCATCACGGTGCGTTCGATGCGAACATCCTGGGCATCTCGCCCGACTACGTGGTGCACGTGCGCCAGTCGGTGCTGGAGACCTTCGACGGCCCCACCCTGCAACACGCGATCAAGGAGATGAACGGCGAACGCCTCCGCCAACTCCCGCTCGCCCGCGCCGAACGCCCGAGCCGCGACCTGCTGGCCGAGAGGTTCGAAGCCTTCCAGGCAGCGTCGTAGCGGAGACTCGCCGTGGGAACTGCCAGCATGGTGATGCGTGTACGCTATCAACATGTCCACGGCTGAGCTGATCCGTTCCGCACGTACGCATCGCGGGCTTTCGCAGCGCGCGTTGGCAGCGCGCGCCGGAGTCGAACAGTCCACGGTCGCCCGTATCGAGAACGGTAGTGCCGATCCCACCTACACGACCGTTGTCCGCCTGCTCGACGCCGCCGGCTACCGCTTCGAGGCACCGCAGCCAACCCTGCCCACCCTCGCCGAGGCCGCGCTCGGCGGCGACGAACTCGACTGGACGATGATCCGCGCGGTCACTGACCGAAGCGAACGACACCAGGCCGACATCGCGTTGATGATCGGCGCCGAACCACCGGCCACCGCGAGCAACACCGCGCGCACCGTTCTCGCGGCGATCGCGTCGTTCGTTGCCGATCGCGGGTCCGTCGCACCGCCCCGCTGGGTTCGCACGGCCCAGCCGCTGTCCGAACCATGGCAGCTGCTCGGAACGCCACAGATGCTTCGCCGCACCATGGCGGAGACGCCGCCACAATTGGCTCGCCTCAACGTCTGGCTTCGAGCCGACGCTCTGACACGTGGGTAGGCGACGGTGAGCGGTGCAGGGCGGCCGCTCGACTGGGTCGAGATCGAAGCGTGCCTTCGCGACCTCGGCGACGAGCTGTTGCGCCGACGCTGCGGACCTCGATCCGTCGTCGTCGTTGGTGGCGCATTCGTCGCGCATCAGCACATCAGACGCGCCACCACCGACGTCGATGTCGTCCTGGAGATCGACGATGAACTCGCAGCCGCCGCTGCGGCCGTCGGGCAGCGCCGCGGCCTCGAGCCCGACTGGCTGAACAACCGCGCCAATCCATGGCTGCCAGCAACGTTCGAGCTGCGGGATTGTGTACGCGTGCTGCAGCAAGGCCCGCTTGACGTGTTGTTCCCGCCCACCGACATCGTTGTGTTGATGAAGATCGCTGCCGGCGGCCGCACCGCCAACGATCAAGCAGATCTCAGAAGCCTGTGGTCGCGGTCCTCGTACACCACGGCCGCTGAGGCTGTAGACGCGTTCTATGTCGCTTACCCGAACGAGCGGCCCGACCCGTATCTCGTGGCGTGGCTCCAAGCAGTGATTGCCTGAGGCACGGACGTGCCGCTGCGAACGTGACCAATGGGTTGGCGTTGTGCAAGATCCATCACGGTGCGTTCGATGCGAACATCCTGGGCATCTCGCCCGACTACGTGGTGCACGTTCGCCAGTCGGTGCTGGAGACCTTCGACGGCCCCACCCTGCAACACGCGATCAAGGAGATGAACGGCGAACGCCTCCGCCAACTCCCCGTCGCCCGCGCCGAGCAGCCGAGCCGCGACCTGCTCGCCGAACGCTTCGAGCGGTTCCAGGCCGCGTCGTAGCGGTATTCGGGAGCGTCATCAAGCAACATCGCCCTTGTGCGATCATCGCAGCAGTGCGATACTAACGCCGTGGCGGACATCGAGCTTCACGAGGAGGTCGTCGAGTGGATGGACACGCTGGACGACGCCGAGTGGGATCGAACCGTTGTGGTGATCGACCGGCTGGCCTCGGCGGGTTCGAGCGCGCGGATGCCGCTCTCGAGAAGCCTCGGTGAGGGGCTGTTCGAGCTGCGGTTCGCGCTCGGGCCAACCGCTCGCCGGATCACCTACCGGTTCACCAATAGTGGGCGGATCGTGCTGCTCACCACGTTTCGGAAACAACGCAACAACGAACGCGCCGAGATCGTGCGGGCCCGCAGAGCAGCCGAGGAATGCGCCCGTACCAACCCGTGAAGGAGACAATGATGGCCAACTACTCCCGCTGGGATGACACGAAGAACAAGCGCCGGACGCCGAGCGTGGAAGCGCGCTCCGAGGTGGAGCACGATCTCGCGCTCGGGCAACTGATCTACGACCTGCGCACCGGCGCCGGCCTGAGCCAGCGTGAACTCGCGGAGCGGATGGGCACCACCCAGTCGGTGATCTCGCGGCTTGAGGAGGGAGGCGGCGCCAAGAACCGGATCGACACGCTCGCTCGCGTCGCCGAAGCGCTGGGGCGCCACCTGATCGTGTCGTTTCCCAAGAAGGTCCCAGCAGAGCTCACCGACGCCGTGCAGGTCGCCTGACGAGCCCCGACGGGCAGGGCGACCGAAGGCGAGCCCCTGCCCTTCGGGCCAACAAACTCGGCGGTCGCAGATTCAAAGCCCTGCCGGCACCCTCCGTGACGTCGTCGACGCCCGCAACATCGCCAGAATCGGTCAAGAGCCACTGCCCAACGTCGTCGTTGCCTGACGGCTAGATCAGTTAACGGATTCACAGAGGCGTGCGCCTATGCCACATTGTTGTGCTCTTGCTCCCGCATTTCGTTGCAAAAGCGTGGCACGAGATGTATGTTTCGCCCATGGAGAATCCCGTCGCTCGTCTCTTGGGAGTGGCCGCTCAGCAGCATGGTCTCTTCACGGTCGCGCAGGCGGCAGGCGTCGATGTTGCTGCTGACCAGGTGCGTCGGATGGCGGCGACTGGGGTGCTTGAGCGCCGGGCCCATGGCGTGTATCGGATCTCGACGGTGCCGTTCGATGAGCAGACTGAGCTGATGGAGGCGGTGCTGTGGGCGAAGGGTCGCGGGTTGATCGTCGGGGAGTCGGGGCTCTTGCTTTGGGATCTGGCGGACGTGAATCCGCGCAAGATCCATATCGCCGTGCCCCGGGGGTACCGGCCCCGCCGAGCGGGCGGCGAGCTCTATGAGATCCACCACGTCTCCGTCGATGCGGCGGACCGTGACGAGGTGCACGGCGTGCCGGTGGTGTCTCCTGCACTGGCGATCCGCCAGGCCATCGACTGGGGTGTGGCCGGCGACATGATCGAGCAGGCAGTCCGGCGAGCGCAAGCACGCGAGCACATCGGTACGCAGACGGCGGCTCGCCTCCTCGTCCGCCTCTACGACCGGGCGCTGCCCGACAAGAACCACGGCGGCGGCCATGGCCGCTGACCGACGGCCCGGAAACCTGGCTCACCTTGAGCGACTTCTGAACGAGTGGTCACGTGACGAGACCGATGTTCAGGTCACCGCCGGTCGGCTTCGACGGCTGGTCGCGATCTCGGTGCTCGCGACGATCCTCGACGGGCTCGACCAGGGTGGCGCTCCCCGCCTCGCGTTGAAGGGTGGCGCCAGCATGGAGATTCGCTTCGGAGTCGCGGCGAGAGCGTCGCGGGATGTCGATGCGCTCGTGAATGTGAGCCTGGACGATGCCTTCGCCGAGATCGGTGAGCGGCTGAACTCAGGTTGGGAAGGCTTCACTGGCAAACTCACCGAACGCACCGAGATCACCAGAGCCGGCATCACCCCCGCCCCTCATCGGTGCAAGATCAAGTTGGCGTATCACGACCGGCCGTTCGCCACGCTCGCATTCGAACTCAGCCGCGCCGAGGCCAACTCATTCGACCTGCTCGAACGGATACCCAACGCGGTCGACATGGACAGGGTTCAACTCGGTCCGGCAGGTGAGGTTGTTGTCCTCAGCGTGCACTACCAGATCGCACAGAAGCTCCACGCCTGCACGGAAGTGCCGGCGGAGGGTTCCAATCCGCGCGTCCACGACATCTACGACATCCTGTTGCTCGCGGGCACCGTGGAGAACGGAGGGCTCGCTCAAACCCGGTCGGCTTGCGAGGACACGTTCACGCACCGCGGCAGGCACCCGTGGCCGCCGACCGTGCCGGCCTGGGAAGACTGGCAGCAGCTGTGGGATGCCTTGGACGTGCCCGATGAAGCCCGGTACTCCTACGCCGAGGTACGGCAACGCCTCGCAGATCTCATCCGACAGGTTGATGAGGCGTAGCTATCGAACTCGAGGTCTTGGGAGGCTTGCCGTGCGTACGCGGGCTGCGCACGCCCGTGGCCACGGTGGTGACGATGGTGGCGGACGGAATGCCCGACTATGGGGTGCCCAAGCCGGGATTGGGTCGTTCAGGTCGCGGATTGCATCCTGTACTCGCGAACGAGTCGTGGACGAATCCCAGACGCCGCAGCGAAGTCGCCGTGCAATACGGCCGGCTCAAGGTCGATGCCCCCAGGCCAGCAGACGGTACCGCTGACCTGATCGACTCCGACCGTTGAGAAGCGGGCGTCGTCGTCGAGAACGCCCAGAACACCAGTGAGCAGGCCACTGAGGTCGAGTTCCCGTACCAGCCCGTCGGAGAGCGTGACGCGCACGACCCTGCCGTGCAGGGCCTCGGCGGCGGTCACACGAACCAGCGTCTGCATGTGGTGAAGACTACTGGAGCGGCTGGACGACCTCGCCGTGGGGTACGTTGCGCGACATGGAGGAACGGCCGTTCATCAGCGCTGCGGACATGGCCCGCATGACGCCGGAGGAACGTGCCGACGCGGTGAACGCGTCGATTCTCCACAGTTGGGACGAAGTCCCCGAACCGTTCCGCTCGCAGGTCTTGGCCGAGATCGACGAGATGGCGAAGCGGTTCGGGAATGCCAGCTGAGCGACGCGTCCGGTTCACCGAGGAGTTCTTCGAACGGCTGGAGACGCTGCTACCCGAGGAGCGCGGCGCCGACGGGCGACCATCCATCACGGACTTCCTGGCATTCGAGGTCCCGACGCTTCGTGATCGGCTGGCGCTCGATGCCGAGGCTGCCACGGTCGCGACTGCAGTGCCTGATGTTCGAGTCCTTGTCGCCGCGGGGTGCTGGTTTCCGCGCTGGTCGTGTACCTGATGATCCACGAGGATGAGGTCGAAGCGTTCGGCATCGCCTTCGATGCTGCGCCTGCCCGTGGCCACGGTGGTGACGATGGTGGCGGACGGAATGTCGGTGGAGGAGATTCTCACCGAGCATCCCGACCTGGAAGCCGGCGACATCGCCCAGTGCGTGCACTACGCAGCATTGGCCGTACAGGAACGTCGATCACTGTGCGTTCGTAGCGAACATCCTGGGCATCTTGCCCGAGCTCCTCGCGATGCAGCAACCTTCACTGCTCGACCAGCCGGCTCGCGGTGGTGGGTAGTCGGCCGCCAATGACCACCCCGTCGTCGATGCAAACCAGCCTCAGGGCCGGTCGCGCGGGCCGGTGACGCGGCGGTGCAACCACAGTTCGGCGGCAGCGCGCCCGGCGGGCGTGGCGGCGATGGTGGCCGGTTCGAGTTGGCCGATGGTGCCGTCGGAGGTCGGGCCCCACTTGGAGTCGCGGTGCTCGATGAAGCCCCAGACACGCCACGGTCGGATGGCGGAGTAGACCTGATGGCCGTGCGATTCGGCCGCGACGGGCCTGTTGCCCTCGGCCCAGCCCTCCGCCGACAGTCGTTCGCCGAGGCGCCGACGTACAGCCTCCACTTCGATCGTGCCGGCGTCGAGCACTGCGAGCGCGGTGTGCTCGAAAACAGAGTCGCGGTACGGCTGCTCGCCCATCCCCAACACTGCCAGTCGGTACCACCAGGTGCGCGGATCGCTCGCGATCGTCGCGCCGGCCTTGGTGGTGCGCAATGATCGCCCCTGTCGGCGAACGATGCCCAGCTTCAGCGCGCTGCGGTGCACCAACTGCAGGGCGTACACGTCGGCCTCGCTCCGTGGCGGCTTGTCGTCGCCGAACCCCCAGTCGAACCCCCAGTCGAATCGCTCGGCCGCATCGCGCACGATCGCCGGCGGAAGGTACCCGGCCGCCGTGAGCGTGAGGCCGGCGTGGCACGCCTCGGCCAGCCAGGCCAGGCTCGACAGCGCCCCGCGCATCACCGCCTCATCCGGAGGCGAGGGCTGTGCGAGAAACCGCGCCGCGATTCGCTCGCGCTCGGCCTTGATCTCGCCACCGGAGCGCACATCGTCCACCCACCGGGCCGCGCGTTCGCTGGCAACCAGCGAGCGCCAGCTCTGCCCGATGGCATCGGGATGATCGGCATCGAGCACCGACCGGCATACCGTCGCGGCCGTCGCCTTCCACTTCGCCACCGGCATGGCCGGCCCGGTGGTAGCGAACGCCTGCTCGAGCGCCGACTCGACCGCGCTGCGAGCGTCGTTCTCCCACACCCCGAACACCGTGCCCCACCTGAAGTCGTCGAGGTGGGGCGGCTCGACCGGGCTGGCCGAGATCGCCCTCCGCGTGGCCGCCAGCCCTTTCGACCGCGACTCGTGCCAAGCGGCCAGCACCTTGGCCGTGGTGTCCGACCGGCAGATCGCCGCGTAGGCAGGGCAGTCGAGCCGCTCGAACAGGGCAGCCGCCGCCGCCGCCGACTGGATCCAGTAGTCGTACATGTCGGCGTAGCTGCGCTTGGGAAGCAGCCACCACAGCCAGTTCTGCAACCCGGCCCTCGACACCATCGCCGGCCCTTCGCCTGCGGTGAGTGCCATCCACACATCCACCGCTGCACGCCCTTGCGCCGGGTCGTCGTGCTCCATCGCGGTGAGCACAGTCTGTACGTCTTCCTCGGTGAGGTGGGGGTCGAGCACCCGCCCAGCGTAGGCAGCGCCCATCCCGCCTGGCGGCGTCGGCTACGGCCAGTCCTGGCCGAGGGCCTTGGCCGCGGTGCTCAGCTTCATCACCAGACGATGTGTGTGTCCGGGAACCGGCTGGAAGTCGTGATGCGTGTAGAACGCGATGGCCGCCTCGTCAACGGCGTCGACCACCACCAGGCGCCCGCCCGCCAACCGTGCCGCGTCGAGGATTGTCTCCAGCGCACGCACCAGCAACTCGCTGCCCAAGCCGTGTCCGTGCAACGAGGCATCGAGTGCGAGCTTCGCCAGCAAGATCGCAGGTATTCGTTCCGACGCTCCGCGGGCGATTCGTGGGGGCACTTCGGTGCGCACGATGTGGTGCGGTGCGATTGCGACGTACCCCACCACCTCGCTGTTCTCACCGACCAGCACATAGGTGCGGGTGCCGTGGCCAGTCGCGGTGTGGGCATGCCGATGGAGCCAGTCGTCGAGCGTGTCGTTGCCGCAGGTGAACTTCCCGAGGTCGTGGTCTGCGAGCGGTTCGAGCCGGTACGTCACCGAGCAATGATGCGCGGATTTCGCCGCGCGCGCTTCGCGGCTGCGGCGAGGCGGGGCGCGGCTGAGGGCCGATCGAGCGCTGCGAGCAGTTCGCTGAAGTAGTCGGCCGCGATGTCTGTGGTGGTCACATCGGCGATGATCGAATTGGCCCGCTCCACCGCTGTGTCGACGAGGAAGGACGAGACGGTGACGCCGACGACTGCGGCCGCGTGCTCGATGCGGGCGCGGTCGGCGGGTGCGGCCCGCACCTCGAGTCGTTCGGTCTTGACTGCCATGGCGACGCTCCTTTCGTACGGACAACTGTACGGCGCTGGGACATCGGGTGCAACGTGTGTGGTGCGGCCGTTGCCGCGTAGGGTTCGGGGTGTGAGCCCGATCGGCCTGGAGGAATCACAACGGCAGATCGACGCATTGTTCGATGCCGCCACGGCCGCGATGCGTGAGCACCGTTGGGGTGCTGCCGCCGACATCTACCTCCAGCTGCTCGCCCACCCGTGCGCCCACCACCGCATCGTCGACCACGAGGTGCTCGACGATCTGTTCCAGGCGCAGCGTGCCGCAGGCAAGCACGACGAGGCGATCGCCTCCAAGCGGGCGGCGATCGCCGCCGGCCTGCGCTCGTCGCCCGATCCCGAGGCCGACATCGCCGAGACACTGATCGCCGCCGGTCGCCGTGACGAGGCCGACGCGTTGTACGCCGAACTGCGCCAACGCGACCCCGACGATGTGTGGTTGTACAACTCGGCCGGGTTCGCCTACGCCGGCATCGACGATCGGGTGGCGCTGCGTTGGTGCCTCGACGGCATCGAGGTGGCGCTTGCCACCGGTGACCCCGATCAGTTGGTCGACCAGTTGTTGGACCTCGCTCGGCGCGAGTGGTCGGCGGTGGGCGAGCAGGCCGATGGCGAGCTGATCGCTCGGGTGGAGGCGTTCATCGAGTCATGGGTGCAGCCGCCCTACCGACCGAGGTGGGACAGGGCCGCGCCCGAAGCGGTACGGCGGCGCTGTGAGCATTGCGGCTTCGACCCCGCCCGCCCACCGGGTGCCGTTCGCCGGACACCGACCTCAGCGGCCTTGCCGGCCGCGTCGACGGGCCGGAGCCGCCCGCAGGAGATCGCATTGGCGTGGTTCCCCGCGGGCGAGTGGATCCTCGCTCGCGCCCGCTGGGATGAACTGGCCGACATGCCGGTTGACCATGTCGCCTACAGCCACCGTATCGAGGCCCGGTTGAAGTGGATCACGAAGCACATGCCGGAACACTCGCTGCACGTGGCAGCCCTGTCGGTGGACGAGTTGGACCGTGTGGCGGGTGAGCGGGCCGGCACCGGCGAGGTGCGTGCCGAGCAGGCCGCACAGGTACTGCGCCTTGGCGGCGCGCGCTCGTGGCCACCCGGGCGCAACGATCGTTGCTGGTGCGGCTCTGGGCGAAAGTACAAGCAGTGCTGTGGCCCGGTGCCACCTGCGACGGACGAGCCGGACGAGCCAGACCCGCCGCACTGAGTCACAGCGGAAGACCGGGGGGCCTGCTCGATCCGAACCCTCTACGGCATACCCGTGATCATCGCCAGCACGTCGAGGATCTGGTGAGCGACAACTGATCCGACGTTGCCGTGAGCCGCTGAACAACGCTCGACGGCCACTGCGCGCATCTGCTCGACCAGGGCGCAACTCGTCGCGGCCAGGCGGTTGTGCTCGTCGGGCTCGATGCTCACGTGACTCGGAAACACACGCGGGGTGGTGGTGAGCGGCACGGCGAACACCGTCGACGGCCGGAATCGCAGGAAGTCGTCGGCGGTGGTTATGACGGCGGGGCGGGTGAACCCCGCTTCCGACCCGATCGGCGTGCCGAAGTCGATGGTGACGATGTCGCCGAAGTTCACCAGTTCACCAGTTCACCAGTTCACCGGGCCGACAGATCGGCGTCGAGCCACGAATCTCGCTGCTGCACGTAGGCGCTCCATGCGGCGGGGTCGAGCCGTAGGCGCTGCTCGGCAGCGGCCATCTCGGCGTAGAAGTGCTCGCGGCGCAGTGACTCGAGCGCCGCGTCCAGCGTGTCGGCCATCGTCGCACCGCGTTGCTCGGCGAGCCGACGAAGCCGCTCGCGTTGCTCGGTGCTCACGCGAATGGTTGTAGACGAAACTGTCATACAAGTACGCTACACCACCCAGCGGGGTGAATCACCGGCTGGCAGGTCCTGAAGTGAAACCCGCAAGCGGCCAATGACCCGGCGCTGGTGGGCACTCGGACTGGCTCAAGCCGGCGCTGACGCGCCCGTTCGGTAACGGCTTGCTCCACAGGAGTTGGTGGTAGCTGCGGAGAGTTTGGCAAACACGTCGGCGTACGGCCTCCGCCAGATGCCGGTCACGAGTGCCGAACGGTTCAGGGGCACGGTGGGTAGGTGCACCGCAGCAGCGTTGACGACAGGTTTCCCTGCAGGTAGGCGCAGGGAAACCTGTCGCTGGCGGAATGGGTGTGTGGTGGCCCGACCGGAGGAACGGCCACGTCCGCGGGCCGGCGGCCCGACAACTGGACAGACCTGGCACTGCGTCAGGCGGCGAGGGCGAGCGCGCTGGTGACGGCGGTGTAGGTGGCCACCACGAAGAGCAGGCCGGTGAACCACTTCTGCAGCACGGCCGGGTTGTGGGTGCGCACCAGGCGGCCGCCGATGATCACGCCGATCAGGCTGGCGACGGTGAACGGGATGACCGTCGCCCACTCGATCGTGCCGCCCAAACGCGTGGAGAGGGCAACGGCGGAGTTGATCGCGATCACCAACAGCGAGGTGCCGACCGCCTCGGGCATGGTGAACCCGAGCGCGAGCACCAGCGCGGGCACGATCACGAACCCACCGCCGACACCGAAGAAGCCGGTGAGCAGGCCGACCCCACTGCCAGCCAGCAGCACCTTGACGATCGTGCGCACGTCGGCGTGCACCGTCGTCGCCGCAGCGTCAGCGGCGGTCGGCGCGCTGGTCTTGGTCGCGGCCTCGCCATCGGTGCCGTCCACGCCCTCGGCCGCGCCCGCGTCGGCGGTCGCGGTCGCGGTCGCGGAGCGCATGCGGCGCAGCATCGCCCAGCCGGCGAGGAACATCACCCCGCTGAACCCCAGCAGCAGTGCGTCGGGGTTGGCGGCCTCGTTCCAGTGCGAGCCGAGCAGCGAGCCACCCACACCGGCCGCGCCGAACAGCAGGCCCGGCAGCCAACGCACGCGGCGATGGCGCCAGTGCGGGGCCAGCCCGATCAGCGAGGTGATCGCCACCAGGATCAGCGAGGTGGTGGTGGCACCCTTCGCCGGCTGCCCGGCGGCGTACACCAGCGCAGGGACGGCGAGGATCGAGCCGCCTCCACCGAGCGCGCCGAGCGACAGCCCGATCAGCAGGCCGAGTGGCGATGCGAGCAACGCCCTCACGATGCGGCCGCGACGATCACGAGACGATCACGCGAGACGATCACGAGACGCTCACGCGAGGCTCACGCGACGACGCCTGAGTTGCCGACGTGGTTCACCAGCGGGTGGCCGAGGCTGGCCCACTGCAGCGCCCCACCGGCGAGGTTGACCGCGTCGTAACCCTGCTGCACCAGCCACGCGGCAACCCGACCCGAGCGGTTGCCCGAGCGACAGATGCACACGATGCGCCGGTCGCGGGGCAACTCACCAACGCGCTCCACCACTTCGCCCATCGGAACGTGCACGGCGTGCGCGACATGGCCGGCCATCCACTCCTGGTGCTCGCGCACGTCGAGCATGAACGACTCGCCGTCGCCCGCGCCCGCGCCTGCGGCCAAGGCCTCGTCGACGTCGATCGTCGGCACCCCGTTGACGATGTTCACGCCGGTGTCCCGGTGGGGTTGATGCGGGCGTTCCACGCGGTGTATCCGCCGATCATGTCGCTGACGTCGGCGAAGCCGTGGGCACGCAGCAGGCTGGCGGCGATCGACGAGCGGTACCCGCCCGCGCAGAACACCACCGTGGGCGCAGCCCGATCGAGTTCGTCGAGATTGCTCAACAGCGCCGGCAGCGACAAGTGGCGCGCGCCGGGCAGCGTGCCGTCGGCAACTTCCCCCGGGTTGCGCACATCCACCAGCACCAGCCCGTCGACGGCGCGCATGCAGTCGGCGACGGCGTCGGCGCTGAGGCGCGAGGCCGCCTCGACATGCTCGGGATTCTCGTGGAACACACGCAGCGGGTCGGCGAGCGCGCCCACCACATTGTCGAAGCCGATGCGCGCCAGGCGCACCTTGGCCTCCGGCTCGTGCCCCGGTGGGCACACGACCACGATCGGCGTGCCCGGTGTCATCACCTCGCCCGCGTATTCGGCGAAGCGACCGCCGAGGCCGACGTTCACCGAGTGGCGCAGGTGGCCGGCCGCGAACTCGCTGTCGGGGCGGGCGTCGAGCACCACCGCGCCGGCGGCCTGGTGGGCGAGCACCTGCTGCAACGACAAGCCGGGCACCCGCACGTCTTCGTCGAACAGGTCGCGCTCCTTGCGGTTGAGCACCGCGGCGAAGGGGAAGTAGAGCGGGGCGGCCGACTGGCCCTGTGTGACCACCTCGACGAACTCGTCCTCGCTCATCGGCGCCAGCGCGTAGTTCGTGCGCCGCTGCTCGCCGATCGTCGACACGGTCTCGGTCGACAGGTTCTTCCCGCAGGCCGACCCGGCGCCGTGCGCGGGGAACACCTTGGTGGCGTCGGGCAGGGTGAGCAGCTTGTCGTGCAACGAGTGGTAGAGCTGGCGGGCGAGATCGTCGGCGGTGGCACCGAAGGAAGCCAGCAGGTCGGGACGGCCGACGTCGCCGATGAACAGGGTGTCGCCGGTGAGCACCCCGTACGGCTCGGTGCCAGGCCCGTGAGGGCGAATGAGGATGCTGATCGACTCGGGCGTGTGGCCCGGCGTCTCCCACACCTCCAGCTCGACCTCGCCGAGCACCGCGGTGTCGCGGTCGCGGTAGGTGGTGATCGCGAACTCGGCCTTGCCCGCCGCGGCCGCGCCGTAGCCGATGCTCGCGCCTGTGGCCGCGGCCAATTCGAGGTGGCCGGAAAGGAAGTCGGCGTGGAAGTGGGTCTCGATCACGTAGGTGATGGTGAGCCCGTGCGACTCGGCATCGGCCAGGTACTCGGCGATGTCGCGTTGCGGGTCGATCACCGCGGCCTTGCCGGTGACCGTGTCGCCCACGAGGTAGCTCGCGTGCGAGAGACACCCCAAGTAGTACTGACGGAAGAACATCCGCTCATTGTGGCGCGCTGCATGGTCCCGAGTATACCCCCTGGGGTATACTCGGGACGCCACCGCCGGGTCGGCCGGCCGAGCGTTGTGCGAGCGACTGTGCCGTGTGGCCGTCGGCCGCGGGTGATCATGAGGCTGCGCCTAGTGCGGACTGTACCATTCCTGGTACGCTCGGCGCATGGCTGCACGTACCGCCGACCACTCCGTCACGACCAGTCCCGGTCTGGCCCGCCTGATCGAACAGCTCGATCGCGCGAGGCGGCGGCGGGGCGAATCGAAGGCGGATGTTGCCCGCGGTGCGGGCATGGGGCAGCCGGCATTGCGACGCCTCCTGTCGGGTCGCCACGCCAACCCGACCTTGCGGACGGTGGAGGCCGTGGCCGAGCACCTTGGTCTTCGCCTGACACTCGAGGCCAACGCCACTTCACCATCAGATGCACCGAGCCTGGCCGAGGTCCAGTCGAGAGCTGCCGAGATCGAGCGGATCGTCGAGGCGCATGGAGGATCCAATGTGCGCGTATTCGGCTCCGTTGCCCGTGGCGGCGCGCATCCCGGCTCCGACATCGACCTGCTGATCGATGTCGCGCCGGGCACCGGGCTGCTGCAACTCGGGGCGATGGAGGACGAGCTCGAGACCCTGCTGGGTCGCAGGGTCGACGTAGTCACGTCAGGCCACGGACCGCTGCGTCACCTCGCCGCAGAGGCGGTCCCACTCCGTTGACTTCCCCCCGCCGGCGGCTCGACGACATCCTCGTCCGGTGCGAGCAAGCGCGCGACCTCGTCGATCGCGGCCGCGCCACCTTCGATGCGGACGCGCTGATGCGCCACGCTGCCAAGTCGATCCTCACCGATATCGGCGAAGCGGCCAAGAACCTCGGCCCCCTCGCCGACCAGATCAGCGACGTCCCCTGGTCGCAGATCAGCCGAATGCGTGATCGGGTGAGTCATCGCTACTTCGACGTCGACTACGGCGTGGTATGGGACACCCTGGTGTACGACCTCCCCGACCTCGAACGCGCGGTGCGCGACTTCCTGCGCACGCTCGACCGCTGAGCGGACATCGGCAGTCGCCCTCGCGCCCGCCGCGCCCCCTGCCCGTGGCCAAGTTTGCGTTGAGCCCGGAGCCGGGGCTGCTTCACCGCCGACTTGGGTTGCGGCGGTCGGGCATCGGGCGGGCGAGGGCGAGGAGGGTGCGGGCCAGGTCGGTGCGGGCCAGGTCGGGGCGGGCGGGGTCGGAGTCGGGGCGGGAGAGGGTGGGGGCGAGCACCACGGCCGGGCCGAGGGCCTCGATCGCCGCCGCTTGGTCGGCATCGTGCTCGTCGAGCACGAACGTGTGCAGCAGATCGCGATAGTGGGTGGCGACGGCGGTGGCGGTGTGCGGCAGCCCACGCACTGCCAGCAGCGCGGCCCGGCTGCGCGCCCGGCGGGCCTCGCCCTCGTCGGTGATCGGCACGCCCGACACCACCGGTGTGACCGCCACCGCACCGCGAGCGGCGACCGCGGCGCGCACCCCGGGCCGGGCGAGGATCGGCTCGATGCTGGCCACCGGGTTGCTCGGCCCGAGCACCACCAGGTCGGCCGCAGCGATCGCCTCCAGCACGCCGGGTGCGGGGAGCGCGGCCTCGATGCCGCGCCAACGCACGGCGCGCACGGCCGGCTCGGCGCGGTGGCGCACGAACCACTCCTGGAACCCGAGCACGACGCTCCCGGCTGCGACGTCGTCGGCCGCGCCGTCGGGTCCCGTGCTGGTGACGACGCCGGTGACGATCTCGGTGACGATCTCGGTGGCGACCTCGGAGTCGGTCATCGGCAGCACGCGGACGGTGATGCCGAGGCGCGCGGCCAACTCGGCAGTCACCTCGCTCAGCGTCGCCCCGGCGCGCAACAGGTCGGAGCGCCGCAGGTGCGTGGCCAGGTCGCGGTCGCCGAGCGCGAACCACGGATCACCACCCTCGCGGCGCAGCTGATCCATCGCCGCGAACGTGTCGCCACGCACGCCCCAACCGCGCGCCGCGTCGCCGATGCCGGCCAGCGCGTAGAGGTTGGTGTCGATGTCGGGACACACCCGCAGCCCGTGCAGCCACACGTCGTCGGCGGTGTTCACCACCAGCGTCAACCGCGGCGGGCCGAGAGCGTCGTCATCTCCGTCGCCGCGCTCGGCCAGCAGTTGCGCGAGCGGCACGGCGAGGCGGCTGGCCCCGATGCCGCCGGCGAGCATCGTCACCCGCGGCGCCCGAGCCGGCCCCGCGCCGCGCACCTCCTCGATGCTCACGCCTCGCGATGCACGTTGGGCGCGTCGGGCGCGAACGCGTCGAGCAAGAAGCGCGCCTGCGGCTTCTCCGAGATCGTCTTGGGGATCTCGTCGACCACCTGCAGATAGCTGGGCACGAAGTTGGCCTCCAGCTGTCGACGGCAGTGGGCGAACACGTCGGCCACTCCTGCCACGTCGAACGCGGCCGGGTCGCGCGGCACCACCGCGGCGACGACGTCCTTCTCGCCCGGCGCACCCGACGCGGCAGGCACGCCGTACACGAACACGTCGTCGATGCTCGCGTGCTCGGCCAGCGCCTTCTCGACGAAGGCGGTGGCGACGAAATCGCCGTTGCGGCGGATGCCGTCGCCGCGGCGATAGTCGAAGTAGAACCAGCCGCCGTCGTCGCGGTGGCCCATGTCGCCCGAGCGCAGCCACCCGCCGCGGGTCTTGGCCGCCGAGGCCTCCGGCTTGCCGTGGTAGTCGACCGTCGCCTCGCCGCCTTCGGGGCGCGAGCAGATCTCACCCACTTCGCCCGGCGCGCACTCGCGGTCGTCGTCGGTGAGGATCTTCATCTCCAGCCCGGGCAGCGCCCGCCCGAACGACCCCACCGGGCCCTGTCCGATCGGGTTGAACGCCATCCCGCCCTCCACCGCGCCGTACCACTCGAACACATGCACACCGAAGCGCTGCTCGAACTCGCGCCAGATCGCGGCGGGCATGCCCGCGCTGATCACCATCCGCACCGGGTTGTCGCCGTCGTCGTCGCGCCGCGGCTCGCTGTAGATCGCGGTGCACATGCCACCGAGCATCGAGAAGGTGGTGCACCCGTGCCGACGGGTCACGTCCCACAGCTTCGACTTGGTGAACTTGCGGCTGAACACGCACCGCAGCCCGAGTGCCAGCGACGGCCCGAGAGTGACCGCCTGCGCGTTGCCGTGGGTGAGCGACAGGCCGGTGTAGGGCCGATCGGTCGGTTGGTAGCCGAGCAGGAAGCCGAGCATCGCCACCCGCCCGAACTGGTTCACCGGCCACACCACACCCTTCGGGTCGCCGGTGGTGCCCGAGGTGTACATCAACTGCCACGGCTCCTTGCCGGTGGTGCAACGCACGTCGACGGTTGGCGTTGTGGCCGCGGTGGCGAGTACTTCCGCCAGCGATGTGACCCGTCCGCCGAAGTCGACCGGCTCCGCGCCGTACTCGCCGGTGGGCAGCACCCACTCGAACTCGGGAGTGGCCCCTTGGGCGCGGGCACGCGCGACCTCGCCGTGGGTGTAGTCGGCGCAGATCACACCACGGCAACCGGCATCGCGCAGCACGAAGGCCAACTTGTCGCCCTTGGTGCGCGGGTCGATCGGCACCAGGCACACACCGGCCGCGTTGGCGCCCACCATCGTGTCGAGATACTCAGGGTGGTTGCGCATCATCAGCCCCACCCGGTCGCCCACCTCCAGCCCTTGCGCGATCAGCGCGGCGGCGATGGCGTTGCCGTTCAGGTGCAGGTCGGCGAAGGTGCGCACCTCGTCGGCGGTGGCGCCGCTGTCGAGCGAGAGGTGCTCGAAGGTGACCACGTCGAGGTCGGGCAGCGCTTCGGCCTGGTTGGCCACCACGTCGCAGATGATGTCGTTGCCCCGCTGGCGCGCCCCCGCCATCTCACACCCCCAGGATGGTCACGCACAGCGCGGCCACGTCGTCGCCGACGGTGCCGCCGCCGTTGTGTGCCAACCCCAACCGCGCCCCCGGTATCTGGCGGGCTCCGGCCCGCCCTTGCAACTGCTCGGTGATCTCCACCACCTGGGCGATGCCCGTCGCCCCCACCGGGTGGCCCTTGCGCAGCAACCCGCCGGAGGTGTTCACCGGCAGGCGCCCGCCGAGGCTGGTGTCGCCGCGCTCGACCATCGGCCCGCCCTCGCCCGGCGCGCACAGGCCGAGCGCCTCGCAGGCCATGATCTCGCCCGGCGCGGAGGCGTCGTGGCACTCGACGAGGCTCAGGTCGGTCGGGTCGACGGCGGCCTCCTCGTAGGCCGCGGTGGCGCAGCGGCGGGCGGTGGGGGGCGCGCCCCGCGGGCCGTCGGCGCCCCCCAGCAACACCCGGGGGGGGGTGGGCACCCGGGGGATGTTGGCCAACACGCGCGCCCA
>CAUJEE010000211.1 GCA_963169215.1 Actinomycetota bacterium
GCCGACGCGACGGTGAAGCCCGCCGTCGTGGTGGGCTGATCGGTCGCGGCGCCGCTAGCGTGCGCTCTGATGCGCGTCATCCACGATCTCTCCGTGCCCGCCTTCCCGGGTGAGCGGGCGGTCATCACCATCGGCGCGTACGACGGGGTGCACCTCGGCCATCAGGCGGTCATCGGCGAGGTACGGCGGCAGGCCGACGCCCAAGGGGCCCGCTCGGTGGTGGTCACCTTCGACCGCCACCCGGCATCGGTGGTGCGCCCGGAGTCGGCACCCAAGCTGCTCACCGATCTCGACCAGAAGCTCGAGCTGCTGGCTGCCACCGGCGTCGATGCCACCGCGGTGGTGCACTTCGACCGCGAGTTGTCGCAGCTCGCCCCACTCGAGTTCGTGCAGCGTGTGCTGGTCGACTGCCTACACACCTCGCTGGTGGTGGTGGGTGACGACTTCCACTTCGGTCACAACCGTGAGGGCAACGTGTCGAGCCTGCGCGAGTTCGGCGCCCGCGCCGACTTCGACGTGTTGCCGATGTCGCTCGTTGCCCGCACCGACGGCCCGGACGAGCCGATCAGCTCGACTGCCATCCGGCGGGCGATGGCCGGCGGCCAGGTCGAATTGGCGGCGGCGATGCTGGGCCGTCCGTTCGAGGCCCGCGGCATCGTCCGCCAAGGCGACCAGCGCGGCCGCCAGATCGGGTTTCCCACCGCCAACGTCGAGGTCGCCTCGTTCATCTGCCTGCCCGCCGACGGTGTGTACGCCGGCTGGTACCAGCGCCCGGACGGGGCGACACACATGTGTGCGATCAACCTCGGGCGGCGCCCCACCTTCTACGAGCACGCCGACAAGTCACTGCTGGAGGCACACCTGCTCGACTTCGACGACGATCTCTACGGCGAGAACGCACAGGTTCGTTTCACCGACTTCCTGCGCAGCGAGCGCAAGTTCGACGGCATCGACGCTCTGCGCAACCAGCTGAAGAACGACGTCGATCACGCCCGCTCTGTGCTGACCGACTGATGCGCCCCGAGTTCGTCCCCCTTGTGCTCTCGGCGGTGGTGCTCGCGGCGTGCAGTGGCGACAACCCACAGATCGGAAGTCCGGCGAGCACTGCCCCGACGGAGACGACGGAGTTCTCCGCGCCGGCGATGGACATCAGCCCCGGTGAGCCGATGCCCGCAGCGCGTTGCGCGGCAAACCAGGCTGCGGGGACGATCGTCTACCTGTCGGGCAACGGCTATGCCGCGTCGGCCTCGATCGTCGACGTGTTGCTTGCCGAGGAGCGTGGCTACTACGACGACATGTGCCTCGACGTCGAGATCCGTCCCAGCTTCACCTCCGACAACTATTCGCTGGTGCTGGTGAACGACGCCCAGTTTGCCTCCGCCGGGTCGTTCAGCGAGTTGGTCGATTTCGCCGCGGAGAACATTCCCGACTACGTCGTGCTCGCCGTCGAGGGCCGTACCGGTATCGACGCGCTGATCACCAAACAGGGTGTGGTCGATGACCTCGACGACCTGCGGGGGGCGACGATCGGGGTGAAAGGTGTGCTCACCCCCTCGGTGCGGGCGATGCTCAGCGCCGCCGGGTTGGTGGAGGGCGAGGACTTCGACGTGCTCGAACTCGACGGCCAGAGCGCGGCGGTGCATCTCCAGCTGCCGGAGGTGGTGGGTTTCACCGGCTACAAGAACGACGAGCCGTTCCAACTGGAAGAGGCCGATCTCGACTACGACATGGTCGATCCGAGCGACGAGGGCATTCCCGGCAGCTTCGGGGTGCTCTACACCAACCGCCAGTTCTCCGAGCAGCACCCGACCGTCGTGCAGGACTTCATGCGTGCCACGCTGAAGGGCTTGGCCGACGCGATCGCCAGCCCGTTGGCCGCGGCCCGGCTCGCGGTGAGAATGTCGGAGACCGGCGATCCCGAGCAGGTGCTGCACCTGCCCACCGAGCGCTATCGCTGGCAGGTGGAGGCCGAGCTGGTCGAGGCGGGAGCTACGGCCAGGCTGCCACTCGGTGTACCCGACCACGGGCTGTTGCAGCGCGAGCTGGAGGTTTATGCCGCGGCCGGGCTGTTCGACGGCGTCGAGCCGGTCACCGACACCCTGATCGAGCAGTCGCTGGTGCGCGACCTGTACACCGCCGCCGGTGAGCTGATCTGGCCGGGGGCCTGATCAGCCGGACGTGGCCGGCCAGATGAGGACGCCGTTGTCATAGACCCCGGCGGCGAGGTCAGCCAAGTAGGGCGTGATTTCGGGGGCCGTCCCACCGAACAACCCGATCGCGGCGTAGGTGGTGACCTCGGCGGTGAGCAAGTCGGCGAGCGGCACACCCAGTGGCGCATCGGTGTCGGCCGCGCCTCCGATGAGTTCGGCCTCCACCGCCCAGCGGGCGGTCTCGCCCTCGGGCGAGAGGTAGAACGGGTTGCCACTCGAGTTGATCTTGTCGACCGCGATCTGCGCCGCAGCGGCCGGATCGGCCACCGCGTCGGCGAGGCCCTTCAACGTGGCACGCACGAAGTCGGCGGCCGCGGTGGGATGGGAATCGAGGAACGACTGATTGGAGTAGATAATGCCGAAGCTGCCGGGGATGTCGTGGTCGGCCGGGTCGAACAGGTCGAACTCGTAGCCGGCGGCCCGCAGTTGGTTGGGCTCGTTGCTCTTCCAGCCGGGGAAGCCGGCGATGCCGGGCACCTCGGCGTGCACCTTCGGATCGAAGCCGTCGAGCAGCACGGTCTCGAAGTCGGTGCCCTCCTCCAAGCCGGCCCCGGCCAACATCGCCTTGATCGAGCGCGGTAGGGCGAACTTGACCCCGATCTTCTTGCCGGCCAGGTCGGCCACCTCATTGACCGAATCGTCGAGCACGATGAGCGTGTCGATCGTTGTGCGCCCGGCGACGGTGACGGCCACCAGGTCGGCCTCGTTGCCGAGGGAGAACTCGGTCATCTCGCTGAACGAACCCGACGAGGAGAACTGCGCGTCGTTGGCCGCCACGAGCGCGAGGTTCTCGGTGGAGGTGCCCGCGACCAACTCGACGTCGAGACACATCTGCTCGTAGTAGCCCTTGGCGTCGGCCACCACCACTTCCAGGATCGAGGCCGCGGCGGCGAAGTCGAAGCCGGAGAGGTAGGTGATCTTGCCCGCGGCCTGGTTGGCCGCGCAGCGGTCGGCGGGGAACGCCTCACCGGCCGTGACGGGGGCGATCTCGGCCGTGGGGGCGGTGGTTGCCGAGCTGCCCTCGTCGTCGTCGTCGCCACCACAGGCGGCGAACAGGGTGAGGGCGGCGACTGCCAGGGGGAGGGCGGTGCGACGCTTCATAGGCGCGCCACCCTAATGATCAGGGCAATGACTCGAACAATCTGATCACGTTGGCGGTGCCGACCGCGACGCGGTGCCCGGTGCGGGAGATGAATCCCAGTTGCACGCCGGCCGCGGGGTCGTCGGCGGCGAAGAACTGTTCATGGCCGTCGTCGTCGACGACCACCTCGGTGAGCAGTTGCGCGCCGGCGTCGGCCAGGCAGGCGCGGGCGTAGCCCGCGTTGAGCACCTCGATCGCGACGTGCTGCACTCCAGCCCCCCTGCGTTGCAGGTAGGCGGCGACCGCCGGCGAGGCCTGTGGGCCCACCAGCACGAGGGTGACGCCACCGGCGGTGAGGGCGGCCACCCCCGGGCGCGGATCGTTGAGGGCCACCTCGTGGAAGCCGAAGCGGTTACGCAGTGAGTCGACCGCGGCGGCCAGGTCGTGCACCGCGATCACCACGTGGTCGACCCGGCTGGCCACCGTGTCGAGTCCGCTGCGCTCTTCGCCGGGCGTTGCGCCTGCCTTCTCCGGTGCCGGATCGGGGCGCTGGCCGGCCACCTCGATGCGGTGGGTCTCGGTGAGCAGCACTCGGAACAGCTGCTCGGCGAAGTCGGGGTCGACGCCGGAGGCGATCGCCTGTTCGCGACGCGACACCACCACGTCGCGAACGCGGGCCGGCTGGATCACCGGCGTGGCGCTGTCCTGCTTCAGGTCGGCCACCTCGCGGCACACCGCCAGCCGCTCGGCGACGATCGCGATCAACGCCGCGTCGAGATGATCGATGCGGGCCCGCAGCTTGGCCAGATCGTCGGTGGAGGAGGCGTCGGCCATCGCCTTCACCGTAGTTGCGGGCGCTGCGACACGTGCCAACGCATCAAAGCCCGCTGGGCGACGGACAGCACCAGCAGGGTGACCGTGCCGAGAATGGCCATCGCGAAGATTGCCGCCCACAGCGCATCGGCCGCGTCTCGTGTGGAGGGGAACAGCGCGGCCTTCTTGCCGATCGCCCCGAGGCCCTCGTTGGCGTAGTTGCCACCCTCCACCAGGTAGGCGGCGATCAGCGCCAGCCCGACGTTGTAGCGGGCGGAGGTGAACAGCGAGGGCAGCGCCGAGGGCAGCCGCAAGCGCCACAGCACCTCCCAGCGCGAGGCGTCGACGGACGCCAGCAATTCGCGTGCCGCCGGGTCGGCACTGCGCATCCCGTCGACGGCCGCGAAGGCGAACGCGGGCAGGCACACCAGGCCGACGATGAACACCGCCGGGCGGGTGCCGGGGCCGAGCCACAGCACCACCGAGGCGATGTAGGCGACGAAGGGGGTGACCTGCACCAGCGTGAGCACCGGGTGGACGGCGTGCTCGACGAACCGCGAGGCGGCCATCGGCGCAGCAAGCAGCAGTGCTCCGGCGAGGCCGAGCGCGGCACCGAAGTAGGCGTGCTGCAGCGTCACCCACGCGGCCTCGGCGTATGTGCCCGGGTAGCTGAACAGGTTGTCGACCACACGCGACGGGGCGCGCAGCACGAACGGGCGCACGTCGTTGAGCTGCACAAGCAACTCCCACGCGCCGAGGAAGCAAAGGATGCCGACGATCGGGGCGAGCACGCGGTGCTTCACGCCCCACCCCCGGTGGCCGTTGTGCCGTTGCCGCGATGGAGCGCGTGGCGCACGTCGGCGCACAGTTCGAAGAACCGCGGGTCGTCCTCGACGTCGACCGAACGCGGGCGGGGCAGGTCGATGGTGATGTCGGCGACGACCTGTGCCGGCCGGGCACTGGTGACCAGCACCCGGTCGCTGAGCGCCACCGCCTCGGTGATCGAGTGGGTGACGAACAGCACGGTCACCGCCTTGCCCTCCACCAGCCGGTTGAGCAAGTGGCGCATCTCCGAGCGGGTGATCTCGTCGAGCGCGGCGAACGGCTCGTCCATCACCAGCAGCGGAGAGTGCAGGGCGAGGGCACGCACGAGGGCGACGCGCTGGGCCATGCCCCCAGAAAGCTCGTGCGGATACATGGCACCGAAGTCGCCGAGGCCGACCTCGGCGAGCAGCAACTCGGGGGTGAGCGCATCGACCGGATTGGCGGCGCGGTTCACATCGAGCAGTAGGCGGGCGTTGGCGCGCACAGTGCGCCACGGCAACAGGCCCGGCTGCTGGGGCACCATCGCCACCCGCTTGCGCCGGCGAGCCTCCTCCGGCGGGCGATTGTCGACGCTTAGCTGCCCCGATGTGGCCGGTTCGAGCCCGGCGAGCACCCGCAGCAGCGTGGTCTTGCCGCAGCCGGAGGGGCCGATGATGCTGACGAACGACCCACCCTCCACCGACAGGTCGAGCGCGTCGATCACGGCCAGGTCACCGTAGGCCTTCGACACCTGCCGCAGCTCGATCGCACTCACCCGCAGGAGTGTAGGGAGGCAAGGTGGGCGAGGGGCGGTAGCATTTCGGCGTCCACCGGGGCCACACCTCCGGTGCGATGCCGTGGCGGTGCCCGAAACCGCCACCGCGACCTCCATCGGTACCGCCCAGGTACCTCACCAGGAAGGCAATCGAGGCCATCATGCAGCCGAAGAACGAGATCATCACCGCGCACAAGTTGAGCGAAGGCGACACCGGCTCTCCTGAGGTGCAGATCGCGCTGCTCACCGCACGCATCAACCACCTCACCGAGCACTTCAAGACGCACAAGAAGGATCACCACAGTCGTCGTGGTCTGCTCAAGCTGGTCGGCCAGCGCCGGCGCATGCTCGACTATGTGAAGAACATCGACGTCGAGCGCTACCGGCGCATCGTCGCCGCCAACGGCCTGCGCCGCTAGCCCTGCGCCGCAGCCGCCTGCGCCGGTTTGCCCGCGCCTTGTCCGCGACGGGCTGCGGGTTCTGTGTTCTCGCGCCGCCACTGGGGCTTCTGTGTCACCGCACAGAAGTTGTGTCGCTCTGTGCGGTGACCCAGAACCGGCGGCTGGGGAAGGATGCTTCCCAGAAGCCGAAGGGGTGGTCCGCCCTGGTAGTCTGTGCGGGACAAACCAACCGAGCGGAAACAATGTGTTCGGTTGTCAGTCGCGAGTGTCGAGGCTCCCCTCACCGGGCCACACCCTGAGGGTTCGTAGCGTCGACATTGCCGACTGGGAACCGGACTCCGCTCCACAACACCGTGCGCAAGAGGCGCGCGGCGAAAGGAGCTCGTCATGGCTGACGCCATCCGAGTGTCCGGCCCGATCACGGGTACGGACAAGACCATGTCGTTCGAGACCGGCAAGCTGGCCCAGCAGAGCCAGGGTGCTGTGCTCGCCATGCTGGGGCGCACCACCGTGTTGGCCACGGCCAACGCGGCCAAGGAGGCCCGCCCCGGCGCCGACTTCTTCCCGCTGACGATCGACGTCGAAGAGCGCGCCTACGCGGCGGGCAAGATCCCCGGCTCGTTCTTCCGCCGTGAGGGCCGCCCCACCGAGGATGCGATTCTCACCTGCCGGCTCACCGACCGGCCGTTGCGCCCGGCATTCCCGGACGGCTTCCGCAACGAGACCCAGGTGGTGCTCACCATCATCGGCGCCGACATGGAGAACCCGCACGACGTGCTGGCGATCAACTCGGCCAGCGCGGCGCTGATGCTCAGCGGGATCCCCTTCGACGGCCCGATCGGCGCCGTCCGCGTCGCCCACACGCAGGGCGGCGAGTGGATTCCGCACCCCACCTACGCCGAGGGCGACGAAAGCACTTTCGAGTTGGTCGTCGCCGGCCGCGAACTCGACAACGGCGACGTCGCGATCATGATGGTCGAGGCCGGTGGCACTTCGAAGAGCTTCGAGTACTACGCCGCTGGTGCTCCCAAGGTTGACGAGGCGGCCCTCGCCCGTGGCCTCGAGGCGAGCAAGGTGTGGATCAAGGACTCGATCAAGCTGCAGCGCGAGCTGATCGCCGCCTACGTCGCGGCCAAGGGCCCGATCGTGCCGATGCAGTACGGGGTCACCTCCGACTATGCCCCCGAGGTGATCGACGCGGTCGCCCCGATCGCCACTCCGGCGC
This sequence comes from Actinomycetota bacterium, assembly GCA_963169215.1. Taxonomy (GTDB): domain Bacteria; phylum Actinomycetota; class Acidimicrobiia; order Acidimicrobiales; family Ilumatobacteraceae; genus UBA668. The sequence goes on from CAUJEE010000211.1 coordinate 7,310, forward strand.
TGTCGCAGGCGATTGCCATCGCCGCCAAGGCCGAGCGCAACGCGGCCACCGATGCCGTCTCCGCCGACGCCGTCGCCCAGCTGTGTGGCGAGGGTGGTGAGTTCGCCGGCCGCGAGCGGGAGGTGAAAGAAGCCGTGCGCAGCCTCACCAAGAAGCTCGTGCGCAAGCGCATCGTCGAGGAGGGCAAGCGCATCGACGGGCGTGGCCCGCGCGACCTGCGCCCGCTCAGCAGCGAGGTGGGCGTGCTGCCCACCGCTCATGGCACCGGCTTGTTCCAGCGTGGCGAGACGCAGGTGATGAATGTCGTCACGATGGCCATGCCGAAGATGAACCAGCTGCTCGACACGCTGAGTCCCGAGACCCACAAGTACTTCTTGTTCCACTACAACATGGCGCCGTGGGCCAACGGCGAGACCGGCCGCGTCGGTTCGCCCAAGCGCCGCGAGATCGGCCACGGGGCGCTCGCCGCCCGTGCCCTGTTGCCCGTGTTGCCCAGCCTCACCGAGTTCAACTACGCGCTGCGTCTGGTGGCCGAAGTGCTGGCGTCGAACGGCAGTACCTCGATGGCTTCGGTGTGCTCTGGCTCGTTGGCCCTGATGGACGCCGGGGTGCCGATCAAGGCCCCCGTGGCCGGTATCGCCATGGGCCTGGTGTACGCCGAGGGCAAGTACACCACGCTCACCGACATCCTCGGCGCCGAGGATGCCTTCGGCGACATGGACTTCAAGGTGGCCGGCACCGACGACGCGATCACGGCCCTGCAGCTCGACACCAAGATCGACGGCATCCCCGCCGACGTGCTGGCCGCCGCGCTCGATCAGGCCAAGGAGGCCCGCACCGCGATCCTGGCCAACATGAACTCATGCTTGGCAGCTCCCCGCGATGAGGTCGCAGCCACCGCTCCGAAGATCATCACGATCACCATCCCGATGGACAAGATCGGCGAGGTCATCGGCCCCAAGGGCAAGGTGATCAACACGATCACCCAGGAGACCGGTGCCGACATCGCCGTCGACGACGACGGCGCGCAGGGCATCGTCACCATCGGTGCCGTGGAGGCGTGGCGGATGGAGGAGGCCAAGGCCCGCATCCAGGCGATCGTGTCGCCGCCGATGGCCGAGGTGGGCAAGGTCTACCAGGGTCGGGTGGTGAACATCACCAAGTTCGGAGCCTTCGTCAACATCCTCCCCGGCCGCGATGGCCTGGTGCACATCAGCAAGATCGGCAAGGGCAAGCGAGTCAACAACGTGGAAGACGTGCTCTCGCTCGGTCAGGAGATCGAAGTCGTGGTGGAGGAGATCGACGAGAAGGGCAAGGTGAGCCTCACCCCCGGCGACTCGTGGGATCCGCAGATCCCCGAAGGGGCAGCATCGTCCGGCGGTGATCGTGGTGATCGCGGTGATCGTGGTGATCGCGGTGATCGCGGTGATCGCGGTGATCGCGGTGATCGTGGTGATCGCGGTCCGCGTCGTGAGCGTGGCGATCGTGCACCACGCAGCGACAGCGGCGCGACAGCCGTCGACGGCGCGGTGATGGTGAGCTTCGACGACGCGTTCGACGCCGAGCTGGCCGGCGATCTCGGCGATCTCGGCCCGGGCGGCGAGGCCGGAGGCCACGCCGGCGGTGACCGCGGCGATCGCGGCGGCGACCGCGATGGTCGCAACGGCGGCAGCCGTCGCCGCCACCGCTGACACCAGCGTTGTCCGACCTACGGATCACCCAACTCGATTCAGGCCTGACGGTGGCCACCGAACGCGTGCCGGGCGCGCTGTCGGTGGCCGCTGGGGCATGGGTCGCGGTCGGCTCGCGTGACGAGCCGGACGACACGGCCGGGGTGAGCCACTTCCTCGAACACCTGCTGTTCAAGGGCACCGCCACCCGCTCGGCGCACGACATCGCCCGCGGTGTCGATCGGCGCGGTGGCGACTTCAACGCCTACACGGCCAGGGAGTACACCGCCTATTTCTGCCGCCTGCCGGTGCGCCACGCGATGCACGCCATCGACCTGCTCGGCGACGTGCTCTGTCGCCCGGCGCTGCGCGACGACGACGTGCACGGCGAGCGGCGGGTGATCCTCGACGAACTGGCGATGGACGACGAGTCACCCGAGGACGTCGCGCATCGGGCGTTCACAGCCTCGCTGTTCGCCGACCATCCGCTGGGGCGTGATCCGGCGGGCGACCGCGAGCACGTGCAGCGCATCACGCCTGACGACGTGCGCGGCTTCTTCGAGCAGCACTACCGCGCCGGGTCGATGGTGGTGGCAGTGGCCGGGGCTCTGGCCCACGACGAGATGCTCGCCGCGGTGGAGAGCGCGTTCACCGGCCTGCGCGCCGGTGGTGGGCGCCCGGCCCGCTCGGCACCGCAGCGGGTTGGTCGCGACGTGGCGATCGACGACGATACCGAGCAGGTGCACATGGTGATCGGGTCGCGGGCAGTGGCGCGAGGCGACGCCCGGCGTGAGCCGTTGGAGGTGGTGAACCACGTGCTCGGAGGTGGGCTGTCGAGCCGGTTGTTCGAGCAGATACGCGAGCAGCGCGGCCTCGCCTATGCCGTCTACTCCGGGGTGTCGGCGTTCGACGACACCGGGTCGTTCCAGATGTACGCGGGCACCCTGCCGCGCCATGCCGAGGAGGTGCGCAGCTTGCTGCTCGCGGAGCTGGGGAGGCTTGTGGCCGAGGGGATCACCGACGACGAACTCGAGATCGCCAAGGGTTACCTCACAGGCGCGTTCGAACTGGCCCTGGAAGACACCGGGGCGCGGATGGCGCGTACGGGCGCGTCGCTGATCACGACCGGCGAGGTGCGCTCGATCGACGAGCAGGTG
>CAUJEE010000212.1 GCA_963169215.1 Actinomycetota bacterium
GCGCGCCGTGGACACGGCGGATCAGCGTACCGGCCGCTTGTCGCCGGAGGCCGCCTCCACCAGCTCGCGCACCTCGGCGGTGGTCAGTTCCCGCCACTGCCCAGGAGCGAGGGAGGCGTCGCGGAGCGGACCGATACGCACCCGCACCAGTCGTAGCACCGGGTACCCGACCGCCTCGCACATCCGTCGCACCTGGCGGTTCCGCCCTTCGTGGATCGTGATCCGCAACACCCCGGGGTCGGGCTGGCTGACGCGTGCCGGCGCCGTGCGCCCGTCGTCGAGTTCGACGCCCTCGCGCAGGCGACGCACCACGCCGCTGCTCGGCCGGCCGCGTACCTCGGCCAGGTACTCCTTCTCAACTCCATGGCTGGGGTGGGCGAGGCGGTTGGCCAGATCGCCGTCGTTGGTCAGCAGCAACAGCCCACTGGTGTCGAGGTCTAGCCTGCCTACCGGGTAGACCCGCGGCTCGGGGGGCACCAGTTCGACCACAGTCGGGGGACCCAGCGGGTCGTGGGCGGTGGTGATCACACCATCCGGCGTTGTAAGCAGGGAGTAGACCAGACCCGGCCGCACCCCGATCGGTACCCCGTCCACCTCCACCATGTCATTGCTCGTGTCGACCCGCCGCCCGAGCACGGCCGTCTCGCCGTTCACTGTGACCCGACCGCTGGCGATCAAGTCTTCGCACACCCTGCGACTACCCCAACCGCGTTCGGCGAGCACCTTCTGCAATCGTTCGCCCTGAGGCATCGCCGCCGACATCGCCGCCCGCTGCTCCCACAGCGGCGCCTCCAGGGCAGGACGTTCGTGGTCGCTGTCAGCCACGCGGTTCGCCGGGCGGGGGATCGACACGAAGCCCTTGCTCGAGCGCCTCCACCACATCGGCGGCGGGTACGAACTCGGCGATCGGGGGTAGATCGCTGAGGCTGTCGACGCCGAGCTTCTCGAGGAAGGCGAGAGTCGTGCCGTAGAGGATCGCCTGACCAGGCCCCGAGTCGCGACCGACCTCGGTGATGTAGCCGCGGGCTTGCAGCGTGCGCAGCACGGCGTCGGGATCGACGCCACGGATGCTGCCGATCTGTGCGCGCGACAGCGGCTGCTTGTAGGCCACGATCGCCAGTGTTTCCAGGGCAGCGGCGCTCATGCGCGCCCGCTGGCCGTCGAGCAGGAAGCGCTCGACGTAAGGCGACAGATCAGCGTGCGTCTGGTAGCGCCAGCCCCCGGCCACCTTGGCCAGCACAAAGCCGTGACCCGCTTCGTCGTAGGCCTCGGCCAACTCGGCACACAACCGTTCGATCATCGCCACCGGTTGTTCGAGCAGCTGCGCGAGCGTCTCGCTCGGCACTGGCTCGACCGCCACCAGCACGATCGCCTCGATAGCTCGCACGGTCTCAGCCGCGAGCTGCCCGCGCGGCGGATCGTCGGGCGTGCCGCCAGGTGCGGCGTGGGTGAAGTCATCGGACAAGGGGATCATCCTTCGTACTCGGAGATTTCGTAATCGTCGCCGGCGATGACCATCTCGGGGATGGCGTCGCCACCGGTCCAAACCACCTCGATGTCGCCGAAGCGCTCGGTCTGCATCAGCTCGACCAGGCCTTGCTTGAACAGCTCGAGCAGGGCGAGGAAGCGCACGATCACCTCCAGCCGTTCCAGCAGACCGCCGGTGAGGCGGCGGAAGGAGATGTGCCCCACCCGCGGCAACTCGTCGAGCAGTTCGACGAGCGCGTCGGCCACGCTGATGCGTACCGGGGCAACATGCAGCAGGTCGATGCGCGGCACCGGACGCGGTGTGATCGCCTTCAGCATCGCGCGCTGGAGCCTGCCGGGAGTGACGCCTTCCATCAGGTCGGGCAACAGCTCTGCGAACCGCTCGTCGGCACCCACCACGCGGGGGAAGGAGCGGTCGGCGTCGTCGGCCAGCCGGGTGAATACGGCGGCGACATCCTTGAACGTCTTGCATTCCAGCAGGCGGGCGAGGAGCAGATCGCGCTCCTCCCAAAGCGCCAGTTCCTCGTCGAGGTCGACGTCTTCGCGCCCGGGGAGCAGCCGCCGCGCCTTGAGCTCGACCAACGTCGAGGCGATCAGCAGGAACTCGGTGGCCAGGTCGAGGTCGATCGCCTGGAGCCGTTCAATCTCCTCCAGATAGGCATCGACGATGCGGCTGAGGGAGACCTCGTAGATGTCGACCTGCTCTTTCAGGATCAGGTGCAGCAACAGATCGAACGGGCCTTCGAACACAGGGGTGTTGACATCGACGGCCATGACCTCGCGATCGTACCGGGCCGATGTCGCTCGCTTCCGCGTTTCCGCCAGCGGCGAAGGGAAACCAGCCCGGCAGCAACCGGCGGGCCGGTAGCCTCGCGGGCCGTGACACGCGTGCTCTCCTGCATCCAGCCCACCGGGGACGTCCACCTCGGCAACTACCTCGGTGCGCTGCGCAACTGGGTGGCCGGCCAACACGACAAGGACGTGTTCCACGGGGTCGTAGACCTCCACGCGCTCACCGTCACCGACCGTCCGGGGGTCGTCGGCCAGGCCACTCTCGAGCTCGCCGCAGTGCTCTTCGCAGTGGGGCTCGACCCCGATGTCGCCACCGTGTTCGTGCAGAGCCACGTCGTCGAACACAGCGTTCTCGGCTGGATCATGGAGTGCCAGGTGAGCTTCGGCGAGCTGAGCCGGATGACTCAGTTCAAGGACAAGTCGGCCAAGCGCGAGCACGACTTCGTTTCCGCCGGCCTGTTCACTTACCCGGCGCTGCAGGCAGCCGACATCCTGCTCTACGACACCGACGAGGTTCCCGTCGGCGACGACCAGCGCCAGCACATCGAGATCACCCGCGACATCGCCATCCGCTTCAACCATCGCTTCGGCGACACCTTCGTTGTCCCGCGCGCCGTGCTGCCCAAGGCTGGGGCGCGGGTGATGGACCTGCAGGATCCGACGGCGAAGATGAGCAAGTCGGCGGGCAGTGATGCCGGCCTCGTGTACCTGCTCGACGACCCTGCCGTGATCGTCAAGAAGTTCAAGCGTGCAGTCACCGACAGCGACAGCGAGGTGCGCTTCGACCGTGAGGCCAAGCCCGGAGTCAGCAACCTGCTCGAGATTCTTGCCGCGTGCACCGGCGACACCGCCGACGCTCTCGCCTCGCGGTACAGCCAGTACGGCCCACTGAAGGCCGACACCGGCGAAGCGGTGGTGGAGTTGCTGCGGCCGATCCAGACCCGCTACGGCCAGCTGATGACCGACCGCGGTGAGCTGCAGGCGTTGCTGCGCAAGGGGGCCGCGAAGGCCACCGCGGTGGCGGCAACCACGCTGGAGCGGGCCAAGCACAACCTCGGCATGCTGCCCGGCTGATGGCCGTCGGCTAGCACCACCCGGACGAAGCGTCGGGAGGCGGCTCAGGCCCCCGTGTCGTCGTAGAACCCGATCGCGTCGAGGATCAGGTGCGACCCACAACCAACCAGTCCGTCGACCGCAACCTTTACCGATCCGGCGGTGTGCAGGATGATGACCGAATTGGCCAGTGTCTGGCCGGTGCGGTCGAAGTTGGCCGACGACGTTCCCGGCATCGGCGAGCCAGCAGCCCACACCGTGACATATCCCCAGCTGACCGTGTCGACCAGGGTGAGGTTCAACAACACACCCGAACTCGAGGCCGGCACCCCTGACTCGGATCCCTGCACGGTGACCGTCACATCGACATCGCGAACGTCGCCCTTCGCGAGGGCACCACCCGACTGCCGGGTGTCGAGGACGCGCACCGGGGTGGCGAGCAGATACAGCTCCAGCGGGCCGAGTGCCGGCGGTAAGGCGGTGGGGTGGGGCGCTGCGACCGCCCCGCGCGACGGTACGAGTGCTGCTCCGGCGACAACAGCGGCGCCCCCCAGCAACGTGCGGCGCGGGATCGGCTGAGAGCGACGAGCCATAGCAAGATCGTACCGAACGGTCACACGTCGTCGGCGGCACCCAGCGCCGCGGCTGCCGCGCCGACTCCTCTCACCAGTTCTCTGGTCGCTGCCGCCGAACCGGCGTCGGCAAGCAACTCGGCCCCGATGCGCTCGTGGTCGTGATAACGGCGGAAACGTTCACCACGTGGCCCGACGACTGTCGCAACGACCCGTGCCCAGGTTCCAAGACCGGAGACGAGCTTGCCCACGTCGTGCAGCAGTGCCCCGGCCATCTCCTCACGCGTCGCCTGCGGGCGAAGCAGCAGGAAGCGGCGGGCCACAGCCACAGAGTGCCGTCTGTCCTGGGCAATCAGGCGATCCCACAACTGCGCCTCGGTCGGCAGCAGGTGCGAATGGGCCCAGGCAACGTCGTCGGGCGCCGGCTCGCGCCGCGACATCGACAGCGCGAACCGCCGGGCCAGGTGGGCCACGTGCGCATGCCTGGCGGCCCGCCCGACGGGCTGTGGTCGGCTGCTCACCGCTGCTCCGCGCGCGGGTGTGCCTGGCGGTAGACCTGCCACAGCCGCTCCTGGCTCACCTTGGTGTACACCTGCGTCGTCGAGATCGACGCATGTCCCAGCATCTCCTGCACGATGCGCAGATCGGCACCGTGGTCGAGCAGGTGCGTGGCGCACGAGTGCCGCAGCACATGCGGTGACAGACGGTCGGCGAGGCCGACGCGTTCGCCGTACTTGCGTACCACGGCCCACGCCGCCTGACGCGACAGACGCGCCCCGCGCGTGTTGAGGAACACCGCCTGTTGGTCGCCTCGGCGAGCCCAGCGCAGTGGCACCAGCTGATCGCGACCCCGCGTCAGCCACTCATCCACGGCCGCGGCGGCAACCCGGCCGTAAGGCACGATGCGCTCCTTGGCACCCTTGCCGAACAGGCGCACGAGGCGATCCGGTCGGTCGAGGTCGTCGAGCGAGAGACCGCAGGCCTCGCTGATGCGCGCACCTGTGGCGTAAAGCAATTCCAACAGAGCGCGATCACGCAACCCGGCTGCATCGGCACCGGACGCAGCCGCGAGCAGCCGCTCCACCTCCTCCTCGGTGAGTGGGTGCGGGATCCCCGCCGGCACGCGCACGCCTTCCACATCGGCCGTGGGATCGTCGCTGCGCACACCCTCTTCGACGAGGAAGCGGTGGAGCATGCGTACCGCCGCCAGTTGGCGGGCGATGCTCGCCGGCGCTGCACCGCCCGCCCGGCGGGCATGGACGAAGCGGTCAAGGTCGCCGGCCCGCACTCCGGACAGGTCAAGGCCACCGCTGGTGAGCCAGGTGCAATACGAGCCGAGATCGCGCCGGTACGCCGCGAGAGTGTTACCCGCACGACCCCGCTCGGTCGCCATCCACGACAGAAAGTCCTCCGCCGCCGGTGGCAGCGCGGCACAGTCGCCGATCGCTCGCCGTCGACGCGGTGCAACCCCGTCGGCGGCAGGTGTCGCGGTCACCGCCGCGAACCGCTCGCTCCGAGCCGCCGCTCGATCAGCAGCAGGCCGATCACCGTCTTGGCATCGCGAATCTCCCCGCCGAGCACCATTTCGACGGCGGTGGCCAGCGGCACCTCGATCACGTCCATGTGCGCCTCCTCCGGGCCGTGGGTGTCGCGCGCGACTGATGTGAGGCCCGTGGCCATGTACAGAGTGACCATCGCGTCGGTCATGCCCGCCGATGGATAGATGTCGAGCAGGTGTTCGTAGTCGGCCGCCGCGAGGCCGACCTCCTCGGCCAACTCACGTGCCGCGGTCAGCTCGGTGGGCTCGCCGGGTACATCGCGCATCCCCGCTGGTACCTCCACGACCAAGTCGTCGAAGGGTCCGCGGTACTGGCGCACGAGGATCACGTGGGGGACACCGGCGGCGTCATGACGGACGGGCACCACCCCCACTGCCCCCGGCGAACGTACGACATCGCGCTCGAACGCCTCACCATCGGGTGCCGCGAAGCGCGCTACGGCGACATGCCAGATGCGGCCTTGGTGCACCAGCCGGTCGCCGAGATGGCGGAACGCACTCATCGCCGCACCGTCGCCGTCGGGTCAGGCCACCGACGACGATGCCGCGGGGGCCTCGTCGACGACCCGCAGCACCGGCTGGCGAGCGGCACGTCGGGCGATTGCCGCGGAGGTGAGCTCGCGGAACAGCGGGTGGGCGCGGTCGGGGCGGCTCTTGAACTCGGGGTGGGCCTGGGTTGCTACCCAGAAGGGGTGGTCGGCCAACTCGATGAACTCCACCAACCTCCGATCGGGCGACATGCCGGTGCACATCAGCCCGGCGGCCTCCAGCCGCGGCTTCCAGGTGGCATTGAGTTCATAGCGGTGGCGGTGGCGTTCGCTGACCACCGGCTCACCGTAGGCCTGGTGCACTCGGCTGCCCGGCTCGAGGATCGCGTAGTAGGCCCCCAACCGTTGGGTACCGCCCTTGTCGGCCACATCACGTTGGTCATGCATCAAGTCGATGATCGGGTGTGGCGTGTTGGTGTCCATCTCGGTGCTGTTGGCGCCGGTGAGCCCCATCACGTTGCGGGCGAAGTCGACGGTCATCGCCTGCAGCCCGAGGCACAGGCCGAGGCACGGGATGTCGTGCTCGCGGGCGAATCCGGCGGCGGCGATCTTGCCTTCGAAGCCGCGGTCGCCGAACCCGCCGGGGATGACGATCCCATCGAGGTCGGCAAGATGACTGCCGGCGAGCAGGCCCTCCACGTCCTCGGCCTGGATCCAGTCGATCTCCACCTTCGCCCCGTGGTGGAAGCCGGCATGCTTGATGCTCTCCACGACCGACAGGTAGGCGTCCTGGTAGTCGACGTACTTGCCCACCAACCCGATCCGCACCGGTGAGGTCGCCGCCTCGATCTTGGCCACGACCTCCTGCCAGGGAGCGAGGTCGATCGGCCCCTCGATACGCAGTCGGTCGCACACCACCGTGTCGAGACCCTCGTCATGAAGGATGAGCGGCAGTTCGTAGATGTTGCCCGCATCGGCCGCGTTGACCACCGCGTCGTCGTCGACGTTGCACAGGTTGGAGATCTTCTTCTTCAACTCGGCACTGATCGGCGACTGGCTGCGACAGACGATGACGTCGGGCTGGATGCCGCGGCTGCGCAACTCGGTGACCGAGTGCTGGGTGGGCTTGGTCTTCTGCTCCCCCGCGGGACCGATGAACGGCACCAAGGTCACATGGACATAGCAGATGTTGTCGCGCCCGACATCCTGGCGGTACTGGCGCAGCGCCTCGAGGAAGGGGAGGATCTCGATGTCGCCCACCGTGCCGCCAACCTCGGTGATCACCACGTCGACGTCGTCGGTGGCGAGACGCTGGATGCGTCGCTTGATCTCGTCGGTGATGTGCGGGATCACCTGCACCGTCTTGCCGAGATAGTCGCCGCGCCGCTCCGCGGCCAACACCGCCTGGTAGATGCTGCCGGTGGTGGCGTTCGAGTTGCGGGTGAGCGGCTCGTCGATGAACCGCTCGTAGTGACCGAGGTCGAGGTCGGTCTCGCCGCCATCGTCGGTGACGAACACTTCGCCGTGTTCGAAGGGGTTCATCGTCCCCGGGTCGACGTTGATGTACGGATCGAGCTTCTGCATCGTCACCCGTAGACCACGCAGCTTGAGCAGCCTGCCGAGCGAAGAGGCGGTGAGTCCTTTGCCGAGGGAGCTGGCAACGCCTCCGGTCACGAAAATGTGCTTCGGCATCGCGCTGACCTCCGTCTCAGGTGAACTGACAACGGGATTGCAGCATACCGCGCCATCGGCCGCTTGCGCGGATGCTCAGTCGATGTCTCCTCCCGCCGCGCCCGAGATCAGCCGGGTCACTAGGGCCAAGCCGTTGTCGGCCGCGGGTGGCGCCACCGGGAGCAGCACCGTCGGCATCCCGGCCCGTACCGCGCCGGCATCGGCGACCGGGTCGTCGCCCACCATCAGCGTCGAATGTGGAGCGCTGCCCAGCGCGGCACAGGCACCCCAGAAGATCTCCGGCGCGGGCTTGGTCACGCCGATCTCGTACGACAGCACGAACTCGCTCACCAGATGCTCCAGCCCATGGTGGGCGAACACCGTGCGCACGTCCCATCCGGTGTTCGACACCACCCCAACGCAACCCAGCCGCCCGTGGGCCGCCTGCAGGGTTGCCGCTGTCGACGCATATGGAATCCACCGCTCAGGGGCATGCATCGCCCGGTACACGGCGGCCCCCAGCCCGGGCACTTCATCGTCGGCCGCTGCGTAGAGCACCCCGAAGCGCTCCTGCCACACGCGCGCGGAAAGATCACGTCCGCGGGCCAGTTCCGCGGGCAGTTGCGATGCGGCATCGATCCGCGCGGCCTGCTGCGCTGCCCACTCGTCACCCGCCCGGTGTCCCAGAGCTGCGGCCTCCCCGGCAATCGTGTCGGCCAGCGACGCGTGGGCGAAGAGGGTGTTGCCGAAGTCAAACAGTACTGCGTCGATCTGCACCGCCCCAGTGTGCCGGAGGGCTCCGGCACCGGCGACCAACTAGCCTCACCGCCGATGCACGAGACCGTCCGGCCGCGCGACCTGTCCGTGCTGGCGGTGACGTGCTTCCTGCTCCGCCTCCCGGCGCTGATCTCGACGCGGTGGTTCGACCCCGACGAGGCCGCGATCGCCGTCCAGGCACAGACGCTCGCTCGCGGCGGGCGGCTCTACGTCGACATCGCCGACCGCAAGCCGCCCGTACCACCGCTAGTGCAGGCGGCCTGGATCGATCTCACCGGGTCGCCCGACCCACGCGGTCCGCGCTTGGTGGTGACGGCCCTGCTCGCCCTCGCCGCCGTGGTGTTGTGCGTCGAGGTGGCCCGCACGCACGGTCGCACGGTCGCCC
>CAUJEE010000213.1 GCA_963169215.1 Actinomycetota bacterium
CGCACCGCCCACCGCGGCCACCGCCCCTTCGGCGCGAGCGATGTCGAAGTAGTCGTGCACCTTGTGGTACTGGGCCTCGGTGATGATCGGCCCGAAGTCGACCCCGGGGCGCAGTTCGCGCACCTGCTCGACCACGCGGGCGACCACCTCGTCGTGCACCGACTGCTCCACCAGCAGCCGGGTGGTGGCCGAGCACACCTGCCCGGCGTTGGTGGCCACCACCGTCACCGCGGCACCCACCACCTTGTCGAGATCGGCGTCGGCGAAGGCGACGAGTGGCGACTTGCCGCCCAGTTCGAGCGTCATCGGGATCAGCCGTTGGCCGGCCAGCGCGGCCAGGTGGCGCCCGGTATCGACCGATCCGGTGAACGCGATCCGCCGCACCAGTGGGTGTGCGGCCAGCGGCGAGCCGACCGCGGCACCGGTGCCGGTGACCACGTTGAACAGCCCGTCGGGCAGACCGGCGGCGGTGAGCACCCGGCCGAGCAGCAACGAGCCGAGGGAAGTGAACTCCGACGGCTTCAGCACCACCGCGTTCCCTGCCGCCAGTGCAGGTGCGCCGGCCCGGCAGGCCTGGTTGACCGGGAAGTTCCACGGGGTGATCACCGCCACCACGCCGTAGGGCTCGTAGCGGGTGTAGGTGTGCGTGTGCCCGCCCTGGTCGATGGTGCGGCCGTGGTGGGCGCGCAGGATGCCCGCGTAGTAGCGGAAATAGGCGGCGCACATCTCCACCTCGATCAGCGCCTGTGAGTGGATCTTGCCGGTGGAGATCTGCTCGGCATCCACCAGCTCGGCGAGGTGCTGCTCGATCGCGTCGGCGCAGCGGTGCAGCACCGCGGCGCGCTCTGCCCCCGATCGCGCCGCCCATTGCTTCTGCGCCGCCGACGCGGCGGCGACCGCCAGTTCGACATCGGTCGCGTCACCGGCGGCGACCTCGTCACCCGCCAGGCGGGTGGTGGGTACCAATGTGGGCAGGTAGCAGCCGGAGTGTGGCGTTACCGGCCGGCCATTGATCCAGTGCTCGTGGCGGACGGTCACAGCTACCCCTTCGTCATGCTCCCCGTTGGCTCCTGCCAGTATGCCCGCCGCCCACCCTGCAGTGGCGCGTGACAACGCAGCCGCTTGTCGGCTCAGCCCGGCTGATGTTGGACGAGGATGTCGGCTGCCGGTCGGCCGGCGCGGATCAACCTGGCGATGTTCTGCAGCGTTGGGCGCGAGTGGGTGTAGAAGCGGTGGTAGCCGGGGCACAGGTAGCTCAACCCCGGTTCGCCATCGGCGGTGGTGACGAACCTGTCCTTCGGGCAACCTCCGTGGCAGGCCCACAGCACCGGGCAGGCCTGGCACGTCGTGGGCAGTGCAGTGCGCTTGGCGCGCCCGAACTCGCGTTGGGTGGCAGATTGCAGCATCACCTGCAGCGAAGTGTCGCACGTGTTGCCCAGCAGGTAGTCGGGCTCGACGAAGTGGTCGCAGGCGTACACGTCACCGTTGTGCTCGACCACCACCGCGTTCCCGCACTCCGGCGAGTGCACGCACAGGCTGGGACGGCCGAACATGTTGCCGAGGGTCGCGTCGAAGTCCTGCACGAACACCTCCCCCACGTCGCGACCGACCCACTCGTCGAACACCGCGACCAAGAACTCGCCGTAGGCCGCGGGCGACACCGAGCGCGACGTGACCCGATCGCCGTGCTGTTGGTAGAGCAGACTGCGCCTCCCCCGCTCTCCCACCCGCCAACCCTGCTCGGCCAAGGCGAGGTGATCGGCGGGCACCCGTTCGACGATCGGGATGAACTGCAGATACCGCGCCCCGAGCTCGTCGCGGAAGTGGCGGTACACCTCCAGCGGGTGGTGCTGGTTGGCCGCGTTGACGGTGCACAGGATGTTGCTCTCGACCCGGTGCGCCTGCAGCACTTCCCACCCGCGCACCACTTGCGCGTGCGTGCCCGCACCGGTCTTGCCCACACGAAACGTGTCGTGCAGGTGCTGCGGACCGTCGATCGACACCCCCACCAGGAAGCGATGCTCGGCCAGGAACGCGGCCCAATCGTCGTCGAGCAGGGTGCCGTTGGTCTGGATGACGTGTTCGACCTGCTGGCCCGGGCGGCGCAGTTGCTCGGTCAGCTCCACCACTCTGGCGAAGAAGAGCAGCCCGCGCAGCGTCGGCTCGCCACCCTGCCACGCCACCTGCACCACGCCGTCGGGCTGCGACTCGAACAGGTTGGCCAGGTAGTCGCTGAGCACCTCGTCCGACATCCGCTGTGAGCGGTGGTCGTAGAGCAGTTCCTTGGAGAGGAAGAAGCAGTAGGCGCAGTCGAGATTGCACGCCGCCCCTGTGGGCTTGGCGAGCACGCTGAACGGCAGTCGGCGTGGCGGCTGGTTCGCTGGCATGTTCGCTGGCGCGGTCGTCGTCATGCCCGGCCGATGCTAGTGAGCCGCACCCGCCACGCGGGCAGGCGCGAGCGCCTGGGCACGGCATCGTCGCTGGGAGGTGTCGGCGTCGGTGTCGGTGTCGGTGTCGGCCTCGGCCTCCGCAATCGACGCCGCGACCCGACGATCGGCGCGCAGCCACTGGTCGTCGAGCCAGCCGATTCGCGCCAGGTCGTCGTCGGGGATCTCGTGGCGCGGCACCCGCCAGGTCGCGATGCGGATCGGCTCGCGCAACGGCACCGCGGCCGCGAGTTCCTTGAACGAGCCGAAGCGGTCGAGTCCGGTGTGCGTCATCACCACCACGTCGGCGGTGGGGATGGTTGCGAGCAGGGCCAACGTCCCGCCCGGACGCGGCGGCAACAGGTGGCGAAGGCCGCGCAAGCGCTCACCGCGCGCCGGGTTCTGGTCGATCAGCCGGGTCAGCGACCGGGTCAATCGATCGGCGCGGAACAGCCGACCCTCCGGATAGATCACCGTCGCCGTCGACGGATCGGTCGCGTCGGCCAATTGCGACATCACCGCCAGCGCTTCCGGGCCGTTGTCGCGCGGGATGAACACCGAACCGGTGCGCCCGTAGATGAGGTCGAAGCCGGGATCGGCGAGCAGTTCGGCCATGATCACACCACGGGTGCGATAGCCGAGGCGCTGGTAGAGCAGCGTGGGCAGCGACGCGTCGACGATGTTCACATGACGGCAAAGCACGATCACCGGGCCTGGCGTCAGCGCTTCGGCGGAAGTGGTGTCGATCTCCAAGCGCAGACCGAGCAGTCGCTCGGCGCGGCGGGCGAGCACCGCCACCGACCAGCGCTGCAGCCGTTCGTGGCGTCGGATCGAACGCTCGCCGGCGAGGCGGGTGCCGAACCCGGCCAGCAGCCAATAGAACGGGGCGAGCACGATCTCGATGCTGTCGTTGATGCCGTACTGCAGCAAGAACAGCACTACGCGCGCAGTGGGCAGGCGCAAGCGCCCCTTGGCGAGATCGACCACCGCCGCACCCACGAGCAACAGCGGGCTGAGCGCCAGCCCGAGGATCGTCGCGCCGAGCATCATCGGGATGGTGCGCACACGCCGACTCCAGCGCGACTTGGCCGATTCGGAGCCGCTGGTCACAGCACGCGCAAACCCGCCGTGAGGAACGAACATTCCGGACGATTCACGGCGGCGTAGCGGCAAACTCGGCGAGCACAGCTTGCGTCTCCGCGATGGTCTCCTCGATCGGTCGGCCGGCCCCAAGCGCAAGCTGGTGCTCGAACTGGTCCGCTCCCAGCTGCTCGGCGGCAGCGGCGAGAAGGTCGTCGCTGAGCTGGCGGTCACTCGGATAGAGCGCGACCCCGAGACCGGTGAGGATGCCGTCGGCCGCGGCCTGCAGGCGCGTGGCGCGAGCCCAGCCGCGCTGGTGTCCCAGTATCCGCGCGGCCACGATCGCCGAGAAGGCAACGATCGTCGAGTGGCCGATCCTGCTCGCGATGTCGAGGGCTTCGTGCTGATGTGCCGCCGCCGCACTCAGGTCGCCCGCTCGCAGATCGTTCTCCGCGAGATTGCACAGATCAGCCGCCAGCGAGACGTAGTTCTCTCGTCCGCGAGAGAGCTCCAGAGCCTGCTCCACGGCGCGGCAAGCTGAGTCGAAATCGCCAAGGTCCATCTGCGCGATCCCCAGCAGGTTGTACAGCCGGCACCGAGCTGCCGGTGACGCGGCGTGGGCAAGCCCAGCAATGGCGATCTCCACCGCTCGCCGCGGATCGTTACGCTGCACGGCGACGATGCCCCGCTGCTGATCGATGGTGCCTTCCAGCCATGGCGGCTCGCCGACGGCACTGCGCAGCGCCATCGCCGACTCGAGCAGCTCGTCGGCCAACGACGAATCGCCACAGGACTCGGCAGACGTGGCCACGTTGGTGAGCAGCGCGACCCTCTCCGGCGAAGGAGCGTCCAGATCCTCCACCAGCGACCGCCCAGCCAGCAGTGACTGCCGCGGGGAGGCGACCCTGAGACCGATCACCACGGCGCAGGCCAGGGCCTGCGCCGTGGGTTGGTCGCAGGCCGCCAGCAGGCCGATCAGGTGGCGCAGGTTGTCGATCTCGCGAGCGCGCTGACCGTAGAAGTCGGGGTCGGCCTTGTCGATGTCGGGACCGAAGGCGCGCAGGTAGTGGCGGGCAACGCGGGAGGCGACCGCGGTCAGTTCGTCGTGCGCAACCAGCACACGGCGGGCGTAGGCGCGCACTGTGACCAGCATCCGGTAGCGCGTGGTGCCCGCCGCCGGATCAGCGGCGATCAGCGACTTGGCCAGCAGCGACCAGACGAGATCGGCAGCGTCGATTGCATCGACCTCACCATCTGGTGCGCCGCCGGCTGCGTTGCTGTCGACGCCGGCCTCCGGCGCCACCGCAGCGCCGGCGGCGGCGAGATCGAAACCGGCGACGAACACCCCCAGACGGCAGAACGCGGTTTGTTCGGCTGCGGTGAGCAGCTCGTAGCTCCACCCGATCAGGCCTTCCAGGCTGCGTTGGCGCGCGTCGAGGCCCGGGTCGCGGCTGTGGCCCAGTCCGCGGTCGGCGGTGAGGCGAGAGACGATCTGCGCGGGCGTGGCCACGTCGGCGCGTGCGGCGGCCAACTCGATCGCCAGCGGCAGCCCGTCGAGCAGGCCGCACAGTTCGACCACCGCCTCCCGCGTCGGCGCATCGATGTCGTCGAGACCGGCCCGTTGGCAGAACAACTCCACCGCGCTCGAGTCGGCAGCCAGCGCATCCGGGCGCCACACGCGCTCACTGCGGATCCCCAGCGGTTCACGGCTGGTGGCGAGCACGCGCACTCCGGGGCAGGAGCGCAGCATGCTGTCGACGCGCGACACCACCATGTCGACGAGGTGCTCGCAGTTGTCCATCAGCACCACCACTTCGCGCTCGCGGAGATGATCGAGAACCGCGACCCACGGGTCGCGGTCGCGCTCGACGGGCGCGCCGACCGCTTCCGCCACCGCAGTATCGACGCCCGCCGGGTCGCTCACTCGGCCGAGGTCGACGAGCCACACACCGTGTTCCCATTGCTCGGCGTAGGCCAGTCCGTACTCGATCACTAGTCGCGTCTTGCCCAACCCGCCGGGGCCGACGACCGACACCAGCCGATGATCAGTCACCAGGCCGGCGAGCACCCCGACGTCAGGGTCGCGCCCCACCAACATCGTGATCGGACGCACCAGGTTGTGCCGTTCGGCAGGCAGCACGCGCAGCGGAGTGCCGTTCACAGCTACGCCGGGCGCGTCGACTAGGAACAGCTCGACGGGTTCGTCGAAGTCGCGCACTCGGTAGCGGCCCGACGACACCAACCCGACGCCGCCCAGACCGGTCGCTCGCTCGGCGGCGGCGGCGGACACAACCACCTGCCCCCCGTTTGCTGCTCCGACCACCCGGGCCGCCTGGTGCACGGCAAAGGCGATGTAGTCGCCGTCGCGCGGGTAGGCCAAGCCCGCATGCACCCCCATCCGCACGCGCAGCATTGCATCCGGTGGCCATTGCTCGTCGGCCATCGCGCGTTGCGCCTCTGCGCAGGCGACTATGGCATCACCTGCATCGGTGAAGGCGACGAAGAACGCGTCACCCTCGGTCTTCACCTCGCAGCCGCGATGGGCCTGCCAGGCTTCACGCAGCAACTGGCGATGGCGCTCGAGCAGCGCCGGATACCGATCGCCGATCTGGCGGTACAGCCTGGTCGAACCCTCGATGTCGGTGAACACGAAGGTGACGATCCCCGACGGCAGCCGCTCCGGCACCGCGCCAGTATCCCGCAAACACCCCACCCGCGGCTACGACCTCCCCGCCACCACCAATGTCGGCGTTGAGGCAGCCACCAGGCTGGCATCAACGCCAACTTGGGCTGACCGCCACCAATGTCGGCGTTGAGGCAGCCTCCAGGGCGGCATCAACGCCGACTTGGGCTTTCGCGCGAGTGGAGCTGAGGGGAATTGAACCCCTGACCTCTTCCATGCCATGGAAGCGCTCTGCCAACTGAGCTACAGCCCCGGACGAGTGCAGCACGCTAGCAGCGCGCCGCGGCGGCTCACAACGTACGTCGGGCGCGCAGTCGCGTGCGCAGCGGGTTGACCGCAAGGCGCATCGCGGTGGTGATCAACAGACTGGAAATCACCACCCGCACCTCCATCGACAACCGCGCGATGCGCGGGGCGACGAACAGCGAGCTGAGAATCGCCACCGGGTAGACCCACAGCACATCGGTGATCACCCGGTTGGAGAACGAACGCTTGGGCTCGGCCCGCTGCGGCAGTTCGAACCAGTCCGCCACACCAACGGTGCGTTGCACCCGCTCCGCGACCACGAACTCGCCGGCGCGGGCCATCAGCGCGGCGCGCTCGGGCGACTTCTCCCACGCGCGCAGGTGCACTCCGTCGACGAAGCGGAACACGATCTGGTGCTCGTGGCTGTCGGGGCCGGGGTGCAGCACGCCGGCGCCGAGGCAGCCGTGGACGGTGAGCAAGGTGGCGACCACCTCGTCGGCCCAACGCAGGTATTGCGCCTCGTGGCCGACCAGCACGGTACGGGCGACGGTGACCGTCACCGGGTCGGGGGCGATCTTGGGCAGTTGGGCGGTGGTGAACGGACCACAGAGGGAGAGAGTCATTTCGTCACAGAATTGTAACGAAGTGGGGGGCGTTCCGTACGTCACCGGCAGGGCTCAGATGGTGAACCTGGGCACATCCTGATAGAGCCGCTCGATCTCGTAGTACATGCGGATCTCCTCGGCGAACACGTGCACCACCACGTCGCCGTAGTCGACCAGCACCCACTGCTGCTCGCCGACGCCTTCCGTGCGTAACGGCGAGCGACCGGTGGCAGTGCGCACCTCCTCCTCGACCGCGTCGACGACACTTCGCACCAGCCGTCGGTTGCTGGCACTGGTGATGACGAAGTAGTCGGTGATGCCGAGCACTTCGGCGACCCGCAGGATCAGCGTTCGCTCGGCCTTCTTCGCGTCGGCGGCGCGCGCCGCTACCTGGGCCAACTCGAACGCAGTACGCGACGCGGCGTCGACGGCAATACCAGCCGACGCCCGTCCCATCTCGTGTTCGCTGGGAGCAGTCACCTGATCATCCGGTGGTGGCTGGCGCCGAGCCAGCCGTCGACCCGGGCGGCGCCGACCCGCTGGTGGGCGTCGTGGTGGCGGCACCGCCGGCCACGGTGGTGGTGGTCACCTCTGGCAAGTCGGTGCTGAGCAGGAAATCGGACCCGAGTTGGATGATCACGTCGATGTCCTCGTAGGCCAGGTCGGAGTCGCCGTACTCGTACAGACCCTCGCTGCTGGTGATGCCGCTGGCCTCGGCCTGCTGGCGGATCGAATCCTGCTTGAACAGCATCCGTGAGGTCTCGATCACCGGACCGTCGAACTTGACCCACTTCACGTTGCCGCCGGTGAACAGCACCAGCGCGATCATGTCCTGCACGCGTGCCTCGCTGCCGGGCACGGTCTGGATCATGAACGTGAGACCGCTCGCCGGCGTCGACATCGAGCGCGGTGCGATCGTCGCCAGCACCATCACCGCGTCGGTGCGCACCAGCCCCTCGACGTCCTTACCGGTGGGGTTCATCTCCGCGCTGTAGACGTCGGCCATCAATTCGCGTGCGTTCACCGTGCCGGCGAACATATCGGCCAGCACCTCGGCCGTCGTCGTCGGCGGCACCAGCGCGGTAGTACTCGGAGCCGAAGCATCGATTGCGGTTGTCGGCACGGTGCCCGCCGGCGCGGCCGCGGCCTGGGCAGTAGCCGCGGCAGCGATGCCCGCCCAAACCGCGGCCACGTTCGGCCGACGCTGGCGGTCGCTGACACCCTCGGCGCGGTAGTTCAACACCTGCACGGCTTGGCCCGGCGTGAGCGTGGCCGGTCCAGCGGGGAACGACTCGCCGGCCGCCACCGGCAACTGCACCGGGATATCGCCCACCGGAGCAAGCAGCGCTTCAACCTCGGCCGGAGCGGCCGCCTGCCACAGGTCGAGGGTGATCGACAGCGAGTTCTCCACCGCCGTCCTCAGTTCGTCGAGACCACCTGCGGCATAGACCTCGGTGAACGGCAGGCGCTCATCGCCGAAGCCGAGCGACGTGTCGGCCACCACCGGAACGGTCACCATGCTGCCGCCCGGCGCACCGTCGGCGCCCGAGACGAGCAGTGTCAGGGAGGTGAGCACGTTGGCGTCGTCGACCGTGGCCAACATCGCCACCGTTGCGTCGGGGATAACCGCGCTGGCGTCGTCGACCTTCTTGGCCCCCTCGTAGCGGCGCAGGGCCTTGTATCCCGCATAGCCGAACCCGGCGAGCAGCATCAACATCGCCAGACTGGTGGCGAGCATGATCGTCGTGCGCGTGCGCCGCACCCCGGAGAGCGCGGTCATGGGCACAGCCCCTGACCGGTCGACGGCGCGAGCGCCAGCGAGCCTGGCGACGATGGGGTACGGGGGCGCAGCCCCCGTGGATACGCGGTCATGGGCGCAGCCCCTGATATGTCGCGGTCATCCACCCTCCTGGTACAGACCCAATTCGGAGATCATCGCGAGCACAGGAGCGGTGACCAGGTAGTCGAGCGGGCGGCCGTCGACCACCCGGTCGCGCAGATCGGTGCTCGACACGTCGAGACGCGGCACCTCGACCCGCTCCCAGTCGAACCCGCTCGGCAGCTCGACGTGGTTGCCGGGCCGGTCGACCACCACCAGCGTGCTCAGCGCGGCGACCTGCTGGTAGCGCTCCCACGTGTAGAAATGCGCCGCGGCATCGTCACCCATGATCGTGAACAGTTGTGCGCCGGGATGTACTCGTTGCAAGGCTTCCAATGTATCGGCGGTGTAGCTCGGCCCGCCGTGCACGATCTCCAAGTCGCCGGCCTCCAGGCCGGGCACGTCGGCCACCGCGGCACGCACCATCGCCAACCGTTGGGACGCCGAAGTGATCGGTCGGCTGCCCAGCTTCTGCCACGGCTGGTTGGCCACCATCAACAACACGGTGTCGAGCACGAGGGCGTGGCGCACGTTGATCGCGGTGACCAGGTGCCCCACGTGCGGCGGGTCGAAAGTGCCGCCGAACACACCGAGACGCAGCGATCCGTGAGGCACACGGGCCACTGTAGAAGAGGGCCACAGCGCAAAGCAGGCACCTGCCTGCGGACGCAGCACACCGATCGATCCTCGCCCAGCCACCAGCAGGGAGGCGCGCCAGCGGTCACACTATCCCGCCGCGGACGCCAAACGACGGGACAAGACTTGACCGATGTAGTACTGTTATACGTCCCCCACGTTCCAACCCCCCTTGGACACGGGATGTTCGCAGGGCCGCCGCGGCTGCCCCTGAACCCCTATCACCGCGAATCCAGTCGCACGGCACGGCGTAGATGTGTCGCACGACACACCACGGCGCGGAATCTGACGACGAAACGAATAGTTGAGAACAACGACATGAACGACTCCATCGGTCTCTACCTGAACGACATCGGCAAGGTGTCACTGCTCACCGCCGAAGAAGAGCGCGAGCTTTCGCGCGTCATCGAGGCCGGCCGCGAGGCCGGCGAGCGCTTGGCCAACGGCGAGAAGGGCGCTGCGCTCAAGGCTGCCGTGGCCCGCGCTGCCGAGGCCAAGGATCGGTTCATCCGCGCCAACCTGCGCCTGGTGGTGTCGATCGCCCGCCGCTACCCGCTGCCCCAGGGCATGGATCTACTCGACCTGATCCAGGAGGGCAACCTCGGTCTCGAGCACGCGGTCGACAAGTTCGACTGGCGGCGCGGCTTCAAGTTCTCCACCTACGCCACCTTCTGGATCCGCCAGGCCATCGGCCGTGCGCTCGACCAGAAGGCCAGCCTGATCCGCATCCCCGGCGATCGCTCGGCCAGCCTGCGCGCCGCGCTGCGCCAGGCCAGCGGCGACGGCGAGACGCTCGACGTCGGCAACGCCGAACTGCACCGCCTCACCACGCCGGTGTCGCTCGACAAGACCATCGGTGACGACGGCGACGCCACCCTCGGCGATCTGATGGCCAACGGCGACGGCACCCCCGAAGACGCGGTGATGACCCTGGTCGACAGCGAGCTGCTCGACGAGCTGCTGGGCACGCTCGACAAGCGTGCCCGCTACGCGGTCGAGGCCCGCTTCGGCCTGCTCGACGGCGAGCGCAAGAGCTTCCGCGAAGTGGGCGAGAACCTTGGCGTCACCGCCGAAGCCGCCCGCCGTCTCGTCAGCCGGGCCGTAGCCGGGCTGCGCGAAGACGCGGTGCGCATCCTCGCCGTCTGATTCGACGGACTTTCAGTCCGGAAGAACTGAAGGTGGCGGAGCCACTCTCGGCCACCCTCGAATCGCACCACTGAATCCGCGACGGACCTCTAGGAGACTGCTGAGCAATCGGCTCTTTTCTTCGGTTGGTGGTCGTCATAGCGTTGTTGGCGGGTCCGGGGTAGTGACTTACCGAAGAGCCGATGTGTGAGGGTGTGATTCGGTCGCGCTGGTTGGCTGATGCCGTAGGT
>CAUJEE010000214.1 GCA_963169215.1 Actinomycetota bacterium
AAGATCGGCGGCGTTGCGGAGTCTTGCGAGCTGCCGGCGTGCACCGGTGACACCATGAGCAGTGCAATGACGGTGCCCAGAACTGTCGCCCGGGTCACCTGCATGCCTCCGGCTCACTTGACACGCCGTCAACCTTCCAGGCGTCGTCAGTAACCGACATCAGGGCGCCAAGCCCGTTCTCCACTATCCCCGGAATTGACCCCTCACCGACAGAACCGTCGGGGAGTCGCCAGACGCTGCCGTCCAGCATGCAGTCGAGAACGATGGCGGATTGCTCAGACCTGCCCTCGCCTAGGACAAGGGGACGAAGCACGACACCTTCAGCAAGGTCGAAGACCTCATGGCGGGCTTGCCGCGGAGTCAGCACTGCTGTGTACGCCTCGCCAGCGTCCGAGTACCAACTCGCCCAACCGGGGTCCTCAAGGTTGATTGGGTCAACCTTGGTGGCTCGGAAGAAGACCAGGCGGGCTTGGAGGTAGGCCTCTATTACGGGGAGGTCTTCTTCGTTGAGCACCCAGTTGATGCCATTGGGGAGGTCCTCAACTGTGGGCAACCACACCCACAGGCCCTCCATCAACTCGTAGGTGAGGCCCGGTTGGGTGATGCCCGGGGCCGAGTCGACGCGCCGCCACGGGCCGTCTGGCGACAACTCGACGGTGCCCGGCGGCAGGCTGGCCGGCGCGGTGCTCGCTGCCGTCGTCGTGGGGGGCGGCGCAGTGGTGGTGGGCGGCATGCTCACCGTCGGGGGAGCGGTGCCGAGCGTGGGCGGCGCGGCGTTGCCGCCCGAGTCGCACGCGGTGAGCGCGCATGCTGCGAGCAGTACTGCTCGTACGAGGTTGGGTCGCATTGACACGATTGACACCTCCTGTGTCCCGCCTGTGCTCCGCCTGTGTTCCGCCGAAGTCGGCCGCCGGTTCGCCTTCACCAACACTGGGTGCAGCGAACCGCAACTTCCGGCACATTCTTCAACGGAAGTGGGCGTCACGCCAGAGGTGTCGGCGAATCTTGACAGTTCGGGGCCGGGGTGGATTGTTCCGTTTTCGGCAGCGACAGGTTTCCCTGCGCGGACCCGCAGGGAAACTTGTCGCTGGGCTGGAGACTGGGGTGTCCGGCGGCGCTGGTCATCACCACCCGCGCCCTTACGATGGCCAACATGTGTCGCAACATCACCACCCTGCGCGGGCTCGAACCGGTCGCCACAGCGGAGGAGATCGAGGCCGCTGCCCGCCAGTTCGTGCGCAAGGTGAGCGGGGTGGGCAAGCCCACCGCCGCCACCCAGGTGGCCTTCGAGCGGGCGGTGGCCGAGATCGCCCATGTGACCGCCCACCTGCTGGCCGATTTGCCACCGCGCCGCCAGCCGCCGCCCACACTGCCACCACTGCGCCGCCTCACCACCTGAGCGACCACCTCGCCACCCCACTACCTCGCCGAGTCGGTGCGCCGAGCCGGCCGTAGCCTGTCGGCTGCGATGAAGACCCGCACCCTGTTGCTCCTCTCCGTGGTCTGCGGGCTGGCCGTGCTGCTCGCGGGCACGATCCAACTGTTGCGTCTCGCCGGCCAGGACGAATCGTCCACCCTTGCGATCGGCGAGCAGGGGCAGGCCGGCGACGCAGTGGTGGTGGTCGACGACTACTCGGAGAACGCCACCCGCGCGGTGGTGACGGTCACCCTCTCGGGTGTCGACGACCCCGACGGCATCGATGGCATCGATGGCTTCGATGGCTTCGCGCTGGCCAACGTCGCGGCAGTCGTCCCCCCGCTGGCCGAGGGCACCGAGGCCTGCACGGCTCTCACCCGGCAGACCACCACCTGCACGCTCACCTTCGCCACCGAGGGGTTCGAGGGTTCGTCGCGGCAACTGGTGTTCCGCCGTGCGGACGAGCAGGTGCGGTGGAAGCTGAAGTGAAGCTGAAGTGAATCGGCCGGTACCGTGACACTGCGACACGGGCGACACGGGGCGATCTGGTCGGTCTGAGCGATGTGGACGAGGTGAAGGGAGCGATACGCCGATGGAACAGGACAAGTTCGACCTGGTGGTGATCGGGGGCGGGCCCGGTGGCTACGGCGCCGCGCTCTACGCCACGTCCGCGGGGCTGAAGGTGGCGCTGGTGGAGAAGGGGGCGCTGGGCGGCACCTGCCTCAACCGTGGCTGCATCCCGGCCAAGGCGTTCCTCGAGACGGCGGCCGTGCAGCGCCACGTAGCCCACGCGGCCGAGTTCGGCATCGAGACCGCGGGTGCGGCCACGGTGAACTTCGCCGTCGCCCAGGCCCGCAAGCAGAAGGTCGTCGACGGCATCGTCAAGAGCCTCGGCGGCTTCATGAAGTCGAAGAAGATCACCATCCTCGACGGCGTCGGCTCGCTCGCTGCCGCCCGCACGGTGACCGTCACCCACCCCGACGGCAGCACCAGCAAGCTCACCGGTACGAACGTGGTGCTCGCCTCCGGCTCGGTGCCGCGCACGATCCCCGGCTTCGAGCCCGCCGGCGCGGTGATGACCAGCGACGAGGTGCTGATGCTCGACACCGTGCCGGCCCGCATGGCGGTGATCGGCGGAGGGGCAATCGGCTGCGAGTTCGCCAGCACCTTCGCCGACCTCGGTAGCCAGGTGACGATCCTCGAGGGGTTGCCCAAGATCCTCCCCGGCCTCGACACCGATGTGGCCAACGTCGTTGTGCGCACCTTCAAGAAGAAGAAGATCTACATCCGCACCGGCGTGAAGGTGCTCGGCCACACGCCCACCGACGCGGGCGGCACGGTGGTGCACTACTCCGCAGCTGGCTCGGCCGACGGTGCCACCACCGACGACGCCACTCACGCCGCCACGCTGAACCTGGAGGTCGACGCGGTGGTGGTGAGCATCGGCCGCCGGCCCTACGCCGATCAGCTCGGCCTGCAGGAAACGGCGGTGAAGGTCGACGATCGCGGCTTCGTCGAGGTCGACGAGTACTGCCGCACGGGCGAGCCGGGGGTGTACGCCATCGGCGACCTGATCAACACCCCGGCCCTGGCCCACGTCGGCTACGCGGAAGCGATCCTGGTCACCAAGCACATCCTCGGCGAGAACCCCGCACCGGTGAACTATGCGCGAGTGCCGTGGGCGATCTACTGCCACCCGGAGGTGGCCTTCGTCGGCCCCGACGAGCAGGCCGCCCGCGACGCCGGCCACGACGTGGTGGTGGCCAAGCATCAGTTCCGCGCCAACAGCCGGGCGCAGATCCTGGGCGAACTCGACGGGTTGGTGAAGGTGATCGCCAAGAAGCAGCCCGACGGCACCGCCGGCCAGATCCTGGGGGTGCACATGGTGGGCCCGTGGGTGACCGAACAACTGAGCGGCGGCTACCTCGCGGTGAACTGGGAGGCCAACGTTGCCGAGGTGGCCGAGTTCATCCAGCCACACCCGAGCCTGACCGAACTGTTCGGCGAGACGGTGCTGTCGCTCACCGGCCGTAGCCTCAATGCCTGAGTACTGCAACCCGAGGAGATAACCGCCATGGCCGATGTCGTTCTTCCGCAACTCGGTGAGACCGTCACCGAGGGGACCATCACCCGCTGGTTCAAGCGGGTCGGCGACAACGTCGCCGCCGACGAGGCGCTGTTCGAGGTGAGCACCGACAAGGTCGACACCGAGGTGCCCTCGCCGGTGGGCGGGGTGCTGCTCGAGATCCGCGTCAAGGAGGGCGACACCGTGCCGGTGAACGCCGTGGTGGCGGTGGTGGGTGCCGCTGATGCCGCCGCCGCGCCTGCCCCTGCTGCTGCCCCGCCCGCCGCGCCGGCTGCACCCACGCCCGCCCCCGCGCCCGCGCCCGCAGCAGCAGCAGAGCCCGCGCCCGCGCCCGCACCGGCGCCGACCGCCGCGGCCCCCGCGGCGGCGGCCGACAACCGCTTGCTGTCACCGGTGGTGCGCCGCTTGGTGGCCGAGCACAACATCAACCCCGACGACATCAAGGGCACCGGCCCCGGCGGCCGCATCACCCGCGACGACGTGCTCGACCACATCGACACCCACACCCAGGCCGCGCCCGCTGCTCCCGCGCCCGCCGCCACCCAACCTGCCGCCACCCAACCTGCCGCCACCCAACCTGCCCCTGCCGCCGCCCCTGCCGCCGCCGCCCCTGCGCCGCTGGTGCGCAGCGGCGAGCGCGACACCTCGGTGCCGCTCAGCAAGATCCGTCGGCTCACCGGCAGCCACATGGTGATGAGCAAGAGCGTCAGCCCGCACACACTCAGCGTGGTGGAGGTCGACTACAACAATGTCGACCTCACCCGTGGCAAGGCGAAGGGCGAGTGGAAGGCGGCGGAGGGCTTCGGGCTCACCTACCTGCCGTTCATCACCCGCGCGACGATCGACGCGCTGGCCGAGTTCCCGCACCTCAACGCCAGCGTCGGCGAGAACGAACTGGTGGTGCACAACTACATCGACATCGGCATCGCCGTCGATCTCGACTACGAGGGTCTGCTGGTGCCGGTGGTCCGCGCCGCGGAGACCAAGCGGTTGCGCGCCATCGCCCGCGAGATCAACGACCTTGCCAACCGCGCCCGCAGCCGCAAGCTGTCGCCCGACGAGATCAGCGGTGGCACGTTCACCATCACCAACAACGGCTCGGCGGGCAGCGTGCTGTCGATGGCGGTGATCAACCAGCCGCAGGTGGCGATCCTGTCGACCGATGCGATCACCCGCAAGCCGGTGGTGGCCGCCCTGCCCAACGGCGATGAGGCGATCGTCATCCACCCCGTCGGGCACCTGGCGATGACCTGGGACCACCGTGCCTTCGACGGTGCGTACGCGGCCAACTTCCTGGTGCGGGTGAAGCAGATCCTCGAGACCCGCGACTGGGGCCAGGAGCTCTGATGCCCCTGCGCGTGCGCTGGCTGGGGCGGGTGCCCTACCGCGAGGCGCTCGCCCTGCAGCAGGCGCTGTTCGACCACGGCCGCGAGCAGCACCTGTTGCTGCTCGAGCATCCGCACGTGTTCACCCACGGCCCGCGCGCCGACCTGGCCGGCAACCTGCTCGTCGATCCGGCCACCGTCGATGCCGAGCTGGTGGGGGTGAAGCGCGGCGGCGACATCACCTACCACGGCCCCGGGCAACTGGTGGGCTACCCGATCCTCAACGTGCCCAACTCGTTGGGCGCAGCCGAACACGTCGCCACCCTGCAGCGGCTGCTGATCGGCACCCTTGCCGAGTTCGGTATCGACGGCCACGTCGAGCCCGAGTACCCGGGCGTGTGGGTCGACCGCGACCACCCGCGCAAGATCGCCGCGATCGGTGTGCGCCTGGCCAACGGGCGCACGATGCACGGCTTCGCGCTCAACGTGCATCCCGACATGCGCTACATGCGCGACTACATCGTGCCCTGCGGCATCGGCGACAAGCCGGTCACGTCGCTCGCCGAGGAGCGTGTCGCGGGCGACCTCGATCTGCAACGGGTCGTCGATGCGGTCGTGCGCCAGGCCGCGGCCACCTGGGGCGCAGCCGAGCGTCAGGACGTGGCCCGCGTCGATCTGCCCGCGGGGCTGGACATCTCGGCGCGCAAGCCCGAATGGCTGCGCCGCAAGGTGCAGCTGGGCGACAAGGTGATGGGCCTGCGCCACACGCTGCGCGACCGGTCGCTGGTGACCGTGTGCGAGGAGGCGGGGTGCCCCAACCTCAGCGAATGTTGGGAGGCGGGCACCGCGACGTTGATGGTGCTCGGCGAGCGTTGCACCCGCGCCTGCGGCTTCTGCCTGGTCGACACCCGGCGACCGGCGGCGCCCGACCCGCACGAGCCGGCGCAGGTGGCATCGGCGGTGGCGGCGATGGGGCTCGAGCACGCGGTGCTGACGATGGTGGCGCGCGACGACCTGCCCGACTGTGGCATGGCCCACGTCGCCGCCTGCCTGCGGGCGATCCGCGAGCAGGGCCCCGGAGCCCGGGTGGTGACGTTGGTGAGCGACGCGAAGGGCGACCACGGCGCGCTCGACCTGTTGCTCGGCGAGCACCCCGACGTGTTCAACCACAACGTCGAGACCGTCGCCCGCCTGCAGCGACGGGTGCGCCCGAGCGCCGGTTACGCCCGCAGCCTGGGTGTGCTCGCCCACGCCAAGGCCGCCGGGTCGGTGATCAAGAGCGGGTTCATGCTCGGCCTGGGCGAGACCGCGGCCGAGGTGGAGGGATTGCTCGCCGACCTGGCCGCGATCGGCACCGACATCGTCACCATCGGTCAGTACCTGCGCCCCACCGGGCAGCACCTACCGGTCGCGCGGTGGGCCGAGCCCGACGAATTCGCCCACTGGGCGCAGGTGGGCGAGGCGCTGGGCATCGGACACGTGGAGGCCAGCCCGCTCACCCGCAGCAGCTATCACGCCCGCGAGTCGGCCGAGTCGGTGGCGGTCGCGGCCTCCAGCCGGGCCACCAACCGGCGCGTCGCGGCGATGTAGGGCACCACCGCGAACAGCACCGCGAGAGCGAAGATGGTGAGCGTCCAGCGCACGTCGATGTGTTCGGAGAGGAAGCCGGCGAGCAGGCCGAAGACGCTGATCACCAGCGTCACCAGCGCGAAGTCGCCGGCCATCACCCTCCCGCGGATGTGGTCGGGCGTGCGCATCTGCAGGCCGTAGGTACTGAGCGTCCACTGCGCTCCACCGCCGAGGTGGCCGAGGGCAATGAGCAGCGCGGCGAGGTAGATCACCGGCGACCAGGCCGCGCCGAGGTAGGCGAAGCTGAACGCCAATCCGCTGTAACCACAGATCTTGAGCGTGCGGCCGATGTCGCCCTGGCTGAACCGCGCGCCGATGATCGGGCCGAGACCCGCGCCGACTCCCCGCGCGGCCAGCAACAGGCCGATGCCACCGTCCTTCCAGTGGTACACCGACGTGGCCAGCACCGGCAATTGGCTCACCACCGCGGCGCCGATGCCGAATGTCGACTTGCTGGCAATCAGCGCCAACACCACGTGGTCTTCGCGGGCGTAATGCACCGCCTCGCGGATGTCGGCCACCGGCCGCATCGCCCGCCGGTGGGCGTGCGCTCGCTCCTGCATCGGGCGGCTCACCATCGCGAACAGCGCCATCGCCAGGGCGAACGACACGGCATCGGCCACGAAGGCGGCCTCTCGGCCGAAGGCCTGGCTGAACACGCCGCCGAGCGCGGCTCCGACGGCGAGCATCACCCCCCAGGTCGACCCGAACAGGGCGTTGGCCTTGCGCAACTCGTCGGCGTCGCGGGCGAGGTTGGGTACGCCTGCGTCGATCGCCGGCTTCACGAACGCGGCCAGCGCGGAGATGGCCCCTTGGAACACGAACAACGGCCACACGCGATGGTTGTCGGCGGTCAACAGGCCGAGTGCGGCGACCGCCTGCAGCAGCGACACCAGCACCAACAGGCGGCGGCGATCAAAGCGATCGGCCACGGCTCCTGCTATCGGCGAGGCGAGGAACGACGGCAGCGAGAACGAGACGAAGGCGAGCGACACCAGGAACGGGCTGCCGGTGGCCTCCTTGACGATGCCGGCGATGGCAACGAAGGTGAACCAGTCGCCCATGAACGACACCACTTGCGCCATGAACAGCCAGCGCAGATCGGCGTTCTTGCGCAGGAGAGCGAGCATCGGCGGTTCAGCGGGTGGCGTGCGCGTGCAACACGTGGGTGACGCACTCGGTCAACTTGGTCGCCATCGGCACGTGCAAGAACTCGTTGGGCCCGTGCGCGTTCGACTCGGGGCCGCCGACGCCGGTGATCACGAACTGTGCCTCCGGGTAGAGCGAGCCGAGCAGGCCCATGAACGGAATCGAGCCGCCCTCCCCGAGAGCACGGGTCGAGTGGCCGAACACCTTCTCACTGGCCGCGTCGAGGGCGGCTTGCAGCCATGGCGCGAAGGGTGTGGCGTTCCACCCCGGCTCGGCGACAGCGTCGCCCAACTCGACCACCGCGCCGTACGGCGGGTCGGCGAGCAGTCGCGTGCGGATCGCGTCGAGGGCCGCGTTCGCGTCGCAGGTGGGCGGCAGGCGGAAGCTGAGCTTCAGCGAGGTCGACGGCCGCAGCACGTTGCCGGCCCGCCCGGTGGGCGGCAGGCCGTCGGCACCGGTGACGCTGAGCGTCGGGTACCAACTGGTGGCCAGCAACTGCTCGGCCGGGTCGTCGGTCGTCGGCCTGGTTCCCGCGCTGAACGGCAGGTCGTCGGCGATGGTGAAGTCGGCGCCGGTGGCATGCGCCTCGGCGCGGCGGTCGTCGGGGATCGATACGTGCAGTTCGGGCAGCAACAGACGGCCGGTGGCGCTGTCCTCGATGCGCTCGAGCAGGGCGCGGGCGATGCGGAACGACGAGGGCACCAGGCCACTGGCGCTTCCACTGTGCACGCCCTCGGTGAGCACCTCCACACGCAGGATCACCATCGCCACCCCGCGCAGAGAGGTGGTGACCCACATCCGCTCGTAGTCGAGACAGCCCGAGTCGAGGCAGATCACCAGCGACACCTTGCCGATGCGCTCGCGCAGTGCCTCCATGTAGGTGGGCAGGTCGGGGCTGCCACTCTCCTCGCTGCCCTCGATCAGCATCACCACCTTGTTGTGCGCGAGGCCGGCGGCCTGCGCGGCTTCGACCGCGAGCAGCGACGCGAAGGCTGCGTAGCCGTCGTCGGCGCCACCGCGGCCGTACAGCCGGTCGCCCTCCAGCACCGGCTTCCACGGGCCGAGGTGCTCGCGCCAGCCGGTCATCTCCGGCTGCTTGTCGTAGTGTCCGTAGAGCAGCACCGTGTCGTCGTTGCTACCGCCGTTGGCGGCGGCGATCTCGGCCACCAGCAGCGGGGTACGCCCGGGCAGCTCGACCACCTCGATCGACATCCCGTCGATGCGTCGCGCCGCGCACCAACGATGGAGCAGGTCGACCGCCCGGTCGAGATGCCCACTGGCCTTCCAGTCGGGGTCGAAATCGGCGGAGAGGGCGGGGATCGAGATGTAGTCGTGCAACGCGGGGACGATCTCGTCGGCCCACACGCTCCCGACGTGGTCGTGAACGTTCACCATGAGTGGCACGGTAGCGCTCAGCGGTACGGTGCCGGGCGCTTGAGGAACCGGCGGTGCCAGCGGCGGGGGGTGAAGACGATCGCACGGTGCTCGTCCTCGAACATCCAGCGCACGAAGTTGCGGCGCGTCCAGGCGGTGAGACCGGCGACGCGCACCGCGCCGCGGGCCAGCAGCGGCCGCGCCAGCCAGCCGTTGAGCACCTTCGACAGGCGGTGGTCGGCGAACAGTTCGCCGCGCACTGCCCGCTCGTAAGCGGCGGCGATGTTCTTGCCGGTCCCGTCGCTGCCGACGCGGATCGCTTCCGCGGCCAGTCGTCCGGTGAGCAGTGCCTGGCCGATGCCCTCGCCGGTCATAACGTCGGTGGCTCGCGCCGCGTCGCCGACGAACAGCACCCGCCCGTGGGTGAGCACGGCGCGGTCGATGGCCGCGGGGATGGGGAGCGCGGTGTGGCGCCCCTCGAACTGCGCGTCGGGGCCGAGCGCGGCGCGGATGTGCGGGCGATCGAGCAGCCCGGCCCACTGCGCGGCCATCGACTTGCCCGTGTTCTGGCCGCCGCGCATCACCCCGAAGCCGATGTTGGCCCGTCCACCCGGCAGCGGAAAGCTCCACGCGTAGCCGGGCAACATGTCGGGCTCGAACCATACGTAGAGGCGGTGGGCGGCAGGCCCGGTGACGTTGCCGGCGTATTGGCGAAAGGCGTGCCACTCGCCGAGGTAGCCGGGTTCGCCGAGGCCGAGCAGCCTGCGCGTCGGCGACCACACCCCGTCGGCGGCGATGAGGTGCCCGGCGGTAAGGGTGAGCTCGGCGTCGGTGTCGACCTCGACCCGGTCGGGCAGGGTGCGCACGGCGGTAATCGTGTGTCCTTCGTGCACGGTGGCCCCGGCTTCGCGCGCCAGTTGCACCAGCGCCGCGTCGAGTTCGCGGCGCGGGGCAGTGGCCGCGAAAGTGCCCTCGGCCGGCAGCGCCAGGCACACCTCGCGGCCCGACGGCGAACGCAGCCACACCTCGCCCACCGCCTGCCAGTTGGGCACATGCTCGGGTGTCAACCCGAGTGGCGCCAGTTCGCGCAGGGCGAGGGTGGTGAGGCCGTCGCCGCAGCACTTGTCGCGCGGGAAGCGGGCCTTGTCGACCACGACCACCCGGCGGCCGGCGCGAGCGAGGGTGATCGCCGCCGCGCAGCCGGCCGGACCGGCCCCGACGACGAGCACGTCGTAGCGCGTGACGGCGGTCGACTCGGCCGATGACATCGGGTCATCCTACGATCTGAGGCCATGAGCAGACTCTGTGAAGGCCGTGTAGCGATCGTCACCGGTGCAGGTCGTGGCATCGGCCGCGAGCACGCCCTCAGCCTCGCCTGGCACGGGGCGAAGGTGGTGGTCAACGACCTCGGCGGCAACGTCGACGGCACCGGCGGCGATGTCAGCCCGGCGCAACAAGTGGTGGCCGAGATCGAGGCGATGGGCGGCGAGGCCGTGGCCAACGGCGACAACGTCGCCTCGTGGGAGGGTGCCCAGAGGCTGGTCAACACCGCGATCGAGACCTTCGGCGACCTGCACGCACTGGTGAACAACGCCGGCATCCTGCGCGACCGGGTGCTGGTGAACATGACCGAGGAGGAGTGGGACGCGGTCATCAACGTGCACCTCAAGGGCACCTTCGCCCCCTCCCGCTGGGCGGCCGCCTACTGGCGTGAGCAGACCAAGGCGGGCAAAGCGGTGAGCGGGCGGATCATCAACACCACCTCGGTGAGTGGCATCTACGGCAACCCCGGGCAGAGCAACTACGGCGCGGCGAAGGCCGGCATCGCATCCTTCACCGTGATCACCGCGCTCGAGCTGGCCCGCTACGGGGTGACGGTGAACGCGGTCGGCCCGGTGGCGCTGACACGCATGACCGAGGGCCTCGCCAGCGCGCCGCAGACCGAGGAGGACCGCGAGTTGCAGAACCCGCGCTGGATCGCCCCGATCGTCACCTGGTTGGCCAGCGAGCAGTCGGCCGCGGTCAGCGGGCGGGTGTTCGAGGCCAGCGGGCGCATGTTGGCGGTCGCCGAGGGCTGGGTGCGCGGTCCGCAGCACGAGCCGGTCGACGACCCGAACCAGCTTGGACCGGTGGTGGCCGAGCTGTTGGCCGCAGCCCGCCCCAACTCGGGCATGAACGGTGTGCCCGGCGGCCCGCCGCAACCGCGCCCGGGCCAGTGAGAGTGGCGCAGAGAGCGAGCGAGAGGAGCCAGCGATGCCGTTGAACCCTGATGCCGTCGGTGAGGTGGGTGAGGTGATCACCACCAGTTGGACGTCGAAGGACTGCCTGCTCTACGCGGTGGGCATCGGCGCCGGCCAGAACGACCTCGCCTTCTCCACCGAGAACACCAACGGCGTGCCCCAGCAGGTGTACCCGACGTTCGCGGTGGTGGCCGGCAGCGGCAATGCCTCACGTGGCCAGCGGGCGATGGGCAAGATCGGTTCGTTCAACTTCGCGATGCTCGTGCACGGCTCCGAGGCGGTCACCTTGCACCGGCCGATCCCGGTGGAGGCCGAGGTGCAGATGCAGGACAAGGTCGTCGCCATGCACGACAAGGGCAAGGCGGCAGTGGTGGTGATCGAGAACTCGGTGCGCACGATGGCGGGCGAGCCGCTGTTCGACGTACGCATGTCGGCCTTCATCCGTGGCGAGGGTGGGTGGGGCGGCGAGCGCGGCCCGTCGGGGCCGCAGAACGAGCCACCTGTCGACCGGGCACCCGACCACGAGACGACGTTCGCCACGTCGCCCGACCAGGCGTTCGTCTATCGCCTGTCGGGCGACCGCAACCCGCTGCACACCGATCCGTCGTTCGCCGCGCTCGGCGGCTTCGACCGGCCGATCCTGCACGGCCTGTGCACGTACGGGTTCACCGGGCGTGGGCTGCTGGCGCAGTTGTGCGACAACGACCCGGCCCGCTTCCACCACATCGAGGGGCGCTTCTCGTCGCCGGTGATGCCCGGCGAGGCGTTGACGATCCGCACGTGGCGTGTTGCCGGCCCCGATGGCAGCAACACGGCCGTGTTCACCACCTCGGTGGGCGACCGCGTGGTGATCGACCAAGGCTTGGTGCGGTTCAGCTGAACCGCCCCGGGTGAGGACTCCCCGTGGCCTGCCGAGCGGTGACCCAGGCTGCTCAACTCCAGTTCCCCTTGTTCCGATTTCGAATTGGCTCCGTTGGGCTGGTGGGGCGGGCAATTCGAAATCGGAACAAAGGGACATGAACGACCCAGCGACCATCGATGCCCGCCCGGTCGCTACGGAAAGTTCGCTCTCCTAACGGTCGCCTGGCCTCCGTGTTGCGACGCTCAGGCAAGCGACGTGAGGTGGGCGACCACCTCGGCCAGGGCGATGTCCTGCTTCTCGCCGGTGCGGCGATCCTTCACCTCGACCACACCGTCGGCCAGGCCGCGGCCCACCACCACGATCGTCGGCACGCCCACCAGTTCGGCGTCGTTGAACTTCACCCCCGGCGACACGCTGACGCGGTCGTCGAGCAGCACGCGCAGACCGGCGGCCTCGCACTCTGCGGCCAACAATTCTGCGGCCGGCAGTTGCGGGTCGGTGGCCTTGCCGGTGGCGACGATGTGCACGTCGGCCGGCGCGATCGCTCGCGGCCAGATCAGCCCCTTGTCGTCGTTGTTCAGTTCGGCGAGGGCCGCCACCGCCCGCGACACGCCGATGCCGTACGACCCCATGGTGACCACGCGGGTCTTGCCGTTCTCGTCGAGCACGGTGAGGCCGAGCGCCTCGGCGTACTTGCGCCCGAGCTGGAAGATGTGGCCCATCTCGATGCCGCGGGCCATCTCCAGCGGCGACGAGCACACCGGGCACGGGTCACCGTCGTGCACCTCGGCCGCCTCGATCACCCCGTCGGGGGTGAAGTCGCGGCCCATCGCCAGATCCTTCACGTGCTTGCCGGGCGTGTCGGCGCCGGTGATCCAGGCGGTGCCGTCGACCACCCGCGGGTCGACCAGGAAGCGGATGCCCGACGCGTTGTGCAGGCCCAGCGCGCCTGGCCCGATGTAGCCCTTGGCCAGAGCCGGGTTGGCCTTGAAGTCGTCTTCGGTGAACGGCTCGATCTCCGCCGGCGACACCTGCGCCTCGAGCCGCTTCATGTCGACGTCGCGGTCACCAGGCACGCCGATGGCCAGCGCGGTGAACGTGCCGTCGGGGTTCTTCAGCTTCACCACCAGGTTCTTCAGCGTGTCGGCCGCGGTCCAGGCGCGGTCGGTGCGCTGCAGATCGGCCCGCGCGTTGAACAGATCGACCAGCGTCTGGATGGTGGGCGTGTCGGGGGTGTCGTACACCCGCGCAGGCGGCAGGTCGTCGAACGGCACCGCAGCCGGGGGAGCTACCCGCACCGCCTCGGTGTTGGCCGCGTAGTCGCACTTGGTGCAGCGCACGTAGGTGTCCTCGCCAACCTCCAGCGGCGCGAGGAACTCCTCGCTGGCCGAGCCGCCCATCGCCCCGCTCATCGCCGAGACGATCACGACCGGCAGCGACAGCCGCGCGAACGTGCGTTGGTAGGCGGCGCGGTGCTTGTCGTAGTTGGCCTGCAGCCCTTCGTCGTCGACGTCGAAGCTGTACGAGTCCTTCATCAAGAACTCGCGGCCGCGCAGCAGGCCGGCGCGCGGACGGGCCTCGTCGCGGTACTTGGTCTGAATCTGGTAGAGCACCACCGGCAGGTCCTTGTAGCTGCTGTAGAGGTCTTTCACCAGCAGCGTGAACATCTCTTCGTGCGTGGGTGCGAGCAGGTAGTCGGCCTCGCGGCGGTCTTGCAGGCGGAACAGGTTGTCGCCGTAGTCGGTCCAGCGGCCGGTGGCCTCGTATGGCTCGCGGGGCAGCAGCGCCGGGAAGTGCACCTCCTGGAAGCCCTCGCGGTCCATCTCCTCGCGCACGATGCGCTCGACGTTGCGCAGCACGATCCAGCCGAGCGGCAACCAGGTGAACCCGCCGGGGGCGGCGCGGCGGATGTAACCGGCGCGGACCAGCAGCCGATGCCCGGCGACCTCGGCGTCGGACGGATCTTCCCGTAGCGTCCGCAGGAAAAGGGTCGACATTCTCAGCACGTGCGGAGGATACCGCCGCCGCCGGTGGGGGCCGTCGGCCGCCGCAAGGCTGATTGACACCGATATACTCGCTCAGTCCTTGAAGTTCTTTGAACCGAAGGCGTGGGCGGTCAACGCCCACGCCTTCTTCACTGATTGGGGCCAGGAATCACAGCACATTCGTTGAAGGAAGGAGGTCGACGATGGAGAACCGCACACTCGAACGCGTTCGCGAACTGATCGCGCCGATAGTCGCCGACCTCAAGCTAGATCTGTACGACCTCGAGTTTCGCGGCGGCACTCTGCGTGTCACGCTCGACACGCCACCAGGCAGTGAGCGTGGCGTTTCCATCGACGAGATCTCTCTGGCGTCGCGGCTGATCGGCCGCGACCTCGACCATCACGACCCGGTGCCCGGCCACTACACGCTGGAGGTCACCAGCCCGGGCCTCGAGCGCACGCTGCGCACCCCGGCGCACTTCCAGCGCGAGGTGGGCAAGGCGGTGAACATCCGCCTGCGCGACGTGGCGAACGGCGAGCGCCGCATCCAGGGGGTGCTGGTGTCGGCCGACGACCGCGGTGCCACCTTGCGGCTGGAGTCACCGCCGCCGGACGGCGCCGACGAGCGCACCGTCACCTACGACCAGATCGACAGGGCGCGCACGGTGTTCGTGTGGGGTCCCCAGTCGCCCAAGCAGGCTGTTTCGAGAACGGAGGCCACGTGAGCAATCTCGACATGTCCGAAGCGATAAAGATGCTCGCCAACGAGAAGAACATCTCGGTCGACGCGCTATTGCACGTGCTCGCCGACGCGCTCGTGCTCGCCTACAAGCGTCGCCAGGGTGCCGCCCCGGAGGTGGAGGTGTCGATCGACCCGCAGACGATGGAGTTCAGCTTCACCGCCTACGACGTCAACGAAGACGGCGAGTGGGTGAACCCCCGCGACGACACTCCCCGCCGCGACGAGATGGGTCGCATCGCCGCGCAGACCTTCCGTCAGGTGATGAGCCAGAAGATCCGCGAGGCAGAGCGCGACCGCAAGTTCGAGGAGTACGCCAACCGCGAAGGCGACATCGTCACCGGCATCATCCAACAGGCCGACGACCGGTACACACTGCTCGACCTGGGGCGGGTCGAGAGCCTGCTCCCCAAGGCCGAGCAGGTGTCGTTCGAGCGTCCCACTCCCGGCGACCGGGTGAAGGCCTACATCGTCGAAGTGCGCAAGACCGCGAAGGGACCGCAGATCGTGGTCAGCCGTACCCACCCGGGTCTGATCAAGCGGTTGTTCGAGCTGGAAGTGCCCGAGATCGCCGATGGCATCGTCGAGATCAAGGGCTGCGCCCGCGAGCCGGGGCACCGCACCAAGATCGCCGTGTGGAGCAACGACCACAACGTCGACCCTGTCGGCGCCTGCGTCGGTGCGCGCGGTGGACGTGTGCGCATGGTGGTGAACGAACTGCGCGGCGAGAAGATCGACATCGTCCCGTTCAGCGAAGACCTCGCCGACTTCGTCGCCAAGGCACTGTCGCCGGCCAAGGTCACGCAGGTGATCATCAGCGACGACGCCACGCAGGCCGACGTGATCGTGCCCGACAACCAGCTCAGCCTGGCGATCGGTAAGGAGGGCCAGAACGCCCGCCTGGCGGCACGGCTGACCGGTGTGCGCATCGACATCCGCGGCGAGACCGAGCCGGTGGGCGGCGAGGACGACGACACCGACTACGAAGAGGGCGAGTGGGTGGCCAACGCCGACACGGGCACGATGGAGTGGCACGCGGCCGACGGCACCGTGCTGACCCAGGAACAGTGGAACGCGCAGGCAGAAGCGGCAGAAGCAGAAGCGGCAGCCGCATCTCAGCAGACAGCGGTGACCGAGGAGGCCGCAGTGGCCGCACCCGCCGCGCCGGCCGAGCAAGCCGCGGAAGCAGAACCAGAAGCAGAAGTCGTCGCAGAAGCCGAAGCAGCCGAAGCGGTGGAAGCCGTCGAAGCGGGCGAAGACAAGCCGAGCGGAGCCGGTGATGCCTGAGCGCACCTGCATCGGATGCCGCAGCAAGCGGCCGCAGGCGCAGCTCGTGCGCTGCGCCCTCGGCCCGCGTGGCGCCACAGTGAGCCGCAGTGCGGCTGGTCGCGGCGCGTGGCTGTGCTCGTACGAGTGCTTCCTCACCGCCGAACGTCGCCGGGCGTTCGACCGCGCGTGGAGGACAGCAGCACCCGCCGATGTGGTGCGCGACCTCGACCAGCCCGTGCGCACCGCGTTCGGTGGGGTCGACATCCGCATGGAAGAATCCCCGACGAGGAAAGGCTGACAACGGTCTTGGCGAAGAACCAACGCGTGCACGAGCTGGCCAAAGAGCTCGGAATGACGAATGCGGAGATGATGGCGCTCTGCGATCGGATGGGTGTCGGGGTGAAGACCCACTCGTCGACTCTCATCGAGGCGCAGGCAGACCGTCTTCGTCGGCGCGCGGAGAAGGACGGCCTCACCCGCCCGGAGCAGCCCGAGGAGCCAAAGCCGGTCAAGAAGGTGGCCAAGAAGGCGCCCAAGGACGACGCTGCCGGCGAGACGGTGAAGAAGACCGCGGCGAAGAAGACCGCGGCGAGCAAGACGGCAGCACCGAAGGCCGCGGTGAAGAAGGCCGCCGCCAAGCCCGCGCGGGCTGACGACGCGGCCGGTGCAGCACCGGTAGAGGTAGTCGACGCCCCTTCACCGGTCGACTTGCCCGGCTCGCCTTCGGTTGCGGAAGCCGACGACCGTGGCACCGCGCCGATCGTGGCCAGCTCGGCCGACGTGGTCGCTCCCGGCGCCGATGCCCCGGCGGCAGCGAGCGCGATGATCACCTCCAGCCGTCCGGCCCCCACCCCTCCGCCGCGTGCAGCGCCGGCCAGCCCGCCGCCCGCCGCCCCCACGCCGACCGCTCGGCCGGCGGCACCGGGTCGTGGCGAACAAGCCGCCCAGCCTGCTCGTCCTGGCACTGCCGCGCCTGCGCCTGCCGGCCGCCCGACCTCCTCGTCTGGCCGTCCGATCCCGCCGCCCCCCGGTGGCGGGCGCCCGGTGTCGGCCTCTGGCCGTCCGATCCCGCCGCCCCCCGGTGGGCGCACAGGCGCCCCGGGTCGTCCCGGCCCCGGCGGCGGTCCCGGTTCGCGTCCGAGCAGCTACACCGCCCGTCCCGGTGGCCCCGGAGGTCCCCGCCCGGCGGGTGCCGGTGGTCCGCGTCCCGGTGGTTTCGCGCCGCGTACGGGTGGCCCCGGTGGACCACGCCCCGGTGGGTTCGGTGGCCCGCGCCCCGGCCCCGGTGGCGCCGGTGGCCCGGGTGGTCCTGGTGGCCCCGGCGGTGGTCGCCCCGGTGGCGGGGGAGCGCGCCCGAGTGGCCAGCGCCGCGCCCCGCGCAAGAAGAGCCGTGCGCGTCGCCGCCGCGACTTCGACGAGTTGCAGCCCAACTACAACAGCAACTACACGCCCACCAGCGCACCCGTGCCGGAGGGCACGATCATCATCGAGCGAGGTGTGTCGGCTCAGGAGTTCGCACCCAAGCTGAACCGCACCGCGGCCGACGTGATCCGCTTCCTGTTGCAGAACGGCGAGATGGTCACCGCGACGATGACCCTGTCCGATGAGCAGATGGAGCTGTTCGCGCTGGAGGTCGGCGCGGAGTTGCTGCTCGTCGAACCTGGCCAGCAAGAAGAGCTCGAGCTGCAGGCCCTGTTCGACGACAGCGACGACGACGTCGAAGAGCTGCAGGTGCCGCGCGCCCCGGTGATCACCGTGATGGGCCACGTCGACCACGGCAAGACGACGTTGCTCGACAAGATCCGCAACGCCGACGTCGTGGCCGGTGAGGCCGGTGGCATCACCCAGCACATCGGCGCCTACCAGGTCGATCTCGACGGCCGCAAGATCACAGTCCTCGACACCCCCGGCCACGCCGCGTTCACCAAGATGCGCGCCCGCGGCGCGCAGGTGACCGACATCGTCGTGTTGATGGTTGCCGCCGACGACGGCGTCATGCCGCAGACGATCGAGGCGATCAACCACGCGAGGGCCGCCGAGGTGCCGATCGTGGTGGCGCTGAACAAGATCGACAAGGAGAACGCCGACCCCCAGCGCGTGCTGTCGCAACTGGCCGAGCAGGAGCTGGTGCCCGAGTCGTGGGGCGGTGACACGATCGTGGTCGAGATGGCTGCGTCGCAGGGTCTGGGCGTCGACGACCTGCTCGAGCAGTTGGCCACCGTGGCCGAGTTGGAAGAGCTCACCGCCAACCCGACCGGCCGCGCCAAGGGCGTCGTGCTGGAGGCCAACCTCGACGTCGGACGCGGACCGGTGGCGACGATCCTCGTCGACAAGGGCGAGTTGAAGGTGGGCGACCCGATCGTCGCCGGCGCGGCATGGGGCCGCGTGCGGGCAATGATCAACGACCACGGCGAGCAGGTGAAGAGCGCCGGCCCGAGCACTCCCGTGCAGGTACTCGGCCTGCAGAGCGTGCCCAACGCCGGTGACGAGTTCCGCGCGTCGGACGACGAGAAGACCGCCCGTACTGTTGCCGAGGCTCGCGAGCAGCGCCAGCGGCTGAAGGCCCAGCGCGGCGATGCGCGCGTGCACACCGGAGTGAAGCTGGAGGACATCTTCAGCCAGATCCAGGCCGGTGAGGTCGCCACGCTCAACCTGGTGTTGAAGGCCGACGTGCAGGGTTCGTTGGAGGCTGTCAGCGAAAGCCTGCGGCGCCTCGAGCGCGACGAGGTGAAGCTGGCCTTCGTGCACCGTGCAGTTGGAGGCATCACCGAGAACGACATCTCGCTCGCAGCTACCACCAATGCGACCCTCATCGGCTTCAACGTGCGCCCCGACCGCAAGGCACGCGAGATGGCCGAGGCGGAAGGCGTCGAGATCCGCACTTACGAGATCATCTACAAACTGCTCGAGGACATCGAGCGGGCGATGGTGGGCATGCTCGCCCCCGAGTTCGAAGAGGTGGTCACCGGTGAGGCCGAGGTGCGCGAGATCTTCCGCGTGCCGCGGATCGGCGCGATTGCCGGGTGCATGGTGCTCAGCGGACAGATCACCCGTGGCTCGAAGGTGCGCTTCCTGCGCGACGGCACGATCATCTGGAAGGGCGCGATTCAGTCGCTCAAGCGCTTCAAGGAAGATGCTCGCGAGGTGCGCGAGGGCTTCGAGTGCGGTGTCGGCCTCAGCGATTTCCAGGACCTGAAGTCGGGCGACATCATCGAGACCTACGAAGAACGCGAGATCGCCCGCGTCTGAACGCGACCCCGACGATGGCCGACCTCGAGTTCTTCTTCGACCCGGTGTGCCCATGGGCGTGGATCACGTCCCGCTGGGTGACCGAGGTGCAGGGCTTGCGCAGCTACGAGGTCACTTGGCGGTTCATCTCGTTGAAGGTGCTCAACGAGCACCGCATCGGCAGCGACCCCGATTACGACGGGGCCTACCAGCAGGGCCACTTCGCCGGCGTGTACGCCCACCGAGTGTGCGACGAGGTACGCATGCAGCACGGCAACGAGGCGGTGGCCGCTCTGTACACGGCCACCGGCACCGCCTTCCACAAGGGGCGTCGACGGCCGCAGATCAACGCCGACCCGGTGGCGTTCATGGGCGAGATGCTGAGCATGGCCGGGTTGCCGGTAGGCCTCGCCGAGCATGCGCTCGACGACACGCACGACGCATACGTGCGCGCCGACACCGAACTTGCCCTCTCCCGTACCGGTGGCGACGTGGGCACACCGATACTCACCCACCGCCCCGGCCAGCCCGGCGAGGCCAGCCTGTTCGGCCCGGTGATTCCCTACATCCCCCGTGGTGACGCGGCGCTGAAGCTGTGGGACGCGGTCGACACCATCGCCGCCAGCGGCGTGGCAGAGATCAAGCGCTCGCTGCGCGGCGATATCGATTTCACCTGACAATCGATTTGCGCAGCGAGTGCAGGTGGCCCACCCCCAGCCAGCTGGCAGAATCGTCTCATGAGCAAGCCCCGCCGTCATGCCGCGCCCAGCCAACACCGCTATCCGCGCGAGGCACGCCTCAGCACTTCGTTACAGGAGGTGATCGCCGAGGAACTGACGCGCATCGACGACGAACGGCTGGCGCTGGTGACAGTCACTGCCGTCGATGTCGACCCG
The DNA here is from genome assembly GCA_963169215.1 of Actinomycetota bacterium. Classification (GTDB taxonomy): domain Bacteria; phylum Actinomycetota; class Acidimicrobiia; order Acidimicrobiales; family Ilumatobacteraceae; genus UBA668. The sequence goes on from CAUJEE010000214.1 coordinate 20,200, forward strand.
GAGATGAATCGGGCGATAGTGCACTTCGACTCGCTGGCCGGCGGCGAGGGCGACGAGCAGATCGTCGACGCGCTGGGCGAACACCGCGTGCGCTTGCAGGCGGCGATCGGCCGCCAGGTGCGGTCGAAGAAGACGCCGATCCTGTCGTTCAAGCCCGACGCAGCGATCCGCTCGGCCGAGCGCATCGAGCGCATCCTGCACGACGAACAGACGATGCCCGCTCGCCCGCCCGCGCCCCCGCAGGCACCTGACGACGGCGTGTGATGGCCCGCCGCCGACCACCCAGCACCCACGGCCTGGCTGTGGTCGACAAGCCGGCCGGTGTCACCAGTCACGACGTGGTCGGCATGCTGCGCCGCCGATTCGGCGAGCGCCAGGTGGGGCACGCGGGCACGCTCGACCCCGATGCCACCGGGGTTCTGCTGGTGGGCGTGGGCAAGTGCACCCGCCTGCTGCGCTTCCTCACCGACCTGGGCAAGACCTACACCGCCGAGATCGTGTTCGGCACTGCGACCGACACGCTCGACTCGGCCGGGCAGGTGCTCGCCACCTACGACATGCGCGGTCTCACCTGCGACCAGGTGCGTGCCGCGGCGGCGACGCTCACCGGCGACATCATGCAGGTGCCGCCGATGGTGAGCGCGCTGAAGGTCGACGGCACGCGCCTGTACGAGTTGGCCCGCGAAGGCGTCGAAGTCGAGCGCCAACCGCGCCCGGTCACCGTTCACCACTTCACTGTCGAACCCACCCCCGACCCGCTGGTGTACACCGCCGAGGTGCGCTGCTCGAAAGGCACCTACATCCGCACCCTCGCCGACGATCTCGGCCGGTTGTGCGGGGGCGGCGCCCACCTGCGCCGTCTGCGCCGCACGGCGGTGGGCAGTTTCACCGCTGCGGAAGCTGCCCACCCGGACGAAGTACGACTGCTGACACTGTCGGAGGCCGTGCGCGACTACCCGGCGGTGGTGGTCGACGAGGCCACCGCCGCGCTGGTCGTGCACGGCAGGGTGCTTGCCCGCGCCGGCGACGGCTGGTGCTTCGCCGGC
>CAUJEE010000215.1 GCA_963169215.1 Actinomycetota bacterium
TGGCACAAGTGCCACTTGAATCGGGAGGACCCCCGCAGAAAGGCCGTCCCCCCACATGAGCCACCCCGCGAGCACCGCCGACGACCGCATCCCGGCCGACGTCTACCACCGCCGCTGGCTGATCCTCACCGTGCTGTGCACAAGCCTGCTGGTGGTGGTGCTGGCCAACACCTCGATGAACGTCGCCCTGCCCAGCATGGCTCGTGAGCTGCAGCTCGACACCTCCGGCCAGCAGTGGGTGGTCGATGCCTACGCGTTGGTGTTCGCCGGGCTGTTGTTCACCGCCGGCACCCTCGGCGACCGTTTCGGGCGCAAGGGGTTCTTGCAGGTGGGGCTGCTGTTGTTCGCCGCCGGCTCGCTGTACGCGACCCTGTTCGCCGACAGCGCCGGAGAAGTGATCGGCGCGCGGGCGGTGATGGGAGTGGGCGGTGCACTGGTGATGCCCACCACCCTGTCGATCCTGGTCAACGCCTTCCCCGATCGCGAGCGCCCGAAGGCGATATCGATCTGGGCCGGTGTCGCCGGCATGGGTGGCGCCCTCGGCCTGCTCATCGGGGGCTGGCTGGCCGAGCACTACTGGTGGGGGTCGGCGTTCGCCGTCAACCTGCCGGTGGTCGCCATCTCACTCGTCGCCGGTGCACTGGTGCTGCCCCGCTCGAAGGACTCGTCGGCGCCGCGCATCGACATCGGCGGGTCGCTGTTGTCGATCGCCGGGCTGGGCACACTTGTCTTCGCGTTGATCGAGGCCCCGCACTGGGGCTGGCTCTCCACCACCACCGCGGCGACGCTCACTCTGGCCATTGCATTGCTGGGCGCGTTCGTGGCCTGGGAGAAGCGGGCACAGCAGCCGATGCTCGACATGAACCTGTTCCGCGTGCGTCGCTTCGGAGTGGGCGCGCTGGGCATGACGATGGTGTTCATCGTGCTGTTCGGGTTCTTCTTCATCACCGTGCAGTACTTCCAACTGGTCGCCGGCTTCGGGCCGTTCGAGGCCGGGCTACGCATGGTGCCGTTCATCCCGGTGATGGTGGTGATGGCCCTCGCGTCGCCGATCCTCGTGCGTCGCTTCGGCACACGGTTGGTACTCACCGCAGGCATGTTGTTCACCGCCACGGGCGTGCTGATCCTGTCGCGGCTGGCCAGCACTTCGCCCTACACCGACGTGCTCGTCGGGATCGTCGTGATGACCTTCGGCATGGGCATCACCATGTCGCCGATGACCGACATGATGATGTCGTCGGTGCCCCGCTCGCACGCCGGGGTGGGCTCGGCGATGAACGACACCACCCGCGAGTTGGGCACGACGATGGGCGTCGCGATCCTCGGCAGCCTGCTCTCGTCTGCCTACTCGGGTGGCCTGCCGGCCACGGTCGACGCGATGGACGCGCCGACGCAGGAGATGGTGCGCGGCTCGCTGGGCGGCGCTCTGTTCGTGAGCGAGCAACTGGGTGGAGAGCAGGGCGCGGTGCTCGCCGCCTCCGCCCGCGCGGCGTGGATGGACGGCGTGAAGCTGGCCTTCGAGGTGGGTGCGGGCATCCTCGTCGCCGCGGCGATGATCGTCTTCTTCTTTCTCGAGCACCGCCGCGGTGCAGCTGGTCTGGCTGTCGACCCAGATGTCGGTGGCGAGTCGCTCGACGCGCCGGCCGTTGACGACGGCCGCGAGCGGGTCGGCGAACTGGTGGGCGGCTAGTCGGGCCGGATTGCTGCTCGCAGGGCGGCGATGATCGGCGCGCCCGGTTCGCCGTCGAGGATCTGCTCACTGGCGGCCGGCATCCTGCGCCGCCAGTTGGCGCCGCCGACGGTACCCGGCAGGTTTGGGCGCTCGACACAGCCGGCCAGGTCGTCGAGCGCGGCCAGCGTCAGCAGGCACCCGCCGGCAGCCACCTGCGCGTGCAACGACACCGCAGCCGCAGTCATGTCGTCGGCATCGGCCGTGGCGGTGCGCAGATCGGCAAGCATCTCCGCCGAACCGTCGGTGCCGGTCCACACCCCGGCCACAGTGGGCAGGTCGTGGGTGGTCACCGTCGCCAGATTGTCCCGTGGCCACTGCTCGGGGCGCGGGTCGAACCACCACACCTTGGTGCCCAACATGCCGCTGTCGGCCATCGCCGTGCGCACCTGCGGTTCGACCGTGCCCAGGTCTTCGCCCACCACGAACGCTCCCGCACGCGTCGCCTCCAGGCGCACGATGGCCAGCATCTCGTCGGCGGGCATGCGCACGTAGGCGCCGTCGGCGGGTGCGGCACCGGCGGGCACCCAGAACTGGCGGAACAGGCCCATCACGTGGTCGATGCGCACGCCGCCCATCCCCGCGCAGGCGGCGCGCACCATCGCCGCCAGCGGTTGGTAGCGGGCCGCCCGCAGCCGCGACGGCACGAACGGTGGCAGCCCCCAATCCTGCCCGGCTGCGTTGAACGGGTCGGGCGGCGCGCCGATGCGCACGTCGAGGGCGAGCAGGTCTTGGTGCAGCCATGCGTCGGCACCGTCGGGCGAACTGCCCACCGCGAGGTCGGCGATCAGGTGCACGCCGGCGGTGGCGGTGGCCAGCAGTTGCCGGTGGGCGAGCCATTGCAGCCAGGCGTGGAACTCGACGGCGCGGGCGAAGGCATGGTCGTGCAGGGCCAGGTCGGCCACCGCCGGCCCGGCGGGATGGCGCAGTTCGGCGGGCCACTGTTGCCAGCAGGCACCGTGGCGGTCGGCGAGCGCGCACCAGGTGGCGTACTGCCACAGCTCGGATCCCTGGGCGCGGGCCCAGCCGCGCCAGGCGGGGCCGCCGGTGTGGTCGACGCGCTTGTTGCCGGGCGCGGCGCCGGTGCGGTCGGGCGCTTCCCGCGCGAAGCGCGCGGCGAGTGCCCGTCGCTTGGCCGACC